>JBKEEC010000199.1:0-8493 GCA_047975785.1 Sphingomonadaceae bacterium | reverse complement strand
TTCCGGCCATGCCGCAAAGCGTGTTTCTGCCGCTTGGCCTGTGCACACTTGCCATGTGGCGCGCACTGTTCCGTCGCAAGGTCAGGGAAGAAACGGCAGAACCTGACCTTCCTGCACCCGATCCTGCCCATATTGCCATTTCCGATATCAGCGATGATGCGCTGGTAACGGTAGAGCTTGGTTACGGGCTGGTCCATTTTGCCGATGAAACACGAGGGGCACCCCTTGTTTCCAGACTAACAGGGCTACGCAGGCAATTATGCGAGAGTTTCGGCTTTGTCGTCCCGCAATTCCGTATTCGTGACAGCTTTACCCTGGCGCCAGATAATTACCGTATCCTGCTGGGCGGCGTGCCGATTGGCAGTGGAACCCTGCGTCCGGGACGCCTGCTGGCCATTGATACGGGCGATGTTCCCCCCGGAACTGTTATTGAAGGTGAGGCAACCCGCGATCCCAGCTTTGATTGCGCCTCTGTCTGGATCACACCTGCGGCGCGCGACCATGCCATTGGAGAAGGCTATCTTGTTGTTGATCCGCATAGCGTCATTGCAACACATATCGGCCAATTGCTCACCCCTCAGGCGCATCGTCTGTTTGGCCCGGATGAAGCGCAGCAATTGCTCGATAATGTGCAGCAGCGTCATAGCCATCTGGTCGAAACACTCACGCCGCAGCCCCTGACACTCGCCGCGCTGACACGTCTGTTCAAGGCCTTGCTGGCCGATGGTATTCCTCTGGCGCATCCGCTGCCGGTGCTTTCTGCCATTGCCGAGGCCACGCAGCAAAGCACCGATCATGCAACCATGATAGACCTGATCCGCCGCCAACTGGGCACTCTGTTGACCGGCCAGATTTGCGGGCCGGATGAAACCCTGCCTGTTATCACCCTGTCCGGCGCACTGGAGCAGGCAATCCTGGCATCAGCTCCTGACCCTGTATCCGCCAGCCTCATTATTGAGCCGGATCTGGCCCGCCTGATTGGTGATAATATCGCTGCGGTTCTCGCAGGACGGCCCGCAGGTGCCCTCACTCCGGCACTGATTGTTCAGGGACCATCGCGCCGGCCACTGGCCGAGCTTGTGCGCCTTCGTGCGCCGGGCTGCGTCGTGCTTTCCATCCATGAACTTCCGTCTGGCCAGCCCATTCATGTCCTTGCCGTGATCGGAGAGGCGCCTGCTGATGAAGCCATTGAGGACACAGGCACAGGCACACCCCCTACAATTTCTCCAAAAGAGGCCCTTCCCGTATGATACATAATCAGAATACATTTCGCGCCGCTCAGGCCTATGGGCCGGATATTGCTGACCGGGTGCGAAGATTTATGCCTGTTGTCCGCAAATATGCGTGGTATCTGGGCGGAAGCACAGCCGGTATGGTGGAGGTTGAAGACCTGATGCAAACAGGTCTTATTGCCCTGACCGAAGCGGCCCAGCGGCATGAAGGACCGTGCGAGGACGGATTCGCAGCCTATGCAAAACTGCGTGTTCGCGGGGCCATGGTCGATCTGGTACGCTCTGCCTCTCCGGACAGGCGTGGCAATGCAAACCGGCGCAAACGTCTGGATACGGTAACGCAATCCCTGTCTGCCAGTCTGGGCCGACAGCCCTGGCACCATGAGATCGCGGCAGAGCTGGGGATCTCAGTAGATGAGTATCATCGCCAGCGCGCAGAGCTGGAACATGTAAAATTCGAATCCCTGCAAGACTGTTACGCAGATACCAGCGGCCATTTCCGCTCTGCAGAACCTGACCCGGAAGCGGCGCTGCTTCATTCCAAAACCGGGAGGAACTGATTGCAGCCATTGCTGCCCTGCCTGAACGGTTGCAATGTGTGATCCAGCTCTATTTTGTCGAGGAACTGAACCTGTCCGAGATAGCCGCAATTCTTGAAGTCAGCGTGCCAAGGGTTCATCAGTTGAAAGCCAGTGCGCTGGAAAAGCTGCGCCTGACCATTACCCCCATGCAGGATGAATGACCCCCTGATCAGCCAGTATCAGCCAATCATTGAGCGCACAAAATCGATCAGCCCTTTCTGGCGTGAACGACGCATACGTTCTGCTTCCAGTATGGTTTTTACCTTGGAGAAACATCTCTCAATGTCATCATTCACGACAACATATTCATAGCCGTCCCAATGGCTGATTTCTGACTTTGCCCGCGCCATACGGCCAGAAATCACCTCTTCGGAATCGGTGCCCCGTGCACGCAGCCTCTGTTCCAGTTCTTCTATACCGGGAGGCAAAAGGAATACCCGGACAACATCCTTGCCCATACGCTGGTAAAGCTGCTGCGTGCCTTGCCAGTCAATATCAAACAGGTAATCCTGCCCATCAACAAGGCCAGCCTCGATCTGCGCGCGTGGTGTGCCATAGCAATTGCCAAAAACTTCTGCCCATTCCAGAAAGGCATCCTCGGCTACCATCCGGTCAAAACCGGCCCTGTCGGTAAAGATATAATCCCTGCCATCCACTTCGCCAGGGCGCATGGGCCTTGTGGTTACGGAAACGGACATGCAGATAGCAGGATCAGCCTCC
This sequence comes from Sphingomonadaceae bacterium, assembly GCA_047975785.1. Taxonomy (GTDB): domain Bacteria; phylum Pseudomonadota; class Alphaproteobacteria; order Sphingomonadales; family Sphingomonadaceae; genus JACXVD01. The sequence continues at coordinate 5,960 of JBKEEC010000199.1, read as the reverse complement.
AGCAGTTTTCGTGAAATCGTGGTTTTTCCTGCCCCTGATGGCGATGACAGGACAAACATCAGCCCGCGCCGATGGAATTTATCAGTAGACAATGTGCCGCTCATGGGCGGGCAATTGCTTATGTCGCCTGCGGAATCAAGCCTGATCATCCAGCTCTGGCGATTCAGCCCTGCCCGCTACATTTTTTGCTTCCGTCAATTGTGCGGAAGCCCGCCTCTCATCCCGTTTGTTTTTGGCATAGCGATACCACAGCACCATTGCCACGCCGCCGCCAATAACCAGTGCGGCCGGTGCCGAGCGTGTGGCCAGCCGGCTCGCGGCTATGCTGGTTGCCCTTTCCCTGCGCGTTACCCGGATTCCGGTGGTGCTTTCCACATCGCCTTCAACTTCATGGATCGCGCGCTGTTTGGCAAACCGTTTCACCATTATGGCAAGGGCCTGCACTGCAGTATCAATCAGGAACAGACGAATGACTGCCTGACCGGCCTCTGGCATGGTGCCATCCTGGCCCTTGCCGCCCTCTTGAGAATTATCATCCGGCATGATTGCCTCCCACAGATCCGGTCATAGATCCGGCCACAGATCCGAATGCAAACGCTATTTCTTTCGTCCAAAATCTATTGTCACGACATTCGACCCGTCATCCTGCCCTTTGTCCGGATCATCACCGCCATTTTCCTCCGTCCCGTCTCCGGGAGCATCATTTTCTGCGGTTTCATGGGGTTCAGGCGCCATATCTGCCACAGCGGCCTGAAACTGAAGACCAAAATCAACCGCCGGATCGACAAAGGCCGTAATCGCACCAAAAGGAATTTCCAGCTTGGCAGGCACCTGATTAAAGGTCAGCCCTACCGAAAAGCCTGTTTCCGTTACATTCAGATCCCAGAACTTGTTTTGCAGAACGATTGTCATCTCATCGGGGAAACGCTCACGCAAATGGCCGGGAATCACGACACCCGGCGCATGGGTTTTGAATGTGATGTAAAAGTGATGGTTCCCTGGTAGCGAACCGCCGGTTTGCTCAATCTCTCCAAGCACGCGGCCAACGACGGCGCGCAAGGCTTCCTGCACGATTTCGTCATAAGGGATCAGGCTATCGGGCGTATCGTCGCTCATAATTTATGACAAGTGGCGGTGTCAGTCGCTCTGGTCAAGCGGGAATCCTTGCGCCATTCTTCTTCTCGGCTATAGGCCAGCATCATGCGAATATCCCGGATAGAACGGAAAACCAGCGAAACCGCAATTCTTGTCGAGGTAAATCTCGATGGAACCGGCAATTATGAAATATCCACCGGAATTGGATTCCTTGATCATATGGTGGAGCAGTTCAGCCGCCATTCGCTGATAGATATCACCATGAAAGTCACCGGCGATCTTCATGTTGACCAGCATCATACGACAGAAGACAGCGCGATTGCTCTTGGTCAGGCTATTGCGCAGGCTCTGGGCGACAAGGCCGGAATTGGCCGTTATGGCGCCGCCTATTCTCCCATGGATGAAACACTTGCCCGTGTCGCGCTCGATATTTCAGGGCGGCCATTTCTGGTATGGAATGCAAGCTTTACGCAGGAACGGCTTGGCGAAATGGATACCGAGCTGTTCGAACACTGGTTCCATTCCATTTCACAGGCTTGCGGCATAACCCTGCATATCGAACTGCTTTACGGCCAGAACAACCACCATATATGCGAAGCAATATACAAGGGGTTTGCCCGCGCCATGCGTCATGCGGTTGAGCGTGACCCGCGCAAGGGGAATGCCGTTCCCTCGACCAAAGGGCAGCTTGGTGGCTGAAGTCACAGCCCTGATTGATTATGGAGCAGGCAATCTGCATTCAGTGCATAATGCGCTGAATCACGCCGGAGCACATAGCGTCAGGGTAACGGCTGATCCCGATATTGTGCGCGCGGCAGACAGGATTGTTTTGCCCGGAGTCGGTTCCTTCCGGGCATCGGCCCATGGCCTGCAGGCTATCTCAGGGCTGATTGAAGCAATGAGTGAGCGGGTCCGGATTGGCGGTGCTCCGTTTCTGGGTATATGTGTCGGGATGCAATTGCTCGCCAGCCGGGGGCTGGAGCATGGCATAACCGATGGCCTTGGCTGGATCGCCGGTGATGTCCGCCCGATCGAACGCACCGATCCGACGATCAAGGTTCCGCATATGGGGTGGAATGATGTCGCGCTCACACCGCATTTGCATGATCATCCCGTGCTGGAAACGGGGGAAGCCTATTTTCTCCATTCCTACTATTTTCAGCCGGAAAGCGCGCAGGACATTGCAGCCCTGACCGATCATGGCGGCGGGCTGGTTGCCGCTGTGGCACAGGATAATATTCTGGGTGTGCAGTTTCATCCGGAAAAAAGCCAGTCATACGGGCTTGGCCTGCTGACGCGCTTTCTCGACTGGAAACCTTGACGGACACTCGGACATGATTGTTTTCCCCGCCATTGATCTGAAAAACGGACAGGTCGTTCGCCTGGCAGAAGGCGATATGGACCGCGCCACCATTTATGGCGACAATCCGGTTGCGCAGGCCATGGCTTTCGCCGAAGCGGGCGCACAGCACCTGCATGTTGTCGATCTCGATGGTGCCTTTGCAGGAGAGAGCCGCAACCGCGCTGCCGTAGAAGCAATTCTGGCCGATTTTCCCGGCTATGTGCAACTGGGCGGCGGTATTCGCACACGCGAAGCGGTGGAAGGCTGGTTTGATCTGGGCGTGGCCCGCATCGTCATTGGCACAGCTGCCCTCAAGGACCCGCAATTTGTCAAGGATATGGCCCGCGAATATGAAGGCGGAATCGTGGTGGGCGTCGATGCCCGTGACGGAATGGTTGCAACAGAAGGCTGGGCCGAAATATCCGATGTTCCCGTTACGGATCTGGCCCGCAGGTTTGAAGATGCCGGCGTTGCCAGCCTGCTCTTCACCGATATTGGCCGCGATGGTATGCTCAAGGGCTGCAATATTGATGCAACGGTTGAACTTGCCCGCCAGACCGATATGCCTGTAATCGCCAGTGGCGGTGTCAAGGGGCTGGATGATATTCATATCCTGTCGCTTCACGCGGCAGAAGGGATTGAAGGCGTGATTACGGGTCGCGCCCTCTATGATGGCCGGCTTGATCTGGCAGCCGCTCTGGCAATGGCTGCACGGGCATGACTGTCCGTATTCGTGTCATTCCCTGTCTCGATGTGGCCAATGGCCGTGTGGTCAAGGGCGTGAACTTTATTGACCTCAAAGATGCTGGTGATCCGGTCGAACAGGCACAGGCCTATGATGCCGCCGGGGCAGATGAATTATGCTTTCTTGATATTTCTGCCAGCCATGAAGGGCGAGGCACTCTGCTGGATATTGTCCAGCGCACTGCAAAAGTCTGTTTCATGCCGCTTACCGTTGGTGGCGGTGTTCGCACGGTGGAAGATGCACGCGCATTATTACTGGCCGGGGCTGACAAGGTCGCGGTCAACAGTGCTGCGGTTTCACGACCCGAAGTAGTGGCAGAAATCGCCAACCGCATGGGCAGCCAGTGCGTTGTCGCCTCCATTGATGCGCGAAAGACAGGGCACCACTGGGAAATTTTTACTCATGGCGGACGACAGGCAACCGGCATTAATGCTCTGGATCATGCCCGGCGACTGGCAGATCTTGGCGCAGGAGAGCTGCTCGTTACATCCATGGATGGAGACGGAACACAGGCAGGATATGATCTGGCACTCACCCGCATGATTGCAGATGCCGTGCGGGTGCCGGTAATCGCCAGCGGAGGTGTTGGCACATTACAGCATCTGGTAGACGGCGTAACCCAGGGCCATGCCAGCGCGGTGCTGGCAGCCTCGATCTTCCACTTCGGCACCTATTCCATTGCCGATGCACACAAGGCCCTGCGTGATGCGGGCCTGCCTGCGCGCGTCTGATCCTGCCCGGATCCGATCCGGGGATGTCCCCGATATTTATGCGAACCGAAAGCTCAGAATGGCAGCCATCTCTGCTTCTTTGAAAACTTCAGATACCCCGCATTGATGCCAAGCCGCAGCCCCGCGCCGACACGAATGGGGATAAGCACAACATCGCCCTTGCGCAGATAGCTCGCATTCAGCCCGCCTACAAAATAGGCCTGCCCTTCCCCTTGCGGATAACGCTCATACAATTCTTCTGTATCATACAGATTATAGACAAGGATAAAGGCATTGCCGGCATTGGCCCCGGCATCCAGACCAATAGAAGGCCCGGTCCAGTAAACCGGACGCTCACCCTCTACCTTGTGATACAGTGTGCCGGAACCATAACGCGCGCCGAGCACAAACGCTCCGCCCCCTTCCCGGCCAACAATATAGCCATTTGGCTCGCCCTGCTTGTCAAGCAAACCCTCTATCATACTGGCAAGGCCCTGTGCTCCCTTGCCAAAAATGCCCTCGGCTGCTCCGATCAGGTCATCTTTCTTGTAAGTCCCGTTCTGCGCCACAGCCTCTGCCGGATCACCCGATGCCTCAATAGCTGCAGATGTCGGATCGGACCATTGCGGCGCTACATTGGAAGATATATCGGGATTTGCTGCACTGCCAATGTCATAAGCCGTGTCACTCCACTGATCGATTCCGTCAACTGAAGGAGCAGGCGCAGGAGCAGAACCGGCCCCATCATCCTCCATCGTATAGACAGGGACATCAAAAACAGGCGCATCACCAGGCTGTTCAACCAGATCACCATCGATCATGGTGTTCGGGTCAACCGTCTGGACATCCTGTGCTGCGGCACTGGTTGCAGCAAGGGCAATCGCCAGCCCCCCTAGTGCGCTGGTTGCAATGCGGCCCAGTTCTGGAGGAAAGCTGATCATGATCCTTGTCCGTCTTGTTAACGCAATTGACTGTATTGTATTATAGAATCCTTCCATGCTCCAACGGCAATGGATCGACGATGAACCGAATCGAAAATACGATGACCTGAGTCAGAAAGTGACTTTTCGCCTGGTTTTCGAAAACCGCAGATTGCCTACTTGCCCTGTCCAGTCAGGGCCGTTATAGGCCGCCCTTCGCAAAGCCAATGCGTATTGCGGAGACGTGGGTGAGTGGCTGAAACCAGTTCCCTGCTAAGGAACCATACGGGCAACCGTATCGAGGGTTCGAATCCCTCCGTCTCCGCCACCACCTCATCCAAGGATCTTTAGCCTCGTCCAGAATTTGGCTGGAATCCTTGACTAATTTCCTAATCTGTGTCCCACTACATCCAAGGAAATTCACGCGCAGCCAGCTTTCGGCTTGGGAGTAAACTTGGGAGAAAAATACGGCAGGGCAGCGGTCGTATCGCATTGCCACGCAGCTCCAACCCTTGAAGCGGCTGGGATTCCCCTTTTACCGCAAGGCTGGAAGCCACGAGGCAGGCCTTCCATCATCGGGGTGAATATCCGCGGACAGCAGCAGGCCTTACATACAGGGTCGCCGCACCGAATGGGCTAGCAACCGCCTGATAACCTTGCCTGGTCGCATAGTCGCTTAGATGCCTGTCGAGATCGGAGGCCTGGTGCTTGCCATCTCCTTTCTCATAGCCGGTAACGATCGCGGCAGGCGGTCTTTTCGCAAATGCTGCGTCAACATTGAGCGAAGTTACTGCACCCACGGCCTTGATCTGCTCAATGCGGGCGGGGTCAGCCCACCGAAAAATGAATGGCCCTGCTGTAAAACGCAGATCCGGCGTATAGCCTGAATCAATGGTCAGGTGTGGCGAGAGCGTCGCGATCTCGCCTCGAACGCCCTTTGCGCGCAGCGTCTCGCCTATCCATCGTGACTCTTGCCAGTGCGTGACGATGGACTTTTCAGGATGAGACAGCGTGCCGACCAATCGCACAACCATTATGCTGACGCCTGCCAGCGCGAATATCCCAAGCGCGCCAATTACCACCTTGCGCACGCGCCCTTCCAGCGCACACATGACAAACCCCAGCCGCAGGAAAAGCGGGGGCAGGAT
>JBKEEC010000198.1:0-13682 GCA_047975785.1 Sphingomonadaceae bacterium | reverse complement strand
CATTATTCGCGCTTTTTCGTGGCCCAAAACCATGCGCTGGGGGGCTGCTTCTATCAGCACGGAAAGCCTGCGCTGGGTGAGGCCGCTTTCCGGCATTGTCGCGATTCTGGGCAATGATTTGGTTGAATGTTCCATTGGCGGGATTACTTCGGGCTATGTGACGCGCGGCCATCGTTTCCATGCGCCGGGACCAATCACGATTGGATCTGCCGATGATTATGCCGGAAAATTGCGAGCCTGCCATGTCATCGTTGATCAGGCAGAGCGTGAAGCCATTATTCGGGATGGGGCGGCCCGGTCTGCTGCCGATGCAGGGCTGGCACTGATTGAAGACGAAGGCCTGGTGATTGAGAATGCAGGCCTTACAGAATGGCCTGTGCCTCTGCTGGGCCGGTTTGATGCGGATTTTCTTGAGGTCCCTCCTGAAGTTATCCAGCTAACGGCACGAATAAACCAGAAATATTTTGTTTGCCTTGCTGGAGAAGGCGACCTTTCTCCGCGCCTTGCCAATGCTTTTGTCTGCACCGCCAATATTGCGGCAGAAGAACGTGGCCCGACAATTGTCGAAGGCAACCGCAAGGTGCATGCCGCCCGTCTTTCCGATGCGCGTTTCTTCTGGGATCACGACCGCAAGGTGCTGCTGGAAGATCAGGCGAAGAAGCTGCAGCGTATAACTATTCATGAAAAACTCGGCACTGTGGCAGACAAGGTGGACCGGGTGGCAAAGCTGGCCCGCTGGCTGGCTGAAGAAGGCATTGTGCCTGGTGCCGACCCGAATCTGACCGAACAGGCGGCGAGGCTGTGCAAGGCTGATCTTGTTACTGAAATGGTAGGGGAGTTTCCCGAATTACAAGGGCTTATGGGCGGTTATTATGCCCGTGCCGAAGGCCTGCCCGATGATGTGGCGGACGCCATACGAGATCATTACAAACCCGTGGGGCAGGGCGATGATGTGCCGACCGCGCCGGTGACGGTGGCGGTATCTCTGGCGGACAAGCTGGATACGTTGACAAACTTTTTTGCCATTGATGAGAAACCGACCGGCTCAAAAGATCCTTTTGCCCTGCGGCGGGCGGCATTAGGCGTTATTCGATTGCTGACGGAAAATGGCCTACGTATGAAAGTGGCAGAAGGGGATTTGCTTGCCTTCCTTGCCGAGCGCCTCAAGGTCCAGCAGCGCGAGGCCGGCGTCCGCCATGATCTGATCGACGCCGTGTTTGCTCTCGGCGGGGAGGATGATCTTGTCCGCCTTCTGGCGCGGGTGAAGACGCTGCAGGGTTTTATGGAAACGGCAGACGGGGCCAATCTTCTGGCCGGATATAAACGCGCAGCCAATATCCTGAAGAAAGAGGAGTGGGAAGGCGCGCCCCTTTCCTACACACCTGAACGGGCGGAACAGGCTCTGATCAATGCGCTGGAACTGGCCGAGCCGAAAGCGGCTGCAGATATTCAGGCTGAAGATTTTTCAGGTGCGATGGCTGCTCTTGCCAGCCTTCGGGCACCGATAGATCGCTTCTTTGAAGAGGTGACTGTCAATGATGCGGATGCAAACAAACGGGCCTTCAGGCTTGATCTGCTTGCACGTTTCCGTGCTGCGGTGCACAACGTCGCCGATTTCTCGCGAATCGAAGGGTAGTCGCGCTTGCTTCTGCCTCTTCTAACCCGTCCCAGTCACGCAATTCAGCGGATTTGATGATGAATAGAACGGTCTACACATTTGGCGGCAATGCGCGCCATGATGATCCTCGTGCCAAAGACAAGGTCATAACCGGCGGTAAAGGTGCCAATCTTGCCGAGATGGCCAGCATCGGTCTGCCGGTCCCTCCGGGATTTACGATCACGACCGAAGAATGTGTGCAATATCTGGCTGAAGGCGCTGATTTTTCTGCTGAGTTGCGTGCGTCTGTGACCGAGGCTCTGGGCCATATTGAAACAACGGTAGGCAAGAAATTTGGCGATGCGGCTGATCCGCTGCTTGTCTCGGTCCGTTCCGGTGCGCGTGTCTCCATGCCCGGTATGATGGATACTGTGCTCAATCTGGGCCTGAATGATGACACGGTGCAGGGCCTTGCCGCAACTTCGGCTGATGCGCGTTTTGCATGGGATTCCTACCGTCGGTTCATCCAGATGTATTCCGATGTTGTGCTGGGCATTGACCACGGCCTGTTTGAAGAAGCGCTGGAAATAACCAAGGAAGACAAGGATCTGTATGCCGATACGGACCTTACGGCAGAAGACTGGCAGGCGCTTGTCGCGGAATATAAATCCATTGTCGAGCAGGAGCAGGGCAAGCCTTTCCCGCAGGATGTGACCGAACAGCTCTGGGGTGCAATCTCTGCCGTGTTTGACAGTTGGGATTCAGACCGGGCGAAAGTCTATCGCCGTCTGAATGATATTCCCGCAGACTGGGGCACGGCAGTCAATGTGCAGGCGATGGTATTTGGCAATATGGGCGATGGCAGTGCAACGGGTGTGGCTTTCACCCGTGATCCGGCCACCGGAGAGCGGGCCTATTATGGCGAATTTCTGATCAATGCGCAGGGCGAGGATGTGGTGGCAGGCATCCGCACTCCGCAATATCTCACCAAAGCAGCACGGGAAATGGCAGGTGCCAAACCGCTCAGCATGGAAGAGGCCATGCCCGATGCCTATGGCGAACTGGCCCGTGTGTTTGATCTGCTTGAGCGTCATTATCGCGATATGCAGGATATTGAATTTACCGTGCAGCAGGGCACTTTGTGGATGCTGCAGACCCGTAGCGGGAAGCGGACTGCCAAAGCCGCCATGAAAATGGCGGTGGATATGGTGGAAGAGGGCCTGATTGACGAAAAAACCGCCATATTGCGGGTTGATCCTATGGCGCTCGATCAATTGCTTCACCCCACGCTTGACCCGGATGCTCCGCGTTCTGTGCTGACGACGGGCCTGCCTGCTTCTCCGGGTGCAGCCAGCGGCAAGATTGTGCTGGATGCGGATACGGCTGAGCAATGGGCCGGACGCGGGGAGAAAGTTATTCTGGTGAGGGTGGAAACCAGCCCCGAAGACATACATGGTATGCACGCAGCCCAGGGTATCCTGACCGCTCGTGGCGGCATGACGTCACATGCTGCCGTTGTTGCACGCGGCATGGGGCGCCCCTGCGTTTCCGGTGCTCCGGCGGTGGTGATTGATCTTGGGAATCGCGCCCTGAAAATTGCTGATATTGCTCTGAAAGAGGGGGATATCATCACGCTGGACGGCTCGAACGGACAGGTTATGTCCGGTGAAGTGGCGACAATCGAGCCGGAACTGGCTGGCGATTTCGGAACTCTGATGGAGTGGGCTGACAAATATCGCCGCATGAGTGTGCGCACCAATGCGGAAACACCGGCAGATTGCCGGATGGCGCGCCAGTTTGGTGCAGAAGGAATCGGCCTGTGCCGGACGGAGCATATGTTCTTCGATGCCAGCCGCATCAGTGCTGTGCGGCAAATGATTCTGGCGGAAGACGAAGCGGGCCGCAGGGCTGCGTTGGACAAGCTCCTGCCAGAACAGCGCAATGATTTTCAGCAGATTTTCGAAGTCATGACCGGACTGCCATGCACGATACGTCTGCTGGACCCGCCATTGCATGAGTTTCTCCCCCATGGGGATGCCGAGTTCGAGGAACTGGCCAATGCCACTGGTCTGGGGGTCGATCATCTGAAACGGCGGGCAGATGAGTTACATGAGTTCAACCCCATGCTGGGCCATCGTGGTTGCCGGCTGGGCATCACTTACCCTGAAATCTACGAAATGCAGGTGCGGGCCATTTTCGAAGCTGCCTGCGATGTGGGGGCAGCTTCTGGCGAGGCACCCGTGCCGGAAATCATGATTCCGCTCGTGGCGACCCGCCGCGAGGTTGAGATTTTGCGAGCACTGGTGGACAGGGTTGCCACACAGGTCTTTACAGAAAAAAGCCGTCAGGTTGATTATCTGGTCGGAACCATGATCGAGCTGCCACGCGCAGCGTTGATGGCTGGTGAAATTGCGGAAGAGGCACGATTCTTCTCATTTGGAACCAATGATCTGACCCAGACAGCCCTTGGCGTCTCACGTGATGATTCTGCCCGTTTCCTTGCCCCTTATGTAGACAAGGGCATTTATGCCCGCGATCCGTTTGTGAGTCTGGACATAGAAGGGGTAGGGCAATTGGTCCGGATGGGGGCGGAACGCGGGCGAGCTAGCCGCGCAGATCTGAAACTGGGCATTTGCGGCGAGCATGGCGGCGATCCGGCGAGCATCGCCTTTTGTGAGGAGGTTGGCCTCGATTATGTCAGCGCCTCACCTTACCGGGTGCCGATCGCACGGCTTGCAGCAGCGCAAGCGGCTCTGGATTAGAATGAGATGGCGTAAAGCGGGAACCGGTTTTTTGTGCTCCCGCTTTATGTTTTCCAGCCTGTCAGATTGATGATCTCGAATTTTTCGGTAATCCGGTCCTGATCATCGGCATGTGACAGAAAGGCTTCTCGCGCGCGCGCTACACTTGCTCGGGTGAGCTGCGGTGCGGTGCTGGCCAGAACATTGGACAGACCCTGTTCGCGTAAATCCTGCACCAGCCGCTCAAGACTGCTATAACGGACCGGAATGGTATAGCTGTCTACAACCTGACGGGCAAAACCGGCGCGCTGCATCAATTCGGCACCGGCGCGATTATCAACCATGGGGTGCAGTCGGGCAGCCGGGCGCTCTGCATCTGCGACAAACATGGACTGGCGCAGAACCGGCAAGCTTCCCGCCGCAGTGAAGCTGATCATGGCAATGCCGCCGGGACGCAGGGCATGGCGTATGTGAATCAGGGCGCCAGGAAGATCGTTGACGGTATCCAGGCTCAGTATACTGGCAATAAAATTGACTGGACCGAACGGCCATGGCTCGCTTTCGTCAAAACTGTCCGGGTCGGCAAGGATGGTTTCCGTGCCCTTGCTGTGCAAATTTTCAACCAGAAGGGCGCTCAGATCACCTGTAATCAGGGCTTTTTCAGGCACAAACCGCATAAAGTCCAGCCGGTCGATCATATCTTCGGCAATGGACCGATGCAGAAAGTCCGTAGCTTGGCCAGACTGTTGCAAGTTGCGGGCGCGCTGTTTTGTTGCGCAGCGCCTTTGACGGGAAAAAATCTGGGGGAGGGTGTTACTGGACATGGCATGATCCCGATGGCGGCCTTGCGCATGAAGTGCAAGACTGGCAGCGCATTACAATGCAAATCGCCCGGTCATTACACGAATCTCTCGGCCCGGTTATGGATTTTGCCTTTCCTCCGCGATGCCCGCTTTGTGGTGAATCCATTGCCAGTCAGAACGGGTTATGTGGCGATTGCTGGGAGGGCCTGATTTTGCCGGGGGAGCCTGCCTGCATGACCTGCCAGAGGCCATTGCCTGACAGTGTCGTAACCGCAGGGGCGGCTCAATGTGCGCCGTGTCTTGCCGCACCGCCCTGTCATGACGGGATCGGCGCGGGAACACTCTATAATGATACCTCGCGTGCGCTGGTCCTTTCCCTGAAATATGGAAAGCGTATCGCACTTGCACCAATGATGGCGCGACTCATCAATGCCCGTTTGCAGCAGTTCTCAGGGAGCAAACTGTTTGTGCCGGTGCCGCTGCATCGCTGGCGATTATGGCACAGAGGGTTTAATCAGGCGGCATTGCTCGCGCAGCAACTCGCTCATATGCGCGGAGATGCCCTTATTCCCGATGCCCTTATCCGGAAAAAACGCACGCCGCCGCTGGAAGGGTTGGGGCGTAAGGCAAGGCTGCAGGTTATGAATGGCGCTATTGCGGTAAATAAACGCTGTTACCCTGATGTAGCAGGCGCGGATATTGTTCTGGTCGATGATGTTCTGACAAGCGGTGCAACCAGCTTTGCCTGTGTAAGAACGCTGAAAAAAGCCGGAGCGAGGACTGTGATTATCGCATGTTTTGCGCGGGTTTCCGACACTGCCTGAAAAGCACCAATCCGGAATCAGAAGCGCCCGATATCATCGAGATATCGAGCGCTACGTGACGAAACTGTTGGGCCCTTCCGCAGTGGGAACTGACACCCTACCTCCCAGTAGATGCCGGGCCCGCCCCTCATTTTCAGGCCGAGCCAGCTTGCGCATATGCTTCAACCCTATTTCCCCGAACCTGACGCGTGCTTTGGCTATATGCGCCTGTGGCCAGTTCGCCTTCCCTCGTGAAGGCTCGCCCTTCTTTCCATTTCTTTGGCTTACATAAAAGTGCCATGTTCGATTGGCGTGGATTTTGGACTCAGGCTGTGGTTATCCTGCAACAAAGCATCTATTCCCGATGCAACGGAGATTAAAAGGAAGAAAATCCTTGTGTAAGTTGCAATATAATACTGATTGTCGTGAACAGGGCACGGAATTCATGCCCAGGTTTGACAGCGCCGGACTGCTGACGGCTGTGGTGGTCGACATCAATACGAATGAAGTCCTGATGGTGGCTTTTATGAATCAGGAAGCGCTAGACTTGACCCGACAGACCGGAATTGGGCATTTCTATTCACGCTCACGACAGAGCCTTTGGAAGAAAGGCGAAACTTCAGGCAATATTCTCAATGTTCAGGAAATTCTGGTAGATTGCGATCAGGATGCTCTGATTATGCGTGTGGTGCCTGCAGGGCCGGTATGTCACACAGGGGCGATCGGCTGTTTTTACCGTAAACTTGAGGGTGATTCACTTGCCCGTATCTGACCAGTATCTGGGTTTCAAATATTTGCTTGACGTTTACGTAAAGGTTCGACACTATCCTGCTTATGAACAGGACAGGCACTGATTCCGGCTTTTCTCCCCGTCATGCAGGGGCGCATCTGGATCGCCCGGACCGGCTGGAGCGGGAGCAATACAGCATTTCGGACCTGACGGCGGAGTTTGATTGCACGGCGCGCGCCCTGCGCTTTTATGAGGATGAAGGTCTGGTCGCCCCTACCAGAGTGGGGACAACGCGCGTATATTCCAAGCGTGATCGCGCCCGTCTGGCATGGATTATGCGCGCGAAAAATGTCGGCTTCAGTCTGGTTGAAATCCGGGAGATGATTGATCTCTACGATCTGGATGATGGTCGGGTGGAGCAACGCCGGGTTACAATTGAAAAATGTCGCTCCCATGTAAAAAAGCTCAAGGCGCAAAAAGCTGATATTGAATCTTCCATCAAGGAATTAACGGATTTTATCCGAATTATTGAAGATCTGGAAAAATAATCTCCGTCATCGTTATTACCCCGCTACTCAAGGCAAGGACATTATCTCATGCCAAGCTACACAGCCCCGACCCGTGACACGCGCTTTATTGTGAATGAATTTCTTGATATTTCACAATATTCCGGCCTTCCTGCTTTTGAAGCGGCAACTCCTGATGTTACGGATGCGATTATCAATGGAGCGGGCCGGTTTTGTGCCGAAGTGACTGCTCCGCTTAATCAGGTGGGAGATGAACAGGGCTGCGTGCGCCATGCCGATGGCAGAGTCACGACGCCGGAAGGTTTCAAAGAGGCATTCAGGCAGTATCAGGAATCGGGCTGGGGGACATTGTCCCAGCCGGTTGAATATGGCGGGCAGGGTATGCCGCATGTTCTGGGGCTGGTGGTGGAAGAATATATGTCATCGGCCAATCAGGCCTTTGCGATGTATCCGGGGCTGACAACGGGGGCAGTCTCGGCGCTGGTGGCAACCGGCAGCCAGGAACTGAAATCGCTCTATCTGCCCAAAATGGTTTCGGGTCAGTGGCTGGGCACCATGAATCTGACGGAGCCTCATGCTGGCACGGATCTGGGGATGATCCGGACAAGAGCAGAGCCGCAGGAGGATGGCAGCTATTCCCTTTCTGGCACCAAAATTTTCATTTCTGCCGGTGAGCATGATCTGACGGAAAACATTATCCACCTTGTGCTGGCCAAAACACCCGGCGCGCCTGATAGCTCGAAAGGCATATCCCTGTTCGTGGTGCCGAAAATTCTTCTGAATGAGGATGGCAGTCCGGGAGAGCGCAACGCGGTCAGTTGTGGCTCGATTGAAGAGAAAATGGGCATTCATGGCAATGCAACCTGCGTCATGAATTACGATGGCGCAAAAGGGTGGCTGGTCGGCGAAGAAAACAGAGGCCTTGCCGCCATGTTTATCATGATGAATGCGGCCCGCATCGGGGTTGCGCTGCAAGGTCTGGGACAGGCAGAGGTGGCATATCAGAATGGCGTGACCTATGCGCTGGAACGCCGACAAGGGCGCGCTCTCACAGGTCCGGCAGAGCCGGATGAGCGGGCCGATCCGCTTTTTGTTCATCCGGATGTGCGTCGAATGCTGATGGACGCCAAGGCTTTCACCGAAGGAATGCGCGCACTTGCCCTGTGGGGCGGATTGCTGGTTGATCTGACTCATAGCGCGGCAAGCGAGGAAGAGCGCAGCACTGCAGACCGGATGATAAGCCTGCTGACGCCGGTGCTGAAGGGCTATGGCACTGATATGGGCTATGTCACCGCAACAAATATGCAGCAGATTTATGGTGGCCATGGATTTATTCGCGAATGGGGGATGGAGCAATTTGTCCGTGATGCGCGGATCACCATGATTTATGAAGGCGCCAATGGCGTGCAGGCCATGGATCTGTGCGGTCGTAAGCTGGCAATGAATGGCGGGCAGGCGATCAGGGAATTTTTCGCCATGGTGGATGAGGAAATAGCTTCCGCCCGTGATGATGAAACACTTGGCCCGATTGCCGCCAGACTGGACAAGGCCCTTGGTGAACAAAAAGCAGCAACCATGTGGTTCATGCAAAACGCCATGACCAACCCCGATAATCTGGGGGCTGGCGCGTATCATTACATGCATATCATGGGTATTGTCGCCATTGGTCTGATGTGGCTGCGCATGGCCAAAGTTGCCAGGGACAGACTGGGCAGTGCGGGTGATGATGCTGCATTTTATGAAGCAAAAATTACAACTGCTCTCTATTATGCAGACCGCTTTACCCCGGATGCAGGCGCACTGCGTCGAAAGATTGAAACGGGCAGCGAATCCATGATGGCTCTGGGGGCAGAGGAGTTTGCAACACGGGCCTGATGGCACTGCCCACCCTGATGAGCCTTGCTCATCTGGGTTTGGTATTATTCGGCCGCAAGTAGTTCTTCTGCTGCTCCCAGATCCACGCTGACAAGACGCGACACACCTTTTTCGATCATCGTTACCCCAAACAGGCGGTGCATCCGGCTCATGGTCACTGCATTATGGGTGACAATCAGATAGCGTGTCGCAGTCTCGCGGGACATGGCATCAAGCAAATCGCAGAAGCGGTCAATATTGGCATCATCCAGCGGTGCATCCACTTCATCCAGCACGCAGATTGGCGCCGGATTGGTCAGGAAAAGAGCAAAAATCAGGGCAATTGCAGTGAGCGCCTGCTCTCCGCCTGAAAGGAGTGTGAGCGATTGCAGCCGCTTGCCGGGGGGCTGGGCGAATATTTCCAGACCGGCCTCAAGCGGATCATCATGATCGACCAGCGCAAGATGGGCCTGCCCGCCTTCAAACAGCCGGGTAAACAGGTGCTGAAAATGTCCGTTGACCTGCTCAAAGGCAGCACGCAGACGCTCTCTTCCTTCGCGGTTGAGGTTACCGATAGAGCCGCGCAAACGGTTAACAGCCTCATGCAATTCGGCCTGCTCTTCTGCACTGGTTGAGTGCTCGGCCTCAAGCCGCTGCAATTCATCCTGTGCGACGAGATTGACCGGGCCAATACGTTCTCGACTGCTATTTAACTGGTCCAGTGTTCCGGTGATCTGCTCCGTATTGCCCACTTCATCGGCATCGAAGGAAAAGCGCTCGGCAAGAAGAGGAGGCGGACACTGGAATTTTTCACCCGACATGCGCGCGAGTTCACTCCGCCGGTTTTCTTCATTGTCTGCCTTTGCGACAAGAGAAGCGCGCGTTTCACGAGCAACGGCCAAAGCTTCATTGGCAATTGTTAAAGTCTGGTCGGCGCGTTCTGCACCAAGCCGGACTTCATCAATAGCGGCTTCTGCTTTGGCAAGCTGCTCGCCCAGCCGTGAGGAAATTTCTTCCCCCTGTTCCAGCTCTCGCATCAGCCCTTCAGGCTTGGCGGAAAAGACAGCGTGTTCCTCGGCAATTTCTTCAAGGCGTCGGGCCATGTCGGATAGTCTGCGGCTGGCTTCGCTGGAGCGTGATTGCCAGTTGGCCATGTCACTTCGCAAGGATGCAGTGCGCTCACGCGTGACGGCCAGGCCCTGATCATGAGAGGCAAGGGCAGCGGTGGCGGTCTGGACCGTGCTGCGGCTTGCCTCGTTTCTGGCATGAGCTGCATCAAGGCTGGCCCGGCCCGTTTCAGGTGGTGGAAGGCTGTCGCGCCGGGACTGGCTCGCCTCAAGCTCTGTTTTTGCCTGAGCCATTTGCCCGCGCAGATCTTCCAGTGCCTGCTGCAACTCTGCCATCCGCAATCCATGATTTTCAAGCGCGGCCTCTGCCTGATCAAGCTGACGCAATGCCTGACGCTCGGCCTCTGCAATGCGTTGTGCCTCGCGTTCCGCAGCTATCAATTGCTGCTGTATCTGCTGCAGGCTTGCGCCGCATGTGGCTTGCTCTGCTTCAGTGGATTGCACCGTTTCACGTAAGGGAGGGAGCAGTGCTTCCAGTTCTTTCAGCCGGTTGTCCGCTTCCAGCCGGGCAGCTTCGGCAGAGCCTTCTCCGCGCGCGATAAAGCCGTCCCAGCGGCGTAAATGGCCGTTGATTGTTACGAGCCATTCTCCCGGATTCAGTATGCGTCCATCGTCATCCGGGACACAATGAACCAGTGCCAGTCGTGCGGAGAGTTCTGGCGGGCAGTCAATAATATACTGCAGAAGACTGTCCGGCACGGCCTGAGGCACAGAGGCGCCTGTCCAGAAACGGCCATCCTGATCCGCAGGCGGATTGCCGGTTGGTGCCTTTGCATCGCGTCCGAGAACACCGGCCAGAGCACGCTCGTAACCGGGTTTGACATGAACCAGATCAAGCACCGCCGGGTTGCTGCCAGCCTTGCCGGCTTGCTTTTTTCGGGCATCACGATCACGCATCAGTGCCTGATATTCCCGATCAACGCCTACAAGCTCTGCTTTTGCAGAAGCAAGCCGTTCGGCAATCCGGTCACGCAGATCCTGCAATTCCTGCTTGCGTGCCAGCAGCGTTTCCCGTTCTGATTGTGCTGCCTGAAGATCAAGGGTCGCCTGTCCGGCTGCGGCTTTTGCGTCGGCCAGTGCCTGTTCAACGTCATCAGCGCACTCCATCTGTTCGAAGTGCTGATTCCTCTGGGCGACTTCCCGGTTCAGTCGATCAAGCTGGCTTTGCGCGTGCTGGACTTCGGCTTCGGCCACGCGCCATTCAGCCTCTACTCCTGCATGATCTGCCGTGGCTTTGGCCAGTGCGAGTTCTGCGGCACGGCTTGCCCTGTCTGCCTCTTCCAGCTGGCTGACAAGGGATGGGCGCCTGGCTTCCTCTTCTGCCAGCATGGTCTGGCTTTTGGCAATATCCTGTTCCAGCCGGGCGAGTGTGAGTGCCGCGTCCTGTGTCAGCCGGTCTGCTTCTCCGCGATCTTCAACCAGACGCTGGCGCTGGCGCTCAAGGTCAGACAGGCGCTGCTCTGCGGCTTCAAGCTGGCTGGTGAGGGCCGACATGCGGTGGCCATGTGCGCTGGCATCCTGTTTCCTGTCAGACAGTTCTTCTCGCGCCTGCGCAAGCAGTTCTGCTGCCTTGTGCTGTGCGCTCTGGGCGTCTTTTGCCTCAAGCTGTGCCTGCTCAACCGCAAGATTGGCGGTTTCAGCATCACGCCGTGCGGATTGTGCGGCATGGGCCGCATCACGCCAGCGGGCAAACAGCAATTGTGCTTCGGTGGTCTGGATTTTCTGGCTCAGATCCTTGTAGCGTTCTGCCTGACGGGCCTGACGGCGCAAGGAAGTAATCTGGGTATCAATCCCGGCTATCAGGTCTTCCAGCCGGGCAAGATTGCTCTCGGTCTGGCGGAGTTTGCCTTCGGCATCACGGCGGCGCACATGCAGTCCGGCTATTCCGGCGGCTTCTTCCAGCATCATCCTGCGCTGGGCAGGTTTGGCTGCGATGACCTGTGCGATTTTGCCCTGACTTACAAGTGCGGGGCTGTGAGCGCCTGTGGCCGCATCGGCAAATGCGAGAGAAACATCCTTTGCCCTGACATCGCGACCGTTCACCCGGTAGGCAGAACCGGCGCCGCGTTCAATCCGGCGGATGATTTCCAGATCTTCGCCGCTATCATCTGCGGCATGAAGGACAACTTCGGCAAAGTCTCGTGGGGGGCGGTTGGCTGTTCCGGCAAAGATAACATCTTCCATCCCGCCGGAGCGCATACTTTTGGGAGAGTTCTCCCCCATGACCCAGCGGATGGCTTCAAGCAGGTTGGATTTGCCGCAGCCATTGGGGCCAACAACCCCTGTCAGCCCCGGCTCAATTCGCAATTCGGCAGGCTCGACAAAGCTCTTGAAACCACTGAGCTTGAGGCGCCTGATTTCCATGCGGGAAACAGGCTCCTACCTGCCGGGAAACACGATAATCACCGTGCCCCTGCCTGTTGCAGCATCGGCTCCAGCGTCGTCCATGTCTGCGTGCCGAGATTTTTGCCGTTAATGAAGAAGGTGGGGGTGCCGGTAATGCCCAGTTCTTCAGACTGGGTTTCGGAATTACTGACGATTTTTTCAGCCGTTTCCGTTTTGGCGAGACATTGCTTCGCCTGATCGTTTGAAATCCCTCTTGCGGCGAAAAAATCAAACATGCCTGAGGCCTGGGCGATTCCTTCCATCCGGGCAGGACCAGACAAAGTCATGGCCTGCTCAAACATGGCCTGATTGCCCTGTAATTGGGCAAAGGTGGAACCGAGATTGGCAAAGCCCTGTTCCACCAGCGGGAAAAAAGCTTCCGGACCGGCGCAGCGCGACAGAACGGCAAAGGTCAGGTCAATCGGATCATGGACCTGATTGCGCAATTCGTAGCTGACCCTGCCGCTCGCGATATAACTATCACGCAGGGGGGCAGATGAGTCAGCTGAAAAATCGGCGCAGTGGTTGCAGGAGTTGGAAGCATATTCAACCAGCTTGATCGGCGCATCGGGGTTGCCCATGGCATAGCCACCTTCGGGTGTTTCAACCACTTTGTCTGCCCATTGCTGGCCCGCCGGGGCGGCGATGGGGGCGATAGGTTCGGCTGAGGTGACAGAGCCATCATCCGCCTCATTCGAGTTGCAGGCGGATAGTGCCAGCAAGGCAGGGGCCAGAACGAGGGAGCGGGTATAAAGCGGTGATAATTTCATTCAGACCAGATCCTGGGGTAAATGTTGCAATCAGGAATAGCGGAATCGGTTTTATGAGAGAAGCCCTGCGCTGCAGTTTGCCACAATTGCTTTATGTCTGGCTGGCGCGGAAGGTATCCTTGTGGTGGTGGTGCTATTTAAGCCGTGCATCAAGCTGGGGCTGCAGAATCTTCCAGCTATGTGTGTCGGCCAGCACTGTGCCATTGATGGCAAAACTTGGCGTGCCGGTAATGCCGGATTTTTCCCAGCTGGCCTGGCTGGCTTCAATCAGACGTTTGGCGCTGGCGCCATCTGAAAGACAGCTATTGACTTCACTGCGCGTATATCCGCGCTGCGTCATAATAT
>JBKEEC010000197.1:0-13008 GCA_047975785.1 Sphingomonadaceae bacterium | reverse complement strand
GCAAAAGATTCAGCATTTAACCGCAATGTTGCAAGATCAGGACTCATCATTGCGATAGCCCGGCAAACCCGCAAGGGGGATATGAGAGCGCATAAACGTGCCGGTGCCCCGACCTATTTCATCACCTTCGAAATCCACCAGGCGCGATTCAGCAACAAAAACGCGGCGTTTCCCGCTAATCCACTTTCCATAGGCGATCACTTCCCCTTCACGCACAGGCTTGGTGAAGTGAAGATTAAACGAAGTGGTGAGCAGAAACCTGTCAGTTGCCAGTGTGTTGGCAGCATAAAAGGCTGCATCATCGAGCATCTTGAAATAGATTGTGCCATGCGCTGCCCCTGCGGCGTGATAGTAACGCTCATCAACGGTAAAACGTATTTCCGCCTCGCCACTGTCAGGGATGGTCAGGGAAGAGGAAAACAGGGAATTGACTGGTGCTGCTGCATAGATGCGCTCCAGCGCCCGATTATGGAGTGCCGCTCCGTGCTGATCGGCAATATCGCTGGAATCAGGCGGCATCACGATCTGTCGCATTATTGATGAGGGCAAAGAGTGCAGCCTCATCGGGTGCCATTTGCAGAGCCTCCCGAATAGTATCATCGCGCACCAACCGGGAAATGGCAGCAAGAGCGTGTAAATGTGTGACACCGGCATTGTCAGGCGAGAGCAGCCCGAACACCAGAGTAACCGGCATTCCATCGGCTGAATCAAACTCAACCGGCTGCAGTGGCCGCAATACAGCGACACTGGGGCGCTTCACTTCCGGAACCCGCGCATGGGGAATCGCTACCCCTCGTACAAATCCTGTGCTGCCCAAAGCCTCACGCTCTTCCAGTCGCTCAAGGACCAGATCATAAGACAGGCCATAGGCACCGGAAAAGATGTGCGCCAGCCGCTCAAGCGCAGCGGCCCTGCTGTCCACCTTGCCGATAACCACTGCTTCGGGAACAATTTTGAAATTTGGATTCATCAGAATAGTAACGCGTTCATGAAATTGCGGGTGTTTCCTGATTAGATTGAACCGGAAACAGAAAATGCCTCCGGCTCAATATCTCTGAATTTCAAGAAATTCTGTTACACACCACCAGCAATAAATACGCTGATGTCAGAATTTAACGTGGTTCGACCCAGCCAATCGTCCCGTCTCGGCGGCGATAAACCATATTATGCCGTCCGGTGCCAGCATTTTTAAAGAACAATGCACCAGTATGGCGCAAATCAAGCATCATTACCGCATCCGCAACGCTGGCTTCAGGAATATCAGCAGTCGTTTCAGCAATAACGGGCGGAGAATCGACCACTTCGACTTCTTCGAGATCCTCGCCTGCTGCAGCAAAAATCCGGTAAGCGGCTTCTTCCTCACGCAGGGCGTGAGCGGCCTGCACGTGGCGGTCCTGAATCCGACGCTTGTAACGGCGGAGCTGTTTTTCGATTTTTCCTGCTGCCTGATCAAATGCTGCATGGGCATCATAGGCTTCGGCGTGACTCTTGAGGATCAGGCCATGCATTACATGCGTTACGATATCACAACTGAACGCCCCCCCGGCGGCTTTTCCGATTGTGACATGAGAAGAAATCGCGCGACTGAAATATTTCTCAACAATCAGGTTCAGACGATCCGAAACATGCTCCTGCAGGGCTGCACCGGTTTCCATCTGATGGCCAGACACGCGGATGTCCATTGTATTTTCTCCTTCTTCGCGCATGATCAGCAGGCTTACCTGCCCCAGATGGGCGCATCCATCCGGCTTAGAAACTGTTCGTGGCGAGCCAGCTCTTCGGCACTGGCACGATGTGGTCGGGGTTCACGAAAAATACGTGCAGGGCCAGAGACGGCTACTGACGGCTTGTGCGTATCCTGAAGCGCCTTGTCCTGATCCGGGTCATGAGTTGCGCTATTGCTTGCCAGCTCCAGACCGATTTGCCTGCCGCCTGTCAGCTCAATATAAAGCTGGGCCAGCAATTCGGCATCCAGCAATGCTCCGTGTCTGATCCGGTGGCTGCGATCAATCCCGTAGCGAGTGCAAAGCGCATCCAGGCTCATTTTGGCACCGGGATGGCGTTTGCGGGCAATCGCAATCGTATCCACCATCCGGTCGAGCGAAACGGGAGCACAATTTGCACGCTCAAGTTCGGCATTGAGGAAGCCAAAGTCAAAACCCGCATTATGCGCCACAAGAGGTGAATCACCCAGAAATGAAAGCAATTCAGCCGTGCAATCGGCAAATAGCGGTTTGTCCGAAAGAAAAACCTCAGACAGCCCGTGCACGTCCTCAGCCTCTTTCGGCATATCACGCTCCGGGTTGAAATAGGCATGATAGGTCTGCCCGGAGGGCATACGATTAATCAGTTCGATACATCCGATTTCCACCAGACGGTCCCCTTCGCGGGCTTTCAGGCCTGTTGTTTCAGTATCGAAAACGATTTCACGCATCTTTATCAATATCGGTTTCTGAATCGCGCAGCACAAGGGTTTTGTGCCGCTTAGTAGATCATTATAGGAGATATCTTTCCATTGGGTAAGCCATCCAAAAGATTCATCTGCCTAGCTGCCCTATCAGGGACTGCACAGCAATACGGGTTTGTTCGAGACTGGTGCCGGTATCAATGACATAATCGGCGCGGGCACGCTTTTGGTCATCCGGCATTTGCTGGCCTAGAATCCGGTGGAATTTTTCTTCCGTCATGCCAGGACGGGCAAGAACCCGTGCCCGTTGCATATCTGCCGGTGCCGAGACAACCACGATGGCATCTACCTCCTGCCAGCCCTGTTTCTCAAACAATAGGGGAATATCAAATACAAGCAAAGGCTTATCCTTGTTGGCCGCAAGAAAACCCTGGCGCCTTTGTGCCACATGCGGGTGAATGATCGCCTCCAGCCTTGCGAGTTTTTCCCTGTCGCCAAACACCTGTTTGCCCAAAGCCTCCCGATCGACGCCTGACGGGCCGGTAGAACCGGGAAAAGCGCGTTCGATTTCTGGCAAAAGAGGGCTACCGGGGCGTTGCAATTCATGCACTTCGGCATCGGCATCAAACACCGGAACACCTGCTTCAAGAAATATCCCCGCGACCGTGGATTTTCCCATCCCGATCGATCCGGTAAGTCCGAGAATAAAAGGCGACTCCGGTGAATCGGGTTTTCTGGAAACTTTAGTCATCCGGCAAGCCCTGTGTCAGAACCCATCCATCGCTTGAGCTGCGCACGCAGGGCATCATCATCATCTCTGTCAGGCGCACAATCAAAGAATTTTTCAAACGCAATCGCCGCTTGCCCTATCAGCATGGATAACCCGTTAATTGTCTGCAATCCATGTGTCTTTGCCTCTTTCAGCAACGGTGTATCTACCGGGTCCGTGATGATATCATAGATAATGCTGCCCGGTGGCACATGGCTGAAGTCAATGACCAGATCGGGTTGACCATTCATCCCCAGCGGGCTGGCATTGATAACCAGATCCAGGCACCCCGCCCGATCATCAAAGGCAAAGTCCGTGCTACTGGCAAAATGTTCCAGCGGGGCAGTGTGATGTTCGCCTGCAGGGTCCAGCTCATCCAGCAGAGCCTTGGCTTTCTGCGGATTGCGCCCCGCCAGAACAATGACAAACCCATGTGCTGCCAGAGCCACGATAATCGCCCGCGATGCCCCGCCCGTTCCGATAATCCGCGCCATTCGAAACAGGTGGGAGTGACCAAGCATCTTGCGAAGTGGCTCAAGAAAACCGTCTGCATCCGTGTTATATCCGGTCAGACTGCCATCCGGCTCAGGGATAATCGTATTTACCGCGCCGATTTTTTCTGCCTGCGGATCAAGCCGTTCCAGAAAGGGAATGACAGCCTGTTTATGGGGCATGGTGACATTGCACCCCCGCCACAGGGAATCCTTGCGTCGGGTGGAGATATAATCTGCCAGATCAGCAGGAGTGACATGGCAGGCGCGGTAATCTGCTGACAGACCGGAACGATCAATCCAGAACTTGTGGATTGCCGGTGATTTGGACTGGCTGATCGGATCACCAATGACTTCGGCATAGGGCTGGCTCATCCAGGCAATTCTCCATAGGTCCGCAAGGCAGCCAGAACCGGCAGCAGGGGCATACCCAATATGGTAAAATGATCCCCTTCCACACGATCAAACAATTGCACGCCTGCGGCCTCGATCCGGAAAACCCCGACACAATGGCGCACTGCTGGCCACTCCATATCAAGGTAATAGCGGATAAAATCCTCGCTCATTTTTCGCACATGCAGTTTTGCACAATCTGCATGATGCCAGATCAGGTCACCATCCCGCACCAGTGCTGCAGCACTGTGCAATTCCATGACCTTGCCGGAAAAAAACCGCAAATGTTCTGCCGCCTGCTCACGGCTTTCCGGTTTGTCAAAGCGCTGGCCATCCGCGACAATCAGGGAATCACTTCCCAGCACATATGTCCCCGTAATGCCGGCAGATACCGCCATCGCCTTGGCTTCGGACAATGCCAGTGCGACACTTTGTGGCCTTTTGTCCTCAAGCGAGAGTTCGATCAGCCGTTCATCCACACTGGCAGGAACAGGCTTAAAATCCACCTTCGCCGCTCGCAGCATAGCCTGACGCGATTCACTTTTTGAGGCAAGAATGATCATATGGGCTTTATTCCGGTAGTCTGATGGCCGTTTTCTGCAGCGCCCGGTTTCCGACGGTCATTCATCAAACGGATAACGGCAGCAGCCGTTTCTTCAATCGAGCGTCGGGTTACATCAATCACCGGCCAGCCATTATCCGCAAACATACGGCGGGCAAACTGCAATTCCGCGCGAACCCTGTCATTATCTATATAGGCTGTTTCCCCCGCTTCATTCAGGCTGAGCAACCGGTTGCGCCGCACCTGAACCAGGCGCTCCGGCGCCGTGGTCAGACCAACCACCAGAGGATGGCGCAGGCCAAACAGGGCTGATGGAGGCGGGCTTTCCACAACCAGTGGAATATTGGCAACCTTGTAGCCACGATTGGCAAGGTAAATGCTGGTTGGTGTCTTGGATGTTCGTGAAACCCCGGCCAGAACAATATCGGCATATTCCCAGTTTTCCCAGCCAACACCATCATCATGCGCAATTGTATACTGGATGGCATCAACCCGTTTGAAATAGGCTTCATCCATAGAATGTTGCCGACCCGGCCTGCCATGAGCCTGCTGACCAAGCTGTGCTTCCAGCGCGGTTGTTACTTCATCCAGCACAGCAACAGCAGGCAGGCCCAGATTGCGAATATGCCATTCCAGCCGTTCACGGGTTTCATGGTTGACCAGCGTATATAATACCAGGCCGGGATGGGCCGCAATTTCATCAATGATCCGGTCCAGATGCTGGCGGGAACGAACCATGGGCCAGAAATGGCGGATAACATCGGCTTCATCAAATTGCGCCAGCGCAGCCTTGGCTATCATTTCCAGGGTTTCACCCGTAGAATCCGATAAGAGGTGCAAGTGAGTCCTTGCCATTTTCGCGGCCCTTTTACCCTCTGTGGAAAAACCCAAGCATAAACCACGGGAAGAAACATCGGACAAGTTCGGGAATGGATTTCATCCTCATTACCGGATTTTACGTAGTCAGTTTGTGGACAGGCTGGCAGCATTATCGACAGGCTGGGGACAATGGGGAAAAAGACTGTTTGACTCATGGAATCGGACGAGTCTGTTTTCAGATCCACCCTATTCAAGACAGGATAAATCGGGCAGGGGATGCTTGTCCCCGATTTCCACAGGGCCAACAGACTCCATCATCCTTTATATAAATATTTATTATTTTGAATGGACCTTATTCATGCCCGGCCTTCTCCTTGATACAATCCGTGGTCACAAATCCGGGCAGGCGCCTGTATGGCTTATGCGTCAGGCAGGAAGATATCTACCGGAATACCGGGCCTTGCGTGCTGAAAAGGGCGGGTTTCTCGATCTTGTCTATGATAGCGATGCGGCTGCCGAAGTCACAATCCAGCCTATCAGACGTTTTGGCTTTGACGGGGCAATCCTGTTCTCCGACATCCTGATCGTTCCCTATGCGATGGGACAGGATTTACAGTTTCTGGCAGGTGAAGGACCAAAACTCTCCCCGCGGCTTGTCGATCAGCATCTCGATATACTGGATGCCGTGCCTGAACGGCTTGATCCGGTCTATGAAACCGTTCGCAAGGTCAGTGCGCAACTTGGCAAGGAAACAACCATGCTCGGCTTTGCTGGCAGCCCCTGGACAGTGGCGACCTATATGGTGGCAGGCGAAGGCAGTCGCGACCAATTTGAAACACGCGCAATAGCCTATCGAGATCCGGTGGCGTTTCAGGCCATTATTGACGCGGTCATCAAGGTGACGATCCAGTATCTCCTGGGGCAGATTGCAGCCGGGGCAGAAGCGGTGCAATTGTTTGATAGCTGGGCGGGCAGTCTGGCACCCGATGAATTTGAGCGATGGGTTATAGCACCTAATGCCGCCATTGTAACTGCATTGGCCGAGCAGGCTCCTGATGTGCCGGTTATTGGCTTTCCCAAGGGTGCAGGAGAAAAACTCCCTGCCTATGCCCGCGAAACCGGCGTTCAGGCTGTGGGTGTGGATGAAACTCTTGATCCGGTCTGGGTTGCACAGAATCTGCCTGAATCCATGCCGGTTCAGGGCAATCTAGATCCTCTTCTCCTGCTTGCCGGAGGAGAATGGATGAAAGAGCGTGCGAAGCAGATATTGCACGCTTTTTCCGATCGTCCTCACGTCTTCAATCTTGGCCACGGGATTAGCCAGCACACACCGATAGCCCATGTTGAAACCCTGCTGGATATTGTGCGGCTATGGAAGATTTGATTATTTCGGGTGCAGTTGTCGGGGTGACATCAGCAAATTCTGATCCTAAAGAGCCGCCATGCAGGAATTGCTTTCCATGACCTATTACTGGCTGAAAGCGGGCCATATCATTTTCGTGATTTTCTGGATGGCCGGTCTGTTCATGTTGCCGCGCTATTTTATCTATCATCAGGAATCTGCGCCCGGATCGGCAGAAGATTTGCAGTGGATCGGGCGGGAAAAGCGTTTGTTGCGGATCATCCTGCTCCCTTCCATGATTGTTGTCTGGGTGTTGGGGCTGGCTCTGGCAATCAACACAGGTGCCTTTTCGCAAGGCTGGTTTCATGCCAAACTTTTTCTGGTGCTGCTCTTGTCTGGCTATCATGGATGGATGTCCGCCTATGCGAAAAAGCTTGCCAGAGGTGAGCGGACAATTGCGGGAAAGTCCCTTCGGATGTTGAATGAAATTCCCGGACTCATGGCTGCGCTGATTGTTATTCTGGTCGTAATCAAGCCGTTCTGAGAGATTTCTTCGTCCGGCTGAGTGAAGCAGGGTGTAATCGCGATTGACGCTGATACAGGCTGCGCGTATGAAACACCCTGTCTCAGGCCGCGTGATGTGCCAATCGGCATGAAAGGTCCGCTTTCTCCAAGCCCAATGACCTGCCCAAACTGGCCTGTCGGCCAAATTTATTACCTGGAATCATCCCCATGCATCTGAAAGAACTGAAAAGCAAAACTCCCGCCCAACTGGTTGAAATGGCCGAAGAACTAGGCGTAGAAGGCGCATCAACCATGCGGCGGCAGGATCTTATGTTCTGCATCCTGCGCGAACTGGCCGAAGATGAAGACTATGACCAGATTATCATGGGGGTTGGCACTATTGAGGTGTTGCAGGACGGGTTTGGTTTTCTGCGCAGTCCGGAAGCGAATTATCTTGCCGGGCCGGATGATATTTATGTCTCACCCAACCAGATTCGCAAATGGGGTTTGCGCACGGGTGATACGGTAGAAGGCGAGATTCGCGCCCCGCGTGACGGAGAGCGCTATTTTGCCCTCACAAGCCTTATCAGCGTCAATTTTGATGATCCTGACAGTGTGCGCCACAGGACCAATTTTGACAATCTGACGCCGCTCTATCCGGATGAGAAATTGCGGCTGGATACGCTTGACCCGACTGTGAAGGACAAGAGCGCCAGGGTGATTGATATTATCGCTCCGCAGGGCAAGGGACAGCGTGCGCTGATTGTGGCGCCGCCGCGCACCGGCAAAACAGTTTTGCTGCAGAATATTGCCAAGGCGATTACGGATAATCACCCCGAAGTATTCCTGCTGGTCCTGCTGGTGGATGAACGGCCTGAAGAAGTCACCGACATGCAGCGCAGCGTTAATGGTGAGGTGATTTCTTCAACCTTTGATGAACCGGCAAGCCGCCATGTTCAGGTGGCCGAGATGGTGATTGAAAAAGCCAAACGTCTGGTCGAGCACAAGAAGGATGTTGTTATCCTGCTTGATTCCATCACCCGTCTGGGTCGTGCCTATAATACGGTTGTGCCCAGTTCGGGCAAGGTGCTGACTGGCGGGGTTGATGCCAATGCCCTGCAGCGGCCAAAACGGTTTTTCGGCGCGGCTCGAAATATCGAGGAAGGTGGCTCACTGTCGATCATTGCCACCGCTCTGATTGATACGGGTAGCCGGATGGATGAAGTGATCTTTGAAGAATTCAAGGGCACGGGTAACAGTGAAATCGTGCTGGATCGCAAGGTTGCGGATAAACGCATTTTCCCGTCGCTGGATGTCGGCAAGAGCGGCACCCGCAAGGAAGAACTGCTCGTTGGCAAGGATCAGCTTACCAAGATGTGGGTTCTTCGCCGTATCCTGATGCAGATGGGCACTGTGGATGCCATGGAATTCCTGCTCGACAAGATGAAAGATTCCAAAACCAACGAAGATTTCTTTGCCACGATGAATCAGTAATTATTACCTATCCGTCTTACTCGATAAATCCTGATCCAAGAGTCAGGATGGCTTTCCTTGCATCCAATTTTTATTATTCATAATTTTAAGATCAGGAGTCGTTGATCAAGCCAGAAGAGAACCGTGGCAGCGAGAGCGACGGCAGTCTTTGAGACGACCGAACAAGATCTCGATGCGATTGTGCCGTTTGTATCTGGGTTTGTCGTATTTGAGGGGTGCCGACCGTGGCTTCTTGGAAAATAGGGACGCAGGCGAACCATCTGCTCATCCGTCAGCCAATACAAATTACTCATATCCATCTCCTCACGGAAACTGGAGCCGAAGGCGTGCAAAGCGCAATCAGATGTCATCCCGCTCCAGGTTCTGAACCTGGCAGCCTCTGCAAAAATTTGCGACAGAACCAGCGGAAAAGCATGATTCAAGCTTTACACTCACCGCAATTGAGGAGCACAATAGGCGCATGATACCCAAATCCCCGCTTGATGATCCGGAAAAGGCTGCTTTTGCGTGGGCGCGCTATAAACGACTCATGCGGTTCATGCTGCTGGTGACCGTTGCGGTCGTTATCATTGCCATGGCCTTGCTTTACAAGGAAAATGGCATGGTTTCCGTGCATTTCTATATTGCAACCGCGCTGGGAATCGGTGCCGCCATGCTGCTGACATCGGCATTGATGGGGCTGGTTTTCCTGTCCAGCGGGACAGGACATGACGAATCAGTTTCAGACAAGCTGGAAGAAGAGCGCAACCGCCCCTGACAGGGCAGGAGAACAGAAGGGAATTTTTTGGGGATTTGCGCAGGGGCTTGCACTTGCGGTAAAGGCGCAG
The DNA here is from genome assembly GCA_047975785.1 of Sphingomonadaceae bacterium. Classification (GTDB taxonomy): domain Bacteria; phylum Pseudomonadota; class Alphaproteobacteria; order Sphingomonadales; family Sphingomonadaceae; genus JACXVD01. The sequence goes on along the minus strand of JBKEEC010000197.1, from coordinate 3,400 downwards.
TAGAGGCGCGTGCATCCTGCAGGGGTGTAGCTCAGCTGGTAGAGCATCGGTCTCCAAAACCGAGGGCCACGGGTTCGAATCCTGTCACCCCTGCCATTTTTCAATGACCTAGGCGTGGTGAGATGCCACCTATTTGAAAATGTCTGCAACCCACTGCAAACTTTTCACCCCTCCAGCCTGTCCAACATGCTTATGATCAGGCGCTGATCGTCCACTTATCTTGCGCGAATCTCCGCAACCCGCTTCGTCTCCCAGCCCACAATTCGAGCTATCTCCTGATCTGTAAGCTCTTTCTGCGCCAGCTATGCGATAAATGTCCCACCCAGATCATGAAATGTGCGGTCAAATCCAGCAGGACGCGCTTTCTGTATGGCTGTTTTAAAGGCCGCATTGTCACTGGCAAATCAGCGCGGTTCGCGCACTATGCGCCAGTGCAGGTGCTGGACGACAAGAAAATAGCGCGGTCGCGATCAGGCAGGTCTCTGGTGCTGCCTTAACAAGCCACACTGACAACCACCGGCTGGACCTGGACACCCGTGCCGAAAGAAAATGGCCAATCTTCCATGCCAAAGCCATCCAAAGCGGGTGCCGTCAATAGTCTACCCTTGGTCGAGGCCAGAGTTTTTACCAGAACCACTTGGCCAGCCGATGTTTTGGCCGATGAGCGCAGACATCAGACAAGAGCCATTGCACGCCCTGCTTGGCACGACTAATTGTCAGGTAGCGATAGATCATTGACATAATATAAGACGTCATCGACTTTGGCCATAAGATTATCGGGCGCTGCAGGTTTGTAGCGCGGATTGGCAAGCGTCGGTATCAGTTTGATCCGTTCCTCCACCTTCTGGCATGGTGAGATGCCGTTGAGCACGCGCTGCCTTCGCTGGTTGTAGGCATGATTGAAGCCGGTTAGCAGGATTTCGAGATCGGCATGCCCGGTGACAGTAATCCCGAGCACCTCGCTGGCCACACGCCCATTGAAGCGTTCGACCATGCCATTGGTTTGCGGGGTATAGGGCTTTGTTGTGCGATGGCTGATCCGGTACTTTGCGCATATCTGTCTGAAGCTGTCAGCGGTGAAGCAGGAGCCTCTGTCTGTCAGGACATGGGTGATGTGGAACGGCAAGGCTTTTCTTGTGGCCTTGAGGAAGGCGATCGCATTGGCGGCATTTTCCGCATCGTAGACAGCCAGATGGACGAAGCGCGAGCAGCGATCGATGGCGACATAGAGGAAGCGCTTGCGGATCTCGCCATCGGCAGTGCGCAATTTGGGCAGATGTTTGATGTCGATGTGAATGAAGCCGAGATCGTAATCGGCGAAGTGCCCCTGACCTTTGCGGGGCTGTGAAGAAGGTTTGGGCGGTCTGCGGTTAAGCCCCTCGGCCCTGAGCACCCGATAGATGCTGTCACGATTGAGATGGGGCAGGAAATGCCGGAGCACGAAGGTGAGATCATCCAGCGCAAAGCCGGTTGCCCGGCGCACGGCACAGATGATAGCACGCTCTTCCTCGCTCATGCCCCAGTTGAGGCGGGCGGGCCGGCTTGAGCGATCCTGTACCGCATGCTCGCCGCGACTGCGCCATTTGCGGACTGTTTCGTCGCTGATGCCATAGCGTTTGGCCAGCACACTGGCGGGCTCGCTGGAACGGGCAATCTCTGCCCGTACAACAGGGGTAGTTCGGGCCTGGGGATGTATCTGAACCATTACGACACCTCATCTGAAACAGCAGCAAAACGCCACGCGTGATCCGCAATGGCCCTGTTTACCATGTCCCAATGATCTATCGCAACCAGACACCTAGCACTACTTTGGCAGATTTCTGTTAATGGTTTTGTTCTCGGGATTCCGCAGCGATGATTCCGGTGATTCATAGGGAGCCAGCTTTTGTGGAGGCTGGCGATGGATTGGGATTGGCGTGACGAACTGGATGAGTGGCTGGCACCGTTTGTATCGGCGTTGCGGCACAAGACGCGCTCCCGGATGTGTCCGGCGTATATCGCGGGCCTGATCGGTCCTGGAGATCGCAAGAGCATACAGCCGATGGCGACGCGCGATGATGATGTCAGTTACGACCGGTTGCACCATTTCATTACCAGCGGCTTGTGGGACGAAGCACCGCTTGAGGCGGCGCTGCTGGCCGAAGCCGACAGGCAGGTCGGTGACAACGATGCCTGGCTGATCATCGACGATACGGCCTTGCCCAAGAAGGGCCGCCATTCGGTTGGCGTAGCCCCGCAATATGCTTCCGCGCTTGGCAAGAACGCCAACTGCCAGACGCTGGTATCGACAACGCTGGCATCGGGCGAAGTTCCGGTCATGATCGGCCTGCGCCTGTTCCTTCCCGAGAGCTGGACCGACGATGCGTCCCGACTGGAACGGGCCGGGGTGCCAACCGATTGCCGCGCTTACAGGACCAAGCCCGAGATCGCACTGGCCGAGATCGACCGGGTCCGTGCGGCAGGGGTCCGCTTCGGCTGCGTTCTTGCGGATGCAGGTTATGGCATGTCCGCGCCATTCCGGCAGGGTCTGAGCGAACGTGGTCTCACCTGGGCCGTTGGCATACCGTTCAGGCAGAAGGTCTACGCACACGATGTCGCGATGATCTTCCCGGTCGCCGGGAGAGGCCGTCCGCGCAAGAACGCCATCCCTGATGTCAGGTCAATGTCGGCCAAGGCGATGCTGAAGACAGCAACGTGGCGCAAGGTCAGTTGGCGACGCGGAACGAAGGGGCCGCTTGTCGCGCGCTTCGCCGCCGTCCGCGTGCGTGTCGCGGATGGTCCGCCCCAACGCATCGGCGACATGGGGGCGCAGCATCTGCCCGGAGAAGAGGTCTGGCTGGTCGGCGAACATCGTTCGACTGGAGAGCGCAAATACTACCTCTCCAACCTGCCGGCCGATACACCGATCAAGCAGCTTGCCGCAGCGATCAAGGCGCGCTGGGTCTGCGAACAGGGTCATCAGCAACTCAAGGAAGAGCTGGGCCTCGATCACTTCGAAGGCCGGTCATGGAAGGGCCTGCATCGACATGCGCTGATGACAATGATCGCCCTGGCCTTCCTGCAAACGCAGCGCCTCAGGCAGGCCAGAGGGGGAAAAAAGAATCACCGGTCCGCCCCCGCAACCAAGCCTTCCGGCAATCAGAACAGCCATCCTTGAGCATCTCGCCAGACCGCCGGACCGACCATGCCCACACTGCGGGCGTCACCCTTCCGGACCACCACTCATAAATCTGCCAAAGTAGTGCTAGAGAGTGATGACAAAAAGTTGGCACCGGTTTTTGTCAAAAAATCACACGACAACAAAAGAAAAAAGAGCGGCATGTGATAACCCATAGGTCAGCCTTCTAGAGCCTTCAGCATTCCGCTTATATATTGGATCAGGCGTAAAGCTGTACTTGTT
>JBKEEC010000196.1:0-9613 GCA_047975785.1 Sphingomonadaceae bacterium | reverse complement strand
TTTTTTCTGCTGTCCGCCCTGCGGCATCCATATCAAGCCCAAGCTGTTCCAGCGTATCGGCAGTACCGGATTTGCTGCTGGCAGCGCGATTGCCATGTTTGGCAACCGGCACGCCGCTGGCTGCAACCACCAGGCTGACAGCCGTGGAGATGTTGAGCGTATGATGCCCGTCTCCGCCGGTTCCGCAAACATCCATGGCTGTTTCGGGTGCGTTGATCGGGATCAGCCTTTCGCGTAGTGCGCGGGCAGCACCGGCTATTTCCTGCGCCGTTTCGCCCCGCCCGGACAGGGCAACAAGATAGCGTGCAATGTCTTCATCACTGACTGTGCCATCCAGAATTGCGCCAAACGCCCTGTTGGCTTCGTCCTCGCTCAGATGAACATTCGTGTCGGGAAGGGTTCTCATACAGTTTCCCTGACGACTTCTCCGGCTTCAAGGCCGCAAATACGCAGAAAATTTGCCAGCAGGGCATGGCCATGCTCGGTTGCGATGCTTTCGGGATGAAACTGGACGCCGTGAATGGGCAGGCTGACATGCCTGAAACCCTGAACATGAGTGTCATCGCTATGCGCATTGATGATCAGGCAGTCCGGTATGTTTTCTACCACCAGTGAATGATAGCGCGTGGCAATAAACGGGCTGGGCAAATTGGCAAATACGCCGCTGCCATCATGTGTGACCGGGCTGGTTTTGCCATGCATCAGCCCGCCGCGCACGACTTTTCCGCCAAAATACTGCCCGATTGCCTGATGGCCGAGACACACACCCAGAAGAGGCTTTTGCACCTCGGCACATGCTGCCACCAGATCAAGGCTGATACCGGCTTCATTGGGGGTGCACGGACCGGGGGAAATCAGAAACCCGTCGGCCCCCGAAGCCATGGCATCAGCCACGGAGATGGCATCATTGCGCATGACTTCCACTTCGGCTCCCAGCTCCATCAGGTAATGGACAAGGTTGAAAGTGAAGCTGTCGTAATTGTCAATGACCAGAATCATAGGCTTGTGCTTTTACTTGTCTGTCACGAGCAGAATTGGCCCGATGCGTGCGTTTGTGTCCATGCGCCCGTTTGCCGGGTCCCACAATGAGGAACGCTGGCTGTCAAGAAACAGGGCATTGGGTGTTTTCAACCCGTCGCGAAAATAACGCGCCAGAACACCGTAGGACAGGGGAGCATCCGAAATTACGAAATGCGCATTGCCTTTTGCATCCAGGCCCACACCGCTGCGAATGGACTTGCTGGGGCCATCTTCGGATATTTTGGGATGCAGCTTGCCCTTGATGACCAGCATGGGGCCGGATTGCGTCCCCCAGGCAGGACGATCGCCGACACTGGAGTAAAAATCATCGGATGTGCGGATACGCCATGTGCTGCCTGTGCCGTAAAACACGCCATTGGGCTTGAGATAGAAATTTCCCTGACCATCAGAGCGGTCCAGCTCCTTGATCCGGTTGCCATTTTCTACATAATAGCCAACAGGTTTGCCTTCTCCGTCAAACGCGCCGGCATTGATGGCAAAAGCGATTTTTGTGTCTTTGGGCAAGGATGTCTGCAGGGCGGAAAAACTGCGCAAGGGTGCGCCATCTTCGCCCGCAAGGACGGTGCGCATACTGTGTTTGACCGGGTTGGCCACGCAGTGAGTCAGCTGCACCTCTTCAAATGTGACTTTTTCACATGGCCCCTGCGCCGCGGTGGGTGTGGGTGATGGGGCAGTGGTGGCACCGGCGCTTTTTGTGCCGTCCATATTCTCAAAGTCGATACGAGTCACCGGCTCTCCGCCGGGCTGCTGGTTGCATGAGACCAGCATCATCACCATTGCACCACATGTCAGTGCATGACAGTATCTGATACGGTGCTTCATTGGCCAAATCCCGGTTCCTGTGCGATCCGCACCGCTTCTCTGGCGGCTGCAATCAAGGCACTGGCCTTGGCCTCGCATTCTCTTTGCTCATAGGCCGGATCGCTATCCGAAACGATACCGGCACCGGCCTGAACATGCATCATGCCGTCCTTAATGACAGCAGTGCGCAGCACAATGCAACTGTCGACTGATCCATCCGGGGCGAAATACCCGACCCCGCCCGCATAGGCGCCGCGGGTTTCCGGTTCCAGCGAGGCGATAATCTCGCAGGCGCGGACCTTGGGCGCTCCACTGACAGTTCCGGCAGGAAAACCGGCAAAAAGGGCATCAATCGCATCATGATGACCGGCGAGCCTGCCAACCACATTGCTGACAATGTGCATGACATGGCTGTAGCGTTCTATGGTGAAGCTTGCCGTGACATTGACTGTGCCCTTGCGGGCTACACGCCCGACATCATTGCGACCCAGATCAAGCAGCATCAGATGTTCGGCCCGCTCCTTGGGGTCGTCCAGCAGGCTGGTTTCATTGGCCCGGTCTTCTTCTGCCGTTATGCCGCGGGGGCGAGTCCCCGCGATAGGACGAATGGTGACTTCGCCATCGCGCACGCGCACAAGGATTTCCGGCGATGAGCCGACAACCGCCATCCCTGGCAGGTCAAGAAAATACAGGAATGGTGACGGGTTCACCCGGCGCAAGGCACGGTAAAGCGCCATGGGGGGAAGCGGGAAAGGGCAGGTAAAACGCTGCGCCAGAACAACCTGAAAAATGTCTCCTGCCTCGATATATTCCCTGGCCCGCGTTACCATGGCGGCGTATTCATCGCCGGACATGGTCGGGTTGAGTGCCATTTCGGGCAGTCCCTTCACTTGTGGTTCCGGCGGAAGAGGGCGCGCAAGGCCACGCAGCGTATCGTCAATTTGTTCGCCTGCGCGCTCGATCATCATGGCTGGGTCGCCATCACTGTCAGGCCAGACAGGTGCAACGCAGAACAGTTCATCGGTCAGATTGTCGAAAACAAGGATAATCGTGGGGCGGACAAACAGCATATCGGGCATGTCCAGCCCGCTTTGTGGCGCTCTGGGCAGTTTTTCTACCAGACCCACGGTTTCATAGCCAAAATAGCCCACAAGACAGGCCAGTGCGGAGGGCAGGGCAGGAGGAACCTCAATCCGGCATGATGCCACCAGTTCGCGCAACTCATCCAGACTGGTGCCATCGCATGGTGTGAAAGCTGTCCGGTCCTGCTGCCAGACAGGGTTGATTTCGGCTTGCTGGCCGGTTGCGCGAAATACCAGATCGGGATTCAGGCCGATCAGGCTGTATCGACCACGCACCTCGCCGCCTTCTACGGATTCGAGCAGAAAGTCACCACGTTCAGGCTCAAACAGACGAAGCGCCGCGCCGACCGGAGTGCAGGTGTCGGCAATAGCCTTGCGCCAGACAAGTGCCGGCTCCTGACGGGAGAGCTGGACGCGAGCCGGGGCCGAATTTTCAGGCAGGGGGGAAGCCAGTTTCTCGTCCTCAGTTTTCGCCAGTAAGCTGCTTGCGCACAGCGGCCAGTGCAGATTTGTTGCGTTTTACATTCATGCTTTTGATAATCGCATTTTGCAGCTGTTCGGCATATTCATTGCCTACGGCTCCGCCCAGTTCTGTTCTTGCCTGTGCGAACAGGGGCTCAGTTTTGGCGATTGTTCCCGCTTCGATCTTGTCCAGATCGACAATAAACCAGCCCATTTCATTGGGGCCTTCCAGTTTTTTGGCTGTTCCCTGCGCCATGCTGAACAATAGTGCCAGCGGTGGAGGAACCTGCTGGCCCGATGCCATCAATTGTTCCCGCGACAGATTGATGCGCTCGATTTGAGGAGGTGTCACATTTTCTGCCCGCATGGCATCCTGCAGTGAATCTCCCTTGCTGACCCGTGCAAGCACCTTGTCGGCGGCAGCCTTTGCGCGTTTTGCGCCCTCTGCCTGTGCCCATGCAGCCTCAACATCCGGACGAATTTCCTTGAGAGGTGCCGTGGCAGAAGGAATGATCCTGCTGGCTTCAAACACGATGAAGCTGTTGGCATCGGGTGAGGGGGCCAGTTGTGGCTCGCCTTCTTCTTCCATCTGGAATGCGGTGGCGAGAACCGGCGCCAGTGTAGCGGGGGTCTGCGCACCGGGATTGCCATATACCCTGCCATCGGCGGTAAGAAGCGGGGATGTCTCGATTTTTGCCCCAAGCTGTCCGGCCAGATCTGACAGGGCAACCCCGTCATTGATCTGATCCTCGATATTGACTGCGAGATCGGAAAATGCCTTGCGCCTGTTCTGTGCACGCAGGGTATCCGCAATTTCTCCCCTGACTTGCGCAAGGCCGCGTGCAGGCGTTGTCTGCACCTTGTCCACCCGGATAACATGCCAGCCAAGGCCACTGCGAACAGGTGGCGCCAATTGCCCCGCGCCGGTTGAAAATACGGCATTTGCAACAGCGGGAGAACTTGTTTCAGCCACAGCAGTTTTTGTGACAGGGCCGACTTTTGACGTTTGCAACCCTGCTTGCCTGGCAGCAGCTTCCATCGATCCGCCCGCCTTGATCCCGTTTTCAATTGCCTGCGCAGCTTGCTGTGTAGGGACAATCAATTGGGTATAGCTGCGCTCTTCGCGCGCGGCATATTTTGCACTGTCTGTTTTGTATTGTGCGGCAATTTCCGCCTCGGTCGGGTCAATCCGGTCGGATACGGCTGAATCGTCAAATACGGCATAGCGGATGACACGGCGATCGGGCCGGATGAAATCACTCCGGTTGGCATCGTAATAGGCCTGAACCTGCGCATCGGTCGGTTTGCCTTCGGGGGCATAGGCGCTGCTCATGATCAGGCCGATCGCACCTTCCCGGCGTTCCTTGAGCAGTGAGGCATAATTCGTAATGAATTTGTCGGGCACGGTTGCGCCATAGCTGGCAGGAAACAGCACCTGCTGGGATAGCAGCCCATCGGCAAAATCGGCCCGCACCATGGCATCAGTCAGCCCGCGGCTGGAAATAACCTGCTGATAGGTTTTCTGGTCAAATTTTCCGTCCGGCCCATGGAATGCCTGAATTTGCAGGATTTCGCTATTCACGAGATTATCACCGGCGCGCAGGCCATGCTCCTGGGCATATTCGGCCATGGCGTAGCGGTCGATCATCGAATCAAGCACGGCATCCAGTCCGCCCTGAGCGATGAATGATGACATTGAAAGGGTCGAATCATCCTGCCGCAACTGATCAACCCGTGCGGTTACCGCCCGGCTCAGATCGGCATTGCCGATTTTCCTGTCGCCGACCACGGCGACATTATCACCCCCGGCAACGCCGCCAAAAGTCCCGGTATTGGCGACATCCGAACTGGCAAAGGCAATTCCGATAATCACCAGAAAGGCCAGTGTCACAATAATGCCGAATCTGGACTTGAAAAAATTGCGGAAAGAATTGAGCATTACGATATATCCGAATAGGCTGGGCAAGCAGGCCCGACAGGTTTCCAAGGCGCTTTATCCATAGTGCGGCCTTGTCGCAACAGGTGCTAAAGGGTTTTGACCTGAAGGCGGTCCTCCGCTAGCGCAGCCAGCCGGATCGTCCCATAGGGCGTAAGCAATCAAAGGCAGGGAAGAATCATGGCCGAGCGGCCCTATATTGTCGGTAACTGGAAAATGCACGGAACCCGTGCAATGCTTAGCGAAGCGCGCGCAATTGACCGTGGCGCCCAGCGTTTGATGAAGGTGGAAGTGGCGCTGGCACCGCCTTATACGCTGATTCACCCCGTGCACCGTGAGGCGGAGCAGATCGCAGTCGGGGCGCAAAATTGCCATGCTGACCCTGATGGTGCGCATACTGGCGATATATCTGCATCCATGATTGCCGATTCCGGGGCGAAATTCGTGATTCTCGGCCATAGTGAACGGCGGCAGGACCACAAGGAAACTGATTCGATTGTTCGCGCCAAGACAAAAAGTGCCCTCGAAGCCGGATTGAGCGTGATTGTCTGCTGCGGCGAAACAGAAAAAACACGCGATTCGGGCAAGGCAGAGGTTTTCGTCACGACCCAGCTTGAAAAATCGCTGCCAGCAAAAATTGAAGATGTCGTCGAGCGGCTGACCGTGGCTTACGAACCGATATGGGCGATCGGCACGGGCAAGACACCGACAACAGATGATGTCGCCTCGATGCATCAGGCAATCCGTTCCTTGCTGATTGCGCGCTATGGCGAAGAAGCGGGAACCGAAATCCGCATCCTCTATGGCGGGTCGGTCAAACCCGAAAATGCAGCCGAACTTATGGCGGTGGAAAATGTTGGCGGTGCACTGGTTGGCGGTGCAAGCCTGACAGCCGAGAGTTTTCTTGGTATTGTCAGTGCAGTGGCGGAATTGCAGGATCGCTAGTGGTTCAATCATATGTCGTTCCACTTCCGGGGATGCGACAGACAGCTTTCAGCCAGACCCTGTTTGCAAAAGGCGCTCTTGCGATAATGCCTGTCAGCGCCTAGATGGCCGTCAACCGCACTTTATTAAAGTGAAGCCCAAAGCAGATTGAAACCCAAAGCAGATTGAAAACATGTCACTGTTTCTTTTTCTAACCGTTGTTCAGGCCATTGTTGCCGCTGCTCTTGTGGGCGTTATTCTTATGCAGCGCTCGGAAGGGGGCGGTCTGGGAATTGGCGGCGGCGGAAGCCCCGGCGGTTTCATGAGTGCACGCGGTGCCGCAGATTTTCTGACACGGGCGACAAAGTGGCTCGCTATCCTGTTTGTGGTGCTCTCGATTGCAATGGCTGCGGTTGCGGTGGAAACAACTTCGGGTGATGATATCGAATCAACGCTCGACCGTTCGGTTACTCCGGCCAGCAATGATCCGCTCGGCAATAGTGCGGCAGGTCAGCCCGGTGCGGCTCAACCCGGTGTTGGGCAAGGCACTGCTGCGCCTGAAACTGCGACGCCTGCACCGGCAGAGAATGACGACCCGCTGAAGGATGCAGCCGGATAAATCCTCCTGCGGCTCTCCCGCGCTGAAAATCAGCATGGGAAAAGAGCCTCAGACTTGTGAGTTTTTCATATTCGGTGCTTGCATCGAATCAGCAACAGGTCTTAACGCCCGACTCCCATGGCGCGGTATATTTTTATCACTGGCGGCGTGGTCTCCTCGCTCGGAAAAGGTCTTATGGCGGCAAGCCTTGGTGCCTTGCTGCAGGCGCGAGGTTTTCGCGTGCGGATTCGCAAGTTTGATCCTTATCTGAATGTCGATCCGGGGACGATGAGCCCTTATCAGCATGGCGAAGTCTATGTGACAGATGATGGCGCCGAGACCGATCTTGATCTTGGCCATTATGAACGGTTTACAGGTGTTTCCGCTCATCAGGGCGATAACATCACATCCGGACGGATCTATCAGCAGATTATCGCTGCGGAACGGCGCGGAGATTATCTGGGTGCAACCGTGCAGGTGATCCCGCATGTTACGGATGCGATCAGGCAATTCGCTCTGGCAGATACGGAAGATCTGGACTTTGTCCTGTGTGAAATTGGCGGGACGGTAGGCGATATTGAAAGCCTGCCCTTTATCGAGGCGATCCGCCAGTTACGCAATGAGCTGGGGCGTGAACGCACTGCCAGCGTGCATGTCACGCTTGTGCCATATATTTCTGCGGCTGGTGAGTTGAAAACCAAGCAGACCCAGCACTCTGTCCGTGAACTGACAAGCCTGGGTGTGCAGCCTGACCTGCTTCTGTGCCGCTGCGAACACCCTTTGCCGGAAAGTGAGCGCCGCAAAATTGCCCTGTTTTGTAATGTGCGGCCCGAAGCGGTGATTCAGGCGCTCGATGCGCCCAGCATTTATACCGTGCCGCTTCAATATCATGCCGAGGGGCTGGATAGCGAGGTTTTGCGACATTTCGGGATGGAATCTCCTGCGCCGGACCTGTCGCGCTGGTATGATATTGTTGACCGCTACGACCATTACGAAGGTGAGGTGACAATCGGGGTGGTCGGGAAATATGTCGGCCTGCCTGATGCCTATAAATCCCTGAACGAAGCGTTGATTCATGGCGGCATGGCCAATCGGGTCAAGGTCAATATCAACTGGATTGATGCCGAGGTGTTCGAGCAGGATGACGCAGAAATCGTCTCCCAGCTTGAGCCGATGCACGCCATTCTGGTGCCCGGCGGATTTGGTGCGCGCGGGGCTGAGGGCAAGATTGCAGCCGTGCGCTTTGCCAAGGAGCACAAGGTTCCCTTCTTTGGTATCTGTCTGGGGATGCAGATGGCCTGTGTCGAGGGTGCGCGTGCAGGCGGTGTGCCCGATGCCTCCTCGACCGAGTTCGGAGAAACGCGTGAGCCGGTGGTAGGTATTATTACCGAATGGATGAGCAAGGAAGGCCTGCAATTGCGCGGTGCCGATACCGATATGGGCGGGACGATGCGCCTTGGCGCCTATGAGGCGAAACTTGGCCCGAATAGCCACGTTTCTGCCATTTACGGCGGCAGGACAGAAATTTCAGAGCGCCATCGCCATCGTTACGAAGTCAATCTGGCCTATCAGGATGCGCTTGCGCGTGACGGACTGGTTTTTTCCGGCATGTCACCCGATGGGCTACTGCCTGAAATTGTGGAACGGCCAGATCATCCATGGTTTGTGGGCGTGCAATATCACCCCGAACTGAAAAGCAAGCCGTTTGACCCTCACCCGCTTTTCGCAGGGTTTATCGAAGCCGCACTGCAGCAATCGCGTCTGGTCTAGAGCGGGATGACATATGACAGAATCACATCCCGCTCTTTATACTTTTGTTGTCGAGTGATTTTTTGACAAAAACCGGTGCCCAGCTTCGCTTTCGCAAAAGAAAAACGATAACAAACGATTATAGCATCGCACATGATTCAACTTTTTCTCGCGATGTTATAATCCCTATTCTGGATGATTATTCGCGCGATGACCGGTAGCGGTGTGTAAGCGTGTGACCCGCAGCAGTCTGAAACGCTCAGTCACCGGGCGGGCTTAACCAAACTGCAATGAGTCAAGATCATCGCATGTTGGTACAAGCATCTGCGGGGCACCGGTATCCATAGGGCAGCCGCGCCCGCATCAAGCCTTCAGGCGGCAGCTTCCTTGTTCTTGCTACCTTCACCGGAAAGGACGCGGACAGGCTCCTTGCGGCCTTCAACGACATCTTCATCGACAACCACTTCGGAAACGTCATCCATTCCCGGCAGGTCGAACATGGTATCCAGCAAAATGCCTTCCACGATCGAGCGCAGGCCGCGTGCTCCGGTCTTGCGTTTGATGGCCTTGTCGGCAATCGCCCGCAAGGCGCCGTCGGTGAAGGTCAGCTGGACATCTTCCAGCTCAAACAGTTTCTGATACTGTTTGACCAATGCGTTTTTCGGCTCCTGCAGAATTTGCACCAGAGCATCCACATCCAGATCGCGCAAAGTGGCGATAACCGGCAGTCGCCCGACAAATTCAGGGATCAGACCGAATTTGAGCAGGTCTTCCGGCTCGCATTTTTCGAGCAATTCGCCCACACGGCGTTTGTCCGGATCGGCCACATGGGCGCCAAAGCCGATGCTGCGCTTTTGCAAACGGTCGGCAATCACCTTTTCCAGCCCGGCAAAGGCGCCGCCACAAATAAACAAAAGATTGGTGGTATCGACCTGCAGAAATTCCTGCTGGGGATGTTTGCGCCCACCCTGGGGGGGGACAGAGGCGGTTGTGCCTTCCATCAGCTTCAACAGGGCCTGC
>JBKEEC010000014.1:0-5588 GCA_047975785.1 Sphingomonadaceae bacterium | reverse complement strand
TGGCGTGATACACCGCCAGAACTCACCGCGTCACCGTGAAGCATGTCAAGCAGTGGGCCTCCGGGGGCGATCAGTGCCTCATTCTGCAATTCAATTGTATGATAGAGGGAAAGATTCCAGCGCCCCCCACGCGGTCCGCGTCCCGGCATACCGGGGAAACCAGCGCCTGATGAGGTTCTGGCGCCAGAGGAGCCGGAGCCAGATGAAGGAGCCGCATCTGGGCCTGTTTTTGCCCCTGCTGTTCCCTGCGGATTTGCAGAGCACAGCCTGTCTCGCAAACGCTGGACACGGGCGGGATCAATCTGCCCATTATCTCCGCGCAGGCGTTCCAGCACAGGTTCGGGCAGATTTGACAGGTCAGGCTGTTCATCCGGATTGCTGCTGGAACATAATTGCTGGCGCAAAGCGGCAAAACGCTCAGGATCGGGGCGACCCGTGCGGGCGTTATTGCCAGATGTATCCTGTGTCGTTTCTTGTGATGCGGGTTGCGGTGCTGGCGCGGAAGTGGCTCCCATGGGGGCAGGGGCCTGCCGATCTCCCGGTTCACTGCCTCCCCGTGCTCCGCCATCATCCGATAATCTCCCGAAGATATTGAAACCATAGCGGATACGGGCGCTTCTGGTGCTGTCCACCGTTATCGGCCGGCGGTCAATCGAGACAAGCTGCCCGCCCGGATCACGGGTAACACGATTTGGAAAAGCCGCTTCAATCGCCGGGGTCAGCAGGGGAAAGCTGGTCGTGACATTATCTGAACGATTGCGGAAATATTCCACCTGCAGGCTGGTGCGGTCAAACAGATCGACATCAAGGCTGGCCGACAGCTTGAGGTCGCGCTGTTTTTCTGCCTTCAACGACGGATTGCCGCCTGCAATTGTGGAAACAAGCACGGTCTGGTTATTGGTAAAATCATAGACCGGAACATTGTAATTGATAATCGCCGGGCTGCCGAGGTTGCCAAGACCGGGCGGGGCTTCACGCTCGATCCATGTCGCCTGCAGGGTCAGTGGCTCCACCGGCTGCCAGGTCAGCCCGGTTGTCCAGTTGCCCAAAGTCCCGAAATCCGAATAATTGTCCACCCCGCCGCCCAGTGTCAGAGTGAAATCACCCAGTCCGTCCATAAACCCTTCGCGCCTGCTGGTAAGGGGGATGGTGAGGTTGGAGCCGCCAGACAAAGTGCCGCGTGTCAGCGTGCTTTTTCCAAGCGTGCTGCGGCTGTCATCGCTGATCACCCGGTCCCAGCTATAGCCGGCATCCAGGGTCAGGCCAAGATCTCCGGCCGGAAGCAGAAATGGATTGCCGCGCAGCGTGCTCTTGCTGTCAAAGCCGTAAGTGGTGCTGGTAGCAAGATCCTGTCCGGCATCGGGCACGGTGGGCAGCACACCGTCAATCGCCAGATTTCCGCTTATCGCCTGTGCCTGCAACCCGGAAGTGTCACGGCGACGGTCGCTATAGGTTGCATTATGGGCGCGGCTGGCATCAGCCGTAACTGCCAGTTGCCAGTCCCCCAGAGGTTTGTTGAGAGTGCTGCCAAGCGACCAGGTGGTGGTATTGGACTGACGGGCCAGCGGATTTTCATCCAGCGCACGAAGGGCCTGAGTTCCGCCTGGCGCTGTCAGGAGCACCGTATCCAGACCGGAAAGGCTGTGTCGTTCTTCACGATTGAAGCTGCCATTGATAGAATAATTGCCGTCCGTACCGCCTTCGCCAAGGCCGGTATTCCAGGTGCCTTCCACCGTATAGCTGCGTGAATCCGCAATCAGGCTGCGATAGCGTGCCGGGTCAGGATCAGTAATAATATCAGGCACACTGCCGGGGGTCTGGATAATATTCCGCTCTGCTTCGGTCAGCATTGTAGTATCGGTGATTTCCGCGCTGATATTCATGCGGTTGGGGCCGGAAATTGTCAGCAGACTGCCTTCTGCTTCAATGGTTCTGCTGCCTCCCTGGTCCGGGCCACCGATTTCCGCCTCGATTTCACGACTGGCAAAATTGTCTTTCAGGATAAAATTGATCACGCGCTGATCGGCCGGATAGCCAAAACGCTGCGCCACCTCTTCGGGCAGAATCTCGACCTTGCGGATGGCTTCCGGCGGATAGCGGTGAAATTCCCGGAAACCCGATACACGCTGCCCGTTGACCAGAAAGACCGGCCTTCCCCCGCGCCCGCGTCCTGAGCCTGTTTGTGCCGAAAGCTGGGAAATGAGATCTGTTAGCGAATCAGCGCCATATGCAGCGATATCTTCTTCATTCAGCACCGCGATGGGAGGCTGCGATGTATCCACCTGACCGCGAATCCGCTCTGCCAGAACCAGAATTTCATTATCAGTCAGAGGTGTATCTGCGGACGGGTCAGAATCCTGGGCATGTGCTGGCGCGGCCAGTATGCAACCCAGAACAAGTAATGACGCAGATGCTACAAGAGGGGGGTATTTCATTCCAGATCCTTTTGATAATCCAGACTTCCACCCCCGGACGCCGCTTTCTGGCTTAGCCCGGTTTTCTTGACAAGAGGGGCTTGAGTAACGTTTTGTCTCAGCTCCGGATGGCCCGCCGGAAGATAGCTGATGGTATCGCCCGGACATCGAAATGCTTTTCTTTTGCCGCATTGCAGGATATGGGCGCGCCATGTTGCAATTTAAATGCGAGATAATCAGCTAGATGGCGAAAGAAGAACTCCTCGAAATGCGCGGCAAGGTGGTCGAGCTGCTGCCTAACGCGATGTTCCGGGTTGAGCTTGAAAATGGCCATGAAATACTTGGCCATACAGCAGGGAAAATGCGCAAGAACCGTATTCGTGTGCTGGTTGGTGATGAGGTTATGGTGGAACTGACCCCCTATGATCTGACCAAGGGACGGATCACCTATCGTTACATGCCTGGGCGTGGCGGCCCCGGCCCCTCCTGATTTCTGCGCCCAGCCTGAATGTGACATCTCTTCCAAAGATGGAGGGTGAGGCAGGGCAGGCCTCTGTTCCGGTGCTGGTTCTTGCATCCGTCAGTCCCCGGCGGCGTGAACTTCTCGCACGCCTGGGAGTGTCTCCCGGATCTATTGTTGCTGCCAATATTGATGAAACACCCGCCTTTGCCGAAAAGCCGCGCGATTATGCAATCCGTATGGCAAGGGAAAAGGCCTGCGCTGTTCCGGCCCATGACGGCCAGATTGTGCTGGCAGGCGATACGGTGGTCGCATGCGGACGGCGGATTCTGCCCAAGGCAGAAGATGAAGCAACGGCCCGCATCTGTCTGGAGCTGTTGTCCGGGCGACGCCACAGGGTATATTCTGCCCTTGCGCTAAAAGATTCCGGTGGATTGGTGCGTGAACGCCTGAGCCAGACAATCGTGCGTTTCAAACGGCTGAGCGAAGCTGAAATTGCACGCTATATCGAAAGCGGAGAATGGCAGGGCAAGGCAGGTGGCTATGCTATTCAGGGCCGCGCCGAAGGGCTGATAACCATGATACAGGGCAGCCATTCGGGCGTTGTCGGCCTGCCTCTTTATGAAGCGCGCACCCTGCTACGGGCAGCAGGAATGCCCATTGGCTGATTTTCTGGTTGAAATCGGTATCGCAGAACAACGCGCGCTCGCCTGTCAGTCAGGCCATGTCAAAGCCGCAGCTATTTACTGGCCGGGCGCACTTGTTTGCGGGCAAGTTGAAGATGCCATTCTCGTTTCCCGTCGTTCCGGTTCGCAGCGGGGAACAGCGCGTTTTGCCAGTGGTCAGGAAGCTCTGGTTGATCGTCTGCCCCGTAATGCGCAGGAAGGCGCCATTATCCGGCTGGAAGTGACCCGTGCGGCGCTGGCAGAGAGGGGGCGATACAAGCGCGCCCATGCGCGGCCATCAGATCTTGCGCCTGTTCCTGCACCTGATCTGGCAGCCCAGCTCGGTGCCGAGGGCCATAATGCGCAGATCGTGCATCACTTTCCTGATCCGCAAAACTGGGACATGGTGTGGGCACAGGCATGGGATCGCCACCTGGAGTTCGCCGGAGGTGCGCTGGATATCGCGCTTGCTCCTGCCATGACGGTGATAGATGTGGATGGGACTCTTCCGCCTGCGCAACTGGCACAGGCAGCCACCCCTGCTGTTGCATCGGCGCTGCAGCACCTCGCCCTTGCGGGTAATATCGCCATAGATTTTCCTACACTGGCGGCGCGTGACGATCGCCGGAAAATTGATCAGGCACTGGAAGTCGCTCTTGCTGGCTGGCCCCATGAAAGAACAGCGATGAACGGGTTTGGCCTTGTCCAGATTATAAGCCGGATACGACGCGCCTCTTTGCCCGCCTTGCTGATGAATGATCCTGCCGGCGCTGCCGCACGACACCTTCTGGCGCGGGCAGAACGGATTACAGAACCGGGCGCCCTGCTTCTGGTGTGTCACCCTGATGTCGCCCTGCGCCTGTCTGCCCGGTGGATTGCCAGTCTGGAGCGCCGAAGCGGACGTCATGTGCGGATAGAAAGTCGCGAGAGCCTTGCACTTGATGCCGGATTCGCACAGGCTGTCGTATTATGACCAGCCCGCGATCCCGTCCCTGTCCAATATGCCGCAAGCCACGTAGCGAAAAATATGCGCCATTCTGTTCCGCCCGATGTCGTGACCGTGACCTTTCCATGTGGTTTAACGAATCCTATGCGATTGCCGGAGAACCTGCCTCGCCAGAAGATATCATCGCACCACAGGACCATGAAGAGTAACAGAGATCATAAAACCTCTTGCCAAGCGCGCCGTGCTTCGCCATAGGGCCGCTCTCCAATCGCTTGCGGTTCAGCCGGTCTGATTATTTCACCGGTTTGATTTTTTTGCAGAAGCGAATGCCCGGGTAGCTCAGTGGTAGAGCAGACGACTGAAAATCGTCGTGTCGGTGGTTCGACTCCGCCCCTGGGCACCACTTTCATCCTTTTTCGTTCTGACGGTTACTGGTTCTGATGGTTTTCAGGGTCTGAATTGCAGATTTGCCTGCTGGACCTTTTGCAAAGCCTGCTCTATTGCCGGAACTGATCCTCGGGGAGCCAGTGTCGGCTGAGAGGGGCAGGTCATGCTGCCCGACCCGTTGAACCTGAACCGGCTAGCACCGGCGGAGGGAAGGGCAGCCAGTGCACATAAGTTTCTGCCTTTTCCTGTTTCGCCGACCTGCGGCAAAACAGAGGATACGTTACTATGGCAGATATCAACAGCACGCTTGAAATCGGTGTCACTACCGGACCTATCCGGGGCAGTCAGAAGATCCATGTCGGGCCGCTGAATGTTGCCATGCGGGAAATCACGCTGGAGCCATCCAGTGGTGAACCTGCCGTGCGGGTTTATGATACGTCCGGTCCCTATACTGACCCTGCCGTCCAGATCGATATCGCGCGCGGACTGCCTCAATTGCGGCGGTCATGGCAGCTTGAGCGCGGCGATGTGGAAGAATATTCCGCGCGGACGGTCAAACCGGAAGATAACGGCCAGCTGGGGCCGGATCGCAGCGGTGGCGTGCCCGCTTTCCCCAACGTCGCCCGCACGGTGCTGCGCGCGAAGCCCGGCGCCAATCTTAGCCAGATGCACTATGCAAGACGCGGCATTATCACGCCTGAAATGGAATATGTCGC
>JBKEEC010000195.1:0-19764 GCA_047975785.1 Sphingomonadaceae bacterium | reverse complement strand
TTGATGCGCGCAATGCCGCCTTGCAAAATCCTGGCTTCGGCGTGTTGTTTTCCGACCATATGATTTCAATCGACTGGACAGAAGGACGCGGCTGGCATGATGCCACACTCGGCCCTCGCCAGCCCATCCCGCTCGATCCGGCATCAGCCGTGCTGCATTATGCGCAGGAAATTTTTGAAGGGCTGAAAGCCTACCGGCTGGAAGGTGGCTCCACAGCCCTGTTTCGTCCGGACCAGAACGCCCGTCGTCTGAATGCGTCCGCGCGGCGCCTGGCTATGCCGGAACTGCCCGAAGAAACATTTCTCGAAGCTATCCGCCTGCTGGTGACACGTGAAAAAGACTGGTTCCCCTCAATTGAGGGCGGATCACTTTATTTGCGCCCTTTCATGATTGCGACTGAAGCATTTCTGGGGGTTCGTCCGGCCAAACAATATAAATTCCTGATTATAGCCAGCCCGGCAGGCAATTATTTCAAGTCCGGTGCGCCTGCTGTCAGCATCTGGGTGTCTGACTATACCCGCGCCGCACCCGGCGGCACAGGAGCCGCCAAATGCGGCGGCAATTATGCGGCAAGCCTTGTCCCGACAGCAGAAGCCTTCAGCCATGGGCACGATCAGGTGCTGTTTCTCGATGCCGCCGAGCATAAATGGATTGAGGAACTGGGCGGCATGAACCTGTTTTTCGTGTTTGATGATGGCCGGATCGTGACTCCTCCGCTTGGCGGAACAATCCTGCCCGGCATTACCCGTGACAGCCTTATCCGCCTCGCTCGTGATGAAGGCCTGAATGTTATTGAAGAAGCCTACAGCCTTGAGGACTGGCGCAAGGATGCCGAAAGCGGCAGACTGGTAGAAAGTTTTGCCTGCGGCACCGCTGCGGTTGTCACTCCTGTTGGCAGGGTTGAAGGGCGGCAGGGCGGTTTTACCATTGGCTCCGGCGGGCCAGGCCAGCTAACCGTAAAGCTGCGTGAAAAGCTGGTCGGTGTCCAGCGTGGCACTCGCCCTGATCCACATGACTGGGTAGTGAAACTGTAATTCCTGCCTGTTCTTTCGTAGATAATCTCAAGGACTGATCATGACCGAACGCCAGACTCATCCCGAAGTATTGCCCCTGATTACCGAACGGTGGAGCCCGCGTGCTTTTGACGGCAGCAAAGTATCACTTGATGATTTGCAAACGATTTTCACCGCAGCGGGTCTGGCCCCGTCAGCCTATAATTACCAACCCTGGACATTTCTCTATTCCCGTCGGGATGATGAATATTGGGACAGCTTCCTTGGGCTGCTGCTGGAATTCAACCAGGCATGGGTCAAAAATGCCAGTGCGCTGGTGTTTATCGTGTCGGATACAAAGTTACGCCTTCGCGGGCAGGAACCCAAAGATAGCCACTCCCACAGTTTTGATGCGGGCGCCGCATGGGCGATGATGGCGCTTCAGGCCCATCATATGGGGCTGCGTTCACATGGCATGGTCGGGATCGATTTTGATAAAGCACGCAAGACACTCAATCTGCCTTCCGATTACCGGCTGGAAGCAGGCATTGCGATTGGTCGTCAGGCCCCGCGCGAAACCCTGCCTGAACCGCTGCGGGAAAGAGAAATTATCTCCGGCCGCAAACTGGTGGTGGAAACAATCTGCAATGGCCCGATGACGAAATAAAGCGTTTTCGGGCCACGCAGCATCCAGCAGAATTATCGCAGGTCAGGTGCCGTAGCCTGTTCCTTCAGCATTGCTATGGCCTGATCAACAGACAGGATCTGCTGCTCTTTCTCGCCCAGCGTCCGCATGGCAACCGTGCCTTCCTCGGCCTCACGTTTGCCAACAACCAGCAAATGCGGAACCCTGGCGACGGAATGTTCGCGAACCTTGTAATTGATTTTCTCGTTACGAAGATCGGTTTCCACACGAATCCCCGCTGCCTTCAGTTTTTCCGTTACTTCGCTTGCATAGCTATCCGCATCGGAAACAATGGTTGCAACAACCGCCTGCACCGGCGCCAGCCAGAGCGGTAATTTGCCGGCAAAATGCTCAATCAGAATACCGATAAAGCGTTCATATGAACCGAAAATCGCCCGATGCAGCATGACCGGACGATGCCTGTCACCATCTTCTGCGATATAGCTCGCATCCAGCCGTTCAGGCAGAACACGGTCGGACTGGATCGTGCCGACCTGCCATGTGCGCCCGATCGCATCGGTCAGGTGCCATTCCAGCTTGGGGGCATAAAAAGCGCCCTCACCCGGCAATTCTTCCCAGCCATATTCCCCGGTTGCAAGACCGGCCCGGATCACGGCATCGCGCAGTTCCTGCTCCGCCTTGTCCCAGTCCGCGTCTGAGCCATAACGCTGCTCTGGCCGAAGGGCGAGTTTGACAGAATAGGTAAAGCCGAAATCCTTGTAGATCCGGTCTGCCAGTTCGCAGAACGCCTTTACCTCGGCAACGATCTGGTCTTCCCGGCAGAAGATATGCGCATCATCCTGCGTGAACTGCCGCACACGCATCAGCCCATGCAGGGCGCCATGAGGTTCATTACGGTGGCAGCAGCCATTTTCATAAATCCGTAATGGCAGATCACGATAGCTTTTGATCCCCTGCCTGAAAATCAGCACATGGGCCGGACAATTCATCGGCTTGAGCGCCATCCAGTCCGCCTTGCCCGATATAATCGGCCCTTCATCCTCGGTATTGGGGACTTCATCGGGGATCACAAACATGTTTTCGCGGTATTTGCCCCAGTGGCCGGATTGTTCCCACTGGCGAGCATCCATCACTTGCGGAGTCTTGACCTCGCGATAGCCAGCCCCATCAATGGCCCGGCGCATATACGCTTCCAGCTCACGCCAGATAATATATCCCTTTGGATGCCAGAACACGCTGCCATGCGCCTCAGCCTGCAGATGGAACAGATCCATTTCCTGCCCCAGCTTGCGGTGATCGCGTTTGGCTGCCTCTTCAAGACTGAGCAGCTCCGCATTAAGCTGATTTTTGTTCAGCCAGCCAGTGCCATATAGGCGCGTAAGCGGCGCGTTGAGCTGATCGCCCCGCCAATAGGCACCGGCCACACGCATCAGCTTGAAGGCCTGTGGATCAAGCTTGCCGGTCGAAGGCAAATGCGGCCCACGGCACATGTCCAGCCAGTCATTCCCGGACCAGTAAACGGTCAGCGCTTCATCTTCGGGCAGTTCAGCCGCCCATTCCGCCTTGAAGGCTTCGCCTTCACTTTCCCATTTGTTGATCAGTTGCTGGCGGCTCCATTCCTCCCGGCGCAAGGGTTTATCCGCCTTGATGATCTTGCGCATTTCTTCTTCAATCGCGGGAAGATCATCCATGGAAAACGGATCACGCGTTGCAGGAGCCTTGACGTCATAATAGAACCCGTCATCGGTTGCCGGTCCGAAAGTAATTTGCGTGCCGGGCCATAATGCCTGCACCGCCTCGGCCAGCACATGGGCGTAGTCATGGCGTGCAAGTTCCAGCGCATCAGCCTCGTCACGCGCAGTAACCAGCGCAATATCGGCATCTCCTTCAATCGGCCGGGCAAGATCGCGCAATTCGCCATCGACCCGCACCGCCAGCGCCGCCTTGGCAAGACCGGGGCCAATATCGGCTGCCAGCTGCGCCGCTGTTGTGCCTCTGGGCATTTCGCGTGCGGAACCATCAGGCAGGCGAAGGGTGATCAAATCATTCATAATCGTCATCTCATAAGTTTGTAGCGCCCATGGCACAACCGGACATGATCCGAAAGACGTCGATACTCCAAAATACCCGAAACAATGCCGGCAGGACGCAGATAGACAGCCTGCATCAGCCTGCCTTTCCAGCCACCTGTCGGGTAAGGGCAAAATAAGGGCAGAACTCATTGAACACATGGCCTGTCCATTTGCGTGCTTGTTCTACATCAGGCAAAGGTCCATCTTGAGACAATGAGCAAGATTCACTTCCATAGCCTGCCGGATGGACGAAGCATTGCCTACAGGCACTGTTCCGGCGCAGGTCCGGTGATTGTTTTTCTTCCCGGATATATGTCAGACATGGCCGGAACCAAGGCAGCCGCCCTGTTTGACTGGGCAATTACGCATGGCCGAGCCTGCCTGTTGCTGGATTATTCAGGATGTGGAGAAAGTGCAGGCCCAGGCAAAGGCGGCGATTTTGCAGATGGCAGCCTGTCGCGCTGGCGCGATGAAGTGCTGGAACTGATCGCAGCTTACACACAAGGCCCTGTCCTGCTGGTCGGCTCTTCCATGGGCGGCTGGCTTATGCTGCTGGCTGGCCGGGAACTTGCAGCACAAGGCCGGTTATATGCGATGGTCGGCATAGCAGCCGCGCCCGATTTTACCGACTGGGGCTTTCCTGAAGAACTGAAACGCGACCTGCAGGCGGGCAAAACCGTGTTTGAAGACAACCCCTACGGGCCGGACCCGACCCCCACCCCTGCCCTGTTCTGGCAGGATGGAGAGCAGCAGCGCCAGCTTGACGGACAGATTCCTGTCGATTGTCCCGTGAGGCTTCTGCATGGGCAGGATGACCGCGAAGTGCCGGTTGATATAAGCCTGCGCCTTGCCGCTGCGCTCCGGTCGGAGGATGTGCAGATCACCCTTGTCAAAGGCGGGGATCACCGCCTGTCACGTGAAGAGGATATTGCCCTTCTGTTACATAATGTTGGAGCCTTATGACCCCTGAAACCAAAGTTCCGCTTTCCGTGCTTGATCTGGTGCCCGTGCGTGAGGGCAGCACCATTCAGGAAGCCTTTTCTTCCGCTCTTGATCTTGCCCAGGCGGCAGAGCGGCTCGGCTATACCCGATACTGGGTGGCAGAACATCACGCAATGGAGGGGGTTGGCTCTGCGGCAACCTCGGTGGTCATGGCCTATATCGGCAGTGCTACTTCTACCATCCGTATCGGGGCAGGCGGCATCATGCTGCCCAATCATAACCCGCTGGTCATAGCCGAGCAATTCGGCTCACTCGATGCGATGTTTCCTGGCCGGGTTGATCTTGGACTGGGCCGCGCTCCGGGCGCGGATGGGCGGATCGTGCAGGCAATGCGCAAGGATCTCCACCGCGCAGCAGAATATTTCCCGCAAGATGTGGTGGAACTGCGCGCTCTGCTGACAGGTGATATTGATCTTCCGGTCAAGGCAACACCGGGTTACGGCGCGGATGTCGAGATGTGGATACTTGGTTCCAGCCTGTTCGGGGCGCAACTGGCCGCACGTCTGGGCCTGCCCTATGCCTTTGCCAGCCATTTCGCGCCGGACCATCTGGATGCTGCGCTGGAACTTTACCGGCGGGATTTTATTCCCTCGCCCTATTTGCAGGCGCCGCATATCATGGCCGCAATGACGGTTTACACTGCCCCGACCGATGCCGAGGCACAATTGATTGCCAGCACCCAGCAACAAAGCTTTGTTGCCCTGCGGACAGGCCAGCCGGGCAAGATCAAACCTCCTGTGGCCAATTATCCGGAAAGCCTGCCCGATAATGCCCGCGCCATGCTCGCCCATATGGAACAGGTCAGCGCAGTAGGCAGTGTGGAAACCGTGCGCGCCTCGATAAACCGTTTTCTTGAGCGCACCAGAGCGGATGAATTGATCCTGTCCGGGCCAACCTTTGAACCGGCAGCACGCATACAATCGCTTGAGCTGACGATTGAGGCACTTTCCGGATAACCCGCGAAGATAAACACCGATAAAAGGCTTGGCGCGCATCCTCTAATGGCGTATTATTTTTACCTAAATGCGTAATATTATAACGTAAGCAAATGAGTCTGAGAGCGAGGGGTTCAGAGAATATGGCTAAAGGATCAGGCACCGGCGGAACAGGTGGGAATCCTCTGTCTAAAGCAGCAGTGTCAAAGCTCGTTTCTGATCTGGCGAACAGGATCAGTGATTCGCTTTTGCCCGGCGATACGCCGTTTGACAAAGACGGCATTACCGAGGCGGCACGGTTTATTGTTGATGCCGGAGCGGTGCGCAATCCGGGCGAACCGGCCATATCCCTTGCCACAGTCAGCACGGATCGTCGATTCATGCGGATTGCCATTCTCAATGATGACATGCCGTTTCTGGTTGATTCGGTCGCGCAGGCTGTGGCGGCGCAAGGCCTCTCCATTGATCATCTGATCCACCCCGTCGTGCCGGTCCGCCGCACGGAAGATGGCGTGCTGAAAGAAATACCGGAGGGTGCAGGAGCAGGCGAAACACAGGAATCGATAATCTATATTGAGACCGAGAGAGCTGATGCCCGGCAGCGACGGCAATTGGAAAAAGCTCTCAGAATCGCTCTGGGCGATGTTCGGGCCGCTGTGGCAGACTGGCCGAAAATGCAGGAAATCATGGCCGAGGATGCCGGCCGCATTGCCGATGGTGAAGGCGCCGCCCTGATTCGCTGGCTCAATGATGGAATGTTGACCCAGTTAGGCCATGTCACCCGCAAACGCGATGGCAGTAATTCCGGCCTGCTGGGCATCTGTCGCAAAAGTGCCCGGCAAATTCTGGCGGACGGGTCGATGGAACGTGCCTTTGCCTGGTTTGATGACCCGTCAAACGGTTCGGGCCGGGTGCCCCTGATTGTCAAGGCCAACCGGATTTCCAACGTGCATCGGCGCGTGCCGCTTGACCTGTTTATTATTCCGCTGGTCAGTAATGGCAGGGTTGAGGCATTGTCGATCCATGCCGGCGTGTGGACAAGTGCAGCCCTTGCCAGTCCGCCGTCACAGGTGCCGCGTCTGCGAACCCAGCTATCAACCCTGATCAGCACATTCGGTTTCGAGGCGACCAGCCATGCGGGCAAGGCTCTGGTGCATTCGCTTACCATTCTGCCACATGATCTGGCAGTCAGCTTTTCCGATGCCGATCTGGAACGCGTCGTGGCCACGATGATGAGCCTTGAAGACCGTCCGCGCCCTCGTCTGGCACTGGTTGCTGCACCACTGGCCCGGCATCTGTTTGCCTTTGTGTGGCTTCCGCGTGACCTGCAATCCACCATGGTCCGCAAGCAGATCCAGACCATGCTGGAAGAGGCAAGCGATTCCCAGATGCTCGACTGGAGCCTGCAGGTGGAGGGAGGAAACCTTGCCATGCTCCGCTTCGTGATGGATATACGCGATGGCGATGGCACGCCTGATCCGGCGGCACTGGAAGAAAAGCTCCAGACCATGTTGCGTGGCTGGTCGGAAGCGGTCGAGGTTGAACTTGCCGCAGGAGAGGACAGCGCACGCGCCGCAGCTATTGCCGCCCGCTTTGCCGATGCCTTCCCGCAGGAATATCGGGCCATCCATGGACCGGCAGAAGCGGCCCTCGATATTTCCCGTTTGCGCGCACTTGCAGCAAGGACGGGCGAGTTGTCCGATAGAGGCAATCCACCGCGCGACGCGCGCCTTTACTGCCGCGACGGGGATTCGCCTGAGCAATTGCATCTCAAGCTTTATCAGCTTCATGGGGCCATGCCTCTTTCGGATGCTGTTCCGGCACTGGAGAATTTCGGTTTTCGGGTCATATCCGAAATCCCGACCAGTCTGGATAATGGCAAGCTGGGCACGATCCACGATTTTGCCCTTGCCCTGCCGGAAGGGGAACAGGCCATCCCCCTGTTTGCACGGGCAGAAGCAATTGATCAGGCTATTTCCTGCGTTCTGAACGGCTCTGCGGAAGATGACGCCTTCAACCGTCTGGTAACCGGAACCGGGCTTGCAGCACAGGAGGCCGAGTGGCTGCGCGCCTTTTATCGCTATTTACGTCAGATCGGCCTCAGTTACACAATCTATACGGTTGTTGATGCACTTTATCATGCCCCGGATGTCACCCGCGGGCTGGCCCGCCTGTTCAGGACACTGAACGACCCTGCTTTTGAGGGTGACCGGCAAAATGTGGCCGAACAATGCCGCGCATCAATCCGCGAAGGGCTGACACGGGTTGCCGCCATCAATGATGATCGCCTGCTGCGCCAGTATCACACACTGGTCGAGGCTATTTTGCGCACCAATGCCTTCGCCCCTGCATCGCAGGAAGCACTGGCATTCAAGATTGATTCCTCGCAGGTTCCGGGGCTGCCCAAGCCGGTGCCATGGCGCGAAATATTCGTTTATTCCCGCCGGGTAGAAGGTATCCATCTGCGGGCCGGGCCGGTTGCTCGTGGCGGCCTTCGCTGGTCTGACCGGCGCGACGACTTCCGCACCGAAATTCTTGGTCTGATGAAAGCCCAGAGGGTCAAGAATGCCGTTATCGTCCCTACAGGAGCCAAGGGCGGATTTTACCCCAAGCAATTGCCCGATCCTGCCCGCAACCGGGATGCCTGGGCTGCAGAAGGCAAGGCCAGTTACCAGATATTCATCCGCACATTACTTTCGGTTACGGATAATCTGGTTGCCAACAAGGTGGTGCATCCGCAACAGGTCGTGATCCGTGACGGGGATGACCCCTATTTCGTGGTCGCGGCTGACAAGGGAACCGCCAGTTTTTCCGACGTTGCCAATGCGATCGCGATTGAAGAACATTTCTGGCTGGATGATGCCTTTGCCAGCGGTGGTTCGGTCGGATATGATCACAAGGCGATGGGCATCACGGCCCGCGGCGCGTGGATATCCGTCCAGCGGCATTTCCTTGAAATGGGCATAGATGTGCAGACAGAGCCTGTGCGTGTTGCCGGTTGCGGCGATATGTCCGGCGATGTGTTCGGCAATGGCATGTTGCTGTCAAAAGCCATCAAGGTGGTGGCTGCATTTGATCACAGGCACATCTTCCTTGATCCCGACCCTGACCCCGCAGCAAGCTGGAAGGAGCGCAAACGGCTGTTTGATTTGCCGCGCTCCAGCTGGGATGATTACAACAAGAGCCTGATCTCGAAAGGCGGCGGTGTTTTCGCCCGTTCGATGAAGCAAATCCCGCTGAGCCGCCAGATACAGGAAATCCTTGGCACAGATGCAACAGAGCTGGAGCCGGAAGCCCTGATTTCAGCGATCATCACCGCTCCGGTCGATCTGTTCTGGTTTGGGGGTATCGGCACCTATATCAAGGCCAGCACTGAAAATAATGTGCAGGTGGGCGATCCGGGTAATGACCCGTTACGTGTAGATGCCAGCGCCATCCGCGCCAAAGTCATCGGTGAAGGCGCCAATCTGGGCGTTACCCAGGCAGGGCGTATCGAATTTGCACTGGCCGGAGGCCGGATCAATACCGATTTCATTGATAATTCCGCCGGGGTCGATTGTTCCGATAATGAAGTCAATATCAAGATCGCCCTGTCTCCCCTGCGTCACGCAGGAAAGCTCAGCGACAGGAAGCGGGTGGCGCTGCTGGAAGATATGACCGGGCAGGTCGCCGAGATTGTGCTGGAAGATAATCGCCTGCAGGCTCTGGCACTTTCCATTGCCCAGACAGGAGGCGCACAGGCTCTCGGCTCCCAGGCACGCCTGATCGAAAATCTGGAAGATCATGGCGCTCTCGACCGCAGCACGGAAGGGCTGCCCGACAAGGAAAGCATTGCGCGAAGGGCAATGGAAGGTATTGGCCTGACCCGCCCGGAACTGGCTGTTCTGCTCTCCACCACCAAGCTCGTTCTGCAAGATGCGATCGAGCACAGCGCATTGCCCGATGATCCGCGCCTTGTCGAAACACTGATAACCAGTTTCCCTACCCAGTTACAGGACAAATATCGCAAGGCCCTGCTGGGTCATCGCCTGCGACGGGAAATTATCGCCACCGAATTGTGCAACCGGATTATCAACCGCATCGGGATCGTTCATCCTTTTGAACTTGCCGAAGAAGAAGGCGTTGACCTTTCACAGGTTGCGGCCACATTTGTCGTGGCGGAAGACCTTTTCGAACTGCCAGCCTTGTGGGCATCCCTGGATACCGCAAAAATGCCGGAACAGGCACGCCTTGTCCTGTTTGACCGTCTGGCCGCCGGTGTTGCAAACCTGATGTCCGACCTCCTGCGTTCGGGGGTCGGTGCCATGGCACCTGCACAGGCCATCAAGGAACTCGGCAAAGGGGTGGGCCAGCTTTCTGCGGCTGCCGACTCCATTCTTGCACCCGAAACACGTCAACGCACCGCACGATTCCAGGCCAGCCTTGTCGAACTGGGCGCACCTCAGGCTCTGGCTACACAGGTTGCCCATCTGCATGATCTCGACGGTGCGGCCGGCCTTGCCATGCTGGCCGCCAGAACCGGCATGGACCCGATCGCCCAGACCCGTGCCTTTATCGATCTTGGTACGCGTCTCGGTCTTGACTGGGCGCAGGGCACAGCCGCATTGATGAACCCTTCTGATGTGTGGGAACGTATGCTCGTTTCCGGGCTGGCACGCGATTTTCAGCAGATGCGCTTTGATTTTCTCGGCCGGCAGGAAAACCGCAAGGGCAGAAAAGCAAACCCGGAAGAGTTTGTTGCCAGCTGGGCAGAAGATAATGCGCAAGCCGTGCAGCAGTTCCGTGCCATGGTCGGGAGAGCACAAACCCAGAATCCGGTTGCCCCTGCTGCGCTGGCGCAACTGGCCAGTCAGGCCCGTAACCTGCTGGCGCGTTAGGGTCATGATCCATTGAGCACTATTGCCCCTCCGGGGTACATGTTTGCTTGACCCCGGCGAAATTTACGCCATGTAATATTCCGCATGGACCATGCAGATATTGTCATCGTTGGCGCCGGACACGGCGGCGCCCAGGCAGCCATCGCCTTGCGGCAGAACGGGTTTGAAGGATCAATCCTGATGATTACCCGCGATAGCGAGCCTCCCTATGAGCGCCCGCCTTTGTCAAAGGAATATCTGGCGCGGGACAAAACATTTGACCGTATCCTTATCCGTAAACCGGAATTCTGGGATGACAAAAATGTAGCCGTGCGCCTCCACAGCACGGTTACTGCCGTGGATGCCAAGGCACATTCACTCACTTTCGCAGACGGGAGCCAGATGGGATATGGCAAACTGATATGGGCTGCTGGCGGTGATCCGCGCCGCCTCCCGATTGAAGGAGGGCAGCTTGCCGGTATCCATGCCATGCGCGACCGGGCCGATGCCGACCGCCTGATGGCAGAGCTGGACGCAGGTGCAAAACACGCGGTAGTGATTGGCGGTGGCTATATCGGGCTGGAAGCAGCCGCTGTTCTCAGCAAGCTGGGTTGCTCGGTTACTCTGATCGAAGCCCTGCCGCGGGTATTGGCACGCGTTGCCGGAGAGGAACTGTCCCGGTTCTATGAAGATGAGCACCGCAGTCACGGTGTCGATCTTCGCCTTGAAACCGGAGTAGACAGTTTCATCGGAGAAAATGGCAAGATTACCGGCGTCAAACTCTCGGATGGTGAAGTGATTCCAGCAGATCTTGCTGTGGTGGGCATAGGTATCGTCCCTGCCGTCGGCCCTCTGATAGCCGCCGGAGCATCGGGTGCCAACGGGGTTGATGTGGATGAATATTGCCGCACATCCCTGCCCGATATCTACGCTATCGGGGATTGCGCGGCCCATGCCAACTCCTTTGCTGGCGGGGAGGTCATCCGGCTTGAATCCGTGCAAAATGCCAATGACATGGCAACTATCGTGGCAAAGGATGTTACAGGTGATCCGAAAAAATACCATGCTTTGCCATGGTTCTGGTCCAACCAGTATGATCTGAAACTCCAGACCGCAGGTCTTTCAATCGGGTATGACCAGACTATCCTGCGCGGCAATCCTGATGAACGGCAATTTTCCGTTATCTATCTCAAGGGTGGCCGGGTCATCGCTCTGGATGCCGTTAATGCCACAAAAGATTATGTGCAGGGGCGTAAACTGGTGGAAGCGGGGCTGTCCCCCAGCCCGGATGATCTGGCCAATCCCGACATTCCCCTGAAAGAATTGATGTGATTTTAACCTGTCTCTGGCAGGCGCTATCTTTCCACGATTGAGACACTCGATCACCACTGACTGCAACGAGATATTCTCCCATGGCAATAGCGCAGGATGGCACTTCATCATCGCCTGTTCTTGCGATTGAAGCCCACGGCCTCGTCAAGCGTTTTGATGATACTCTGGCGGTAGATGGCATTGATATCAGAGTGCCGGAAGGCGAGATTTACGGTATTCTCGGCCCCAATGGTGCAGGCAAAACCACAACCTTGCGAATGCTGCTGGGCATCATTGACCCTGATGAGGGCACGCGCACGGTTTTTGGCTATAAAAACCCTCACGAAATTGCCCGGCTGATCGGTTATTTACCTGAAGAGCGCGGTCTTTATCCATCCATGAAAGCCATTGACGCCATTGCCTTTATGGGGGCACTGCGCGGCCTCCCCCGGAATATTGGCCGCAAGCGTGGGCTGGAATTGCTGGAACAGCACAATCTTGGCCATGCCGCGAACCGGCAGATCCGCCAGCTTTCCAAAGGCATGGCGCAAACCGTGCAATTGCTTGGCACACTCGTCCATCGGCCCAGACTGGTCGTGCTGGATGAGCCGTTCAGCGGGCTGGATGCGATCAATCAGGGCAAGCTGGAGCGTATGATCCGGCAACTTGCCGAAGACGGAACGACTGTCATTTTTTCAACCCATGTTATCCATCATGCCGAGCGTCTATGCGAGAGCGTCGCTATTATCGCGGGCGGCAAGGTGCCTTATGCCGGTTCAGTAGAAGCCGCACGCAACCGGCTTCCTGCCCAGGTGATGCTGGAAACACTCGCCGAAACCGGAGCATGGCGAAGCGCCCTGCCCGATGATGCCCGAAAACTGGGCCGGTTCTGGAACTTTGCCCTGCCGGAAAGCGGCGTTGAACCCTTGCTGCGCGCCCTGATTGAAGGCGAGGCCGGTATATCATCCCTGTCAATTGAACGCGCCGGACTGCATGATGCCTTTGTTGCCATTGCCGGAGAGGCTGCTGCCCGTGCCCTTGAGGCAGACAATATGGCAGACAATCTGGGTGAGACCACATCATGACCGGAGCTGAAACACCCGGTCAGATGCCCTCACGTGCGCGCCTGTCACTCTGGCAGGCCGCATTCGTGGTTGCCGGACGTGACTTCAGGGCAATCCTGATGAGCAGGGCCTTCCTGTTTTTTCTGCTAGGTCCGGTTTTCATGATTGTAATTGCCGGAATTTCCGGAAGTCTGGGCAGCCGCGCCAGCCGTCAGGCCCTGAGTCCGGAAATCGGCATAGCCATGTCACAGGCTGATACAGACACATTCATGAAGGCTTACAGGCTGATTGATTCTGGCACGAGCGGCACTTTGCCACCCATGTCCGCAGTGAAAGAAAACAACCTTCCCGCGGCAGGACCGGAAGCACTGCTTCACGCAAGGAATGGCCAATTTACCGCCATTGTAAGCGGGTCGCTTGAAAAACCCGTGCTTACCGGTTCTCAATCCCAGATTGACCAATGGCGCGGTGCGGTGGCTCTGGTAGCAGCCGAGGCAGTGCGTTCACCCTCGCTTGTCCTGCCATCTGTATCAGAAAACCCCGTAACAGGAGGTGCTGCCAGCCAGAAAAGTGGCCGGATGGCAACAGCGCAAGTGGGGCAGATGCTGCTATTCCTGCTTACCATGCTGCTGGCCGGTATGGTTTTGTCCAATCTTGTCGAGGAAAAGGCCAACAAGATCATCGAAATTCTGGCTGCAGCCATCCCGATGGATGCGGTGTTTCTGGGCAAGCTGTTTGCCATGCTCGGTGTATCGGTGGTGGCCATTATTGTTTGGGGCAGTGTCAGTGGAGCGGGCCTGCTCATGCTTGGGCAATCCCTGCCATCTGTGCCGACTCCCGCTGTCGGCTGGCCGGCATTTCTGGGTCTTGGCGTTCTCTATTTCATGATGGCGTATCTGCTGCTCGGATCACTGTTTCTGACGATTGGCTCGCTCGCTGCCACGGTGCGCGAAGTGCAGACCCTTTCCATGCCGGTTACCATGTTGCAACTCGCGGTGTTCTTTTTCTCAAGCTATGCGATGTCGCAGCCCGGAAGTCCGGTAGAATGGGCGGCTGTGCTGTTTCCGCTGTCCTCACCCTATGCGATGCTTGCCCGTGCCGCTCAGGAAGCTGACATGATGCAGCACCTCATCGCGCTGGCATATCAGGCCCTGGCGGTGGGGATCACAATAAGAATCGGCGCATCACTGTTCCGCAAACGGGTGATGAAATCCGGACCACAGAAACGCCGCAGCCTGTTTCGTCGATGGGCAAAAAAATCCTGAAAACTACGGCATTGCGCTTCAAGAGTGAAACAGGCGCCACACTGAAATTGTTTGCTTTTTCACGAATATCTTTACTGGTGCGGGTGACTGGACTCGAACCAGCACGTCCAAAGGACAGGGGATTTTAAGTCCCCGGCGTCTACCATTCCGCCACACCCGCACTATAGCATTATGCCTGAACATTGACTCAGGTGTAATGCTATATCTTCCTGTTTTTCCGCATTTTCCAGGCCGAAAAAGTCTGACACCTTTTTATGAAAATGCCCTGTCTGAAGCGCCTATAACGCATTGCCTGAAAAAGCAGCATAAAAAGTGAGCCATACCCTGATGAGCTTGCCTCATCGGGATATGGTATCAGCGTTATACCAATGCGCGGTGAGCTTGACTCATCACACATTGCTCAAGCCCGCGCGGCGCCTGAGCGTTTCAAACTGCCGATGCGTCAGCATCACGCACAGCGCGACAGAGCAATGCCGGCTATTCATAACCTGCATAACAGCAGATGCCCGCCGGGCTTGTGGCAAGTCCGGCGAATCATTTGGCCCAGAAAGAAACAGGCCCCGAAAGGCCTGGAAAAAACGTTATGCGGGGTTCAACCGCTCACGCATTTCCTTGCCCGGTTTGAAATATGGCACGCGTTTGGCAGGCACACGCACAGAATCACCTGTGCGGGGATTGCGCCCCGTGCGCGAGTCACGCTCTCTCGTCGAGAAAGCGCCAAACCCACGCAATTCAACACGCCCACCATCAGCTAACCGACGGGCAATTTCATCAAAAAATATATCTACTATCTGTTCAACTTCTTCAGATCGTAGTTCAGGATTTTCTTTGGCAAGCGCCGAGACTAGTTCAGATCGTATCATTTTTCCTCCTGACCGCCCTTGTCACGCATATGAGAAGAAACAGCCTCCCCAACCCGCTTTAGCGCCTTTTCGTCCCGCCCAAGGCCGGAGCAGTTCAGGAACCTAACTTGCCAGAAATTGCGCAATTACACAATATTTGCGTATTCAGACAGTCAACCCACGTTATCCATTTGCAATAACGAAAGAAATCAGGTGTTCTCTGTTAGTTCAGAAAAATTAATCCCCAATCTGGATATTTTTTTTCTTATTCGGGGCCATTCCTGATCAAGAAATTGTTGACGCTCATGACAACGTAATTTTTCTGCAGCTCCCGCAACGATATACATGCCAACCCCGCGTTGAACTGCTATCAGACCATCATCACGAAATTGCTGGTAAGCCTTGGCCACAGTCAGGGGATTCGCGCCTTGCTCTGCCGCAAAGGCACGCACGGAAGGCAGGAATTCGCCCTCCTGATAGGTTCCATCCAGAATCGCAGCCGCGATCATATCGCGCAGACGAATATAGACCGGAGGGCTGTGCGACTCCGTCATTCGGTCAGCCTCCTGAGACAATTTTCCGTCAGACGTGCATCAGTGCCATAATACAGCATATCAGGTCAAGCCGGGCAAATCTCCACCCTTCCGGCCCCCTGTTACAGTTACGTATGAAACTAGCACTTCACATCCGCAAAACAGACGCTAGTGTGCCTCCTGCCGAAGAGTAATAACAATGCTCAAACAACAGAGGAATCTTTAACCAGCCATGGCAACACATTACGCCGAAAGCGGGGACGCCCGCGGTACTATTCTGGGGCACCCCAAAGGGCTGTTTATCCTCTTTTTCGCCGAAATGTGGGAGCGGTTCTCCTACTACGGAATGCGCGCCCTGCTCATTTTCTATCTCACAAAACACTGGCTGTTTTCTGATAGCGAGGCGGGCATTATCTACGGGGCCTACACGGCGCTGGTCTATATTACACCGGTTCTGGGGGGGTATCTGGCGGATAAATATATCGGCCAGAGGAAAGCGGTGCTCTATGGCGCCATTCTGCTGACTTTTGGCCATTTCCTGATGGGGTTTGAGGGTGATGGCGGGCAGAATGCTGCTGCGCTTAATGTCTTCTGGCTCGCGCTGGCATTCATTATTGTCGGTTCAGGCTTCCTCAAGGCCAATATCTCCGTGATCGTTGGCCAGCTCTACCCGCGCACGGACAAGCGGCGCGATCCGGCCTATACGATTTTCTATATGGGCATTAACCTGGGCGCTTTCCTCGGTTCGTTGCTTTGCGGCTATATCGGGGAAACCTATGGCTGGTCCTATGGCTTTGGCCTTGCCGGCATCGGGATGCTGCTTGGTCTGGTCGTATTCATGTGGGGCAAACCCCTGCTGCTAGGCCGCGGGGAGCCGCCCAAAGTGATTGCCAAATCTCTGGAATGGGGCATTTACGCCATCGGTCTGGGCGCAGTGGTGCTGTGCTGGTGGATGGTGCAAAACCAGAATCTGGTCGGGACATTGCTTGGCACATTCGGCATCGGTCTGGTGTCCTATGTTCTGTATATAGCAACCTTCCAGCTTCCCTATGGAAGTTACAAGCAGGCGCCCCCGCTCTGGGTCAATCTGTTCCTGATTGCCGCTGCGGTTACGATTATCGGGATGCTGATGATCGGCATGGGCAATAGCGCAATGGAAATTGTCGCCTATGGCGGCAGCTTTGTCATGCTGCTGGTGCTTATCCAGCAGGCCTTTTCCAAAGCGAGCGAGGACAGGGACCGGATCTACGCCGCCATGTTCCTGATTTTCGTCTCTATTGTCTTCTGGGCCTTGTTTGAACAGGCTGGCAACTCGCTCAATCTGTTTACCGATCGCTATGTTGATCGTTCGTTTTTCGGTATGGAAATAAAGGCCTCGATGTTCCAGTCGCTCAATGCGGCCTACATCTTCATGCTGGCCCCGGTCTTCGCCTGGCTCTGGACGAAGCTGGGCAATATCAATGCCGAGCCATCTGCACCGTTCAAGTTTGGTCTTGGCGTTATTCAGGTTGGCCTTGGCTTTCTGGTTCTGGTCTGGGGCGCACAGGCCGCAGGTGTCAATGCCGCCGTGCCGGTCCTGTTTATCTTCCTGATCTATCTGCTGCACACCACAGGCGAGCTTTGCCTCTCCCCTGTCGGCCTCTCCGCAATGAACCGTCTCGCACCGGCCCATATGGCATCCCTGATCATGGGCACATGGTTTTTTGCTTCGGCAACCGGCAACTTTGCGGCAGGCCTGATTTCAAGTGCAGCAGGGGGCGAGGGCCTTGAAGGCGCAGAAGCAGGCAAGGAAGTAGTGCTGGAGGTATATTCAACCGTTGGCTGGTATGCGATTGGAATCGGCATTGCCGTGCTGCTGGTCAGCCCCTTCATCAAGAAGCTGATGCATCTGGACACCCTGAAGGATGATGATGCCGGTGATGACCTGCTGGGCGAAAGCGAAGTTGGTGAGCCGCAGGCTGCTGGTATTCATCCGGCCACACGCACATAATCCGTAAAAGGGGCTTCTTTCATGACCTTTCGTTTCTGCGCCATACTGGCTGGTGCAGTAGTGCTTTCCGCCTGCTCGGCCGGCAGCGATGCTCGCCCGGCCTCTGCCTCGGATAATTCGGGTAAAACGGCCCGTAAAGCAGAGGTTCCACCCGCTTATCTGTCAACCTACAAGCCCTATCCCGGTGTGCCGACAGCCCTTGTAGGTGCCACTATTTTTGACGGAGCCGGAAAGCGGATTGAACAGGGCACAGTGCTGTTTGCCAATGGCAAGCTTGTGGCCATTGGCGGTCCTGAGCTTTCTGTCCCCGATGGCTACACCAGCATCAGTGCCGTGGGCAAATATGTGACACCGGGCCTTATCGATATTCATAGCCATCTGGGCGACTATCCGGTTCTGGATGTGCCTGCCCATTCCGATGGTAATGAGGCAACCAGTCCAACTACCCCTCAGGTCTGGGCCGAACATTCCGTCTGGCCTCAAGACCCCGGATTCAGCCGTGCGCTTGCCAATGGCGGAATTACAGCATTACAAATCCTCCCCGGATCAGCGAATCTTATGGGAGGCCGTAGCGTCACGCTGAAAAACGTCCCTGCCCGGACAGTTCAGGGGATGAAATTTCCCGGCGCGCCTTATGGATTCAAAATGGCCTGCGGCGAAAATCCCAAACGGGTATATGGGGCAAAGGGGCGTATTCCTTCAACCCGGATGGGCAATCTCGCCGTCAACCGGCAGACATGGATAGATGCAAAAGCATGGGCCGACGGGGACCGCAAAAAGCGCGATCTGGGCAAGGAAACCCTGGCCGGTGTGCTGGACGGGGATATCCTCGTCCATAATCACTGCTACCGCGCCGATGATATGGCTCAGGTTATCGATATGGCCAAAGAGTTCAACTACAAGGTCAGCGCCTTTCATCACGCCGTAGAAAGTTACAAAATCGCCGATCTGCTGCGCGAAAACGGCATATGTAGCGCCGTCTGGGCGGACTGGTATGGCTTCAAGATGGAAGCCTATGACGGAATCCCCGAAAATGCGGCTCTGATCTGGAAAAATGGCGCCTGCGTGGTCATTCATTCGGATGATGAAAATGGCATCCAGCGGCTGAATCAGGAAGCCGCAAAGGCACAGGCTGCTGCCCGGCGCATGGGGCTGGATATTCCTGACGCTGAAATTATCCGCTGGCTTACCCTCAACCCCGCCAAAGCCATGGGGATTGATAGTATGACAGGCAGCCTTCAGACCGGGAAAATGGCTGATATCGTGCTCTGGAATGGTGATCCGCTCAGTGTCTATTCCCGTCCGGATAAAGTCTGGATTGACGGAGCACTGATGTTTGATGCGCAGAATCGCAAACTCCGCCCGGTCAGCGATTTCGAGCTGGGGCAACCCGGCGAAGGAGACGTGAAATGAGCTTGCGCAACGCATTATGCGCCAGCTTGCTGGCTGCCACCTTGCCTTTGCTCCCGTCCCTCGCCGCTGCACAGGACTTCGCAATCATTCACGCCACCATGGCGACCGGGGATGGGAGCGAGCCGATAGATAATGCTTCCATTGTCGTAAAAAACGGAAAAATCACCGCTATCGGGAAAGATGTGCCCATTGACGCAAAGTCAGAAGTCATCGACGCGTCAGGAAAATGGGTTGCGCCCGGTATTTTTGCGGCCATGACCGATCTGGGATTATGGGATGTAGGCGCAGTCAGCCAAAGCAATGACAAGAGCGCATCTGGCTCTCCTTTTGGTGCTGCGCTTGACGTAACATCCGGCATCAATCCCGATTCCCAGCATATCAGGATCAGCCGTGCAGGCGGTGTCACACGCGCCAGCGTAACCTCTTACCCATCAGGCTCACTCTTTGGCGGGCAAGGTGCGGTGATTGATCTGGGTGACGACCCGGACGCTGTCTTTCAGCCCAGGGCATTTCAATATGTGGTGCTGGGCGAAGAAGGGGCGAAAATCGCCGGAGGCAGTAGAACGGCCAGCTATGTTGCCTTGAAAAATGCACTCGCCGAGGCAGGGGATCTTGCATCCCGCTCAGGGCGCAAGGATGATTCGATGCTTACCCGCCCGGATGCGGCAGCACTCATCCCCGTCATTCAGGGCAGGCAGCCTGTATATATTGCGGTAGAGCGTGCCTCGGATATACGATCCGTCATTGCATTGAAGCAGGAATATCCGTCGCTCAAAATTGTGCTGGTTGGCGCAAGCGAAGGCTGGCTGGTGGCCGAGGATATCGCCCGGTCCAATATTCCGG
>JBKEEC010000194.1:0-2508 GCA_047975785.1 Sphingomonadaceae bacterium | reverse complement strand
TGACACCTTTGATGTCATGGCGCTGCCCCGGCATCAGGACAAAACGCACCAGATTGCCCAGAGCATCCACCAGCGCCATGATTTTGGTGGTCAATCCGCCCTTCGAACGCCCGATGGCCTGATGGCAAGTCCCCCTTTTGCCCCGCTCGCCTTCTGGTGAACCGAGATTATCGTGCCGTCGATCAGGGCATATTCCATGTCCGGATTGCCAGAAACATGCTCGAATATCCGCTCAAATACACCATCGCGTGCCCAGCGCCTGAACCGACGAAAGACACTGTTCCAGTTGCCAAATGCCGGTGGTAGATCGCGCCATGGCAGGCCTGTGCGAACCCGCCAGAATACCGCTTCCAGAAACAAACGCGTATCCACTGCAGTTACCCCACGATCACTCGCCTTGCCCGGCAACAACTCCTCAAGCTGCTCCCAAAGTGCATCTGTCACTACAAAACGGTTCGCGTCCAATGCTTCACTCCCAAAAGGAAGCTTGAACCACTTTTTACAGAAAAAGGAAATCCCTATTGTCCACAGGCCTTAGTTTACGTGAACCACCATTTTGCGAGTGTTTGCTGCATACGCCCGATGGGACGGTAGTTGAAGCGCCATTCGCACTCCTTGATCTGTGGGGTTAACAGAGATCATTTCAATTTTCTGATCGCCAGATCGGTCAGGTAATGCTGTTCGCGAATGGTTTCTTTTTCGGGGTCATAGAGCGCTTCTATTTCATCGCGAAATGGTGTCCTCTCGCTCAGTTCATGACATTTTTCAGAAGGTGTTTTGCCACCCAGGGATGAATGGGGGCGATGCCAGTTATAGAACATCTGCCATTCATCCAGGCGACGCTCCAGCTCAGGATCATTGATATCCTGAGTTGCATAAAACTCCTGCAGGTCAGTCTTGTGACTACGCTCCACTTTACCATTGAGGTGGGGTGAACGCGGTTTTATCGGGCGGAACTTGATGCAATAGTCCTGCAACCATTCCTGAACCCGAACAGCAAAGAATTCACGCCCCCTGTCGGTCTGAATCCGCTGGATCGGAAAAGGCATTTCTTCAACAACACGTTCAAGGAAGCGAATGGTATTTGCACTTGTGCGACGTGGATACAAACCCATGACTTTGTAGCGACTGCAGTCATCAATGGCAGCGTAATGATAATGTCCTGGTGCAATCTTGCACACATCCATCTGCACGCGATCACCGGGGATAGGGCGGCTATAGCGCTTGGGAGATTTTCGCCTTTTGAGCTGGCCCGGCAGAAACCTCTGGCCATTTCGGTTCAGTATTTTTTGCACCGTCGGCGGTGACAATGAGATAGCATGAAGCCGCAAAAGTTCACTGCTGATGCGTTTGCACCCAAGCTTGCGATCCTTGCGCATCTCAAGGATCAGTCTGGCATGCTCGTCTGTCACCTTGGTTTTTGGCGATGAATGTGGCCGACGGCTCTGGTCAACCAGACCAGCGACACCAAGCGCATCGTATCTTTGAACCCACTTGCGCAATGTCGGGCGATTGATGCCATTGCGGCGGCAGACAAGACCCGCATCTTTCGTCGCCTGAAATTGCTCAACCCAGCCCAGTCGTGCTCGTTGCCGCTCGCCCATTTCCAAAATATATCAATTGAAATGATCTCTGTTAACCCCACAGATTATAGCATCCGACATGTTCCAACCTTTTCTCGCGATGCTACGGCAGTTTCAAACTGCTCCACCGGAATGGGGCAAGGTTCACTTGGTGCCAGATTAATATCATTGTGCCGTTGCGTCAGGATCAGCCATGATCTGCAGGCAGTCGCAAATCCGCCTGCAACCCGCCTTCAGCCCTGTTTGACAGAACCAGTATACCGCCATCCTGCTCAACTATGGCACGGGCAATGGCCAGTCCAAGCCCCGCACCGCCGGTTGCCCGGTTGCGGGATTCATCTCCTCTGGCAAAAGGCTCCATCATGGCGGCAATCTGTTCCGGCGGGATACCAGGACCATCATCACTGACACGAAGAACCGCCTCTTTTCCATCCATAAAGAGTGAAACCTGCGCACTGCCCGCATAGCGAAGCGCATTATCAATCAGATTGCGAAGCGCCCGTTTTAGCCATGTAATGTGCACGGGAAGCGTAATCCGCTCTATCTTCCCCGGTGTGACCGGACGGCCCATATCTTCAAACTCTTCAACCACGCTGGAAACCAGAGCAGACAATTCTGCCCGTTCAGGCGGGCTATCTCCCTTGCCAATACGGGCCAGTGTCAGAATATCATCCAGTGACTGACGGATTTCTTCAATGGTTTCCGCCATCCTGTCTCTCTGGGCAGGATTTTCAACCGCCTCAATCCGCACCCTGAGCGCTGCCAGAGGGGTTTTCAGATCATGGCCTATGGCGCCCAGCATAACATCCTTTTCCCGAATGAGCTGGACAATGCGATTTTCCATCTCGTTATAGGCGGTCAGCAGGGTTCGCACATCTTCCGGGCCGCCAGGTGTGATCTGGTCACTGGCGTCACGGGTATTCCC
>JBKEEC010000013.1:0-1917 GCA_047975785.1 Sphingomonadaceae bacterium | reverse complement strand
ATGGAATGTCCGCATGATTGTCGCTGTTGGTGCTGCAATAGGCGACAAGGGTAAACAATGCGGTAATGATGAGAAAATCAGCTTGTGAGCGGCCCGCTGGCAGTAAAACGGCCATGTTTGCGATAGCGCACCATCCAGCGATCCAGATACAGGTCAAGCGGGCGGGCCTTTATCCCAAGCTGCGCCAGCCCCGGCAAATCACCGGAAACCTCATTGCCTTCTTTCAGCATCAGCCACTGGTCCCTGCCCATGGGCGAAAAGGGAATGTAAGAAATTGCACCCGATACCCCGTCAGGCAAGCGAATGAAGTGGCGCTTGCGCATTTGCGAAGCGGCGATACGCTGGCCAAGCTCCATCATCGTTATCGTCTCCGGCCCTCCCAGCTCATAGGTCTTCCCCCCATGTCGGGCCGAATCAGACAGTGCAGCAACCACCGCATCGGCAACATCATCCACATAGACCATTTGCAATTTTGCATCGGGCGCAAAGACCGGAATCACAGGGTATTGGGAAATTTTACCTGCCAGTAACGGAATCAGTCCGCTTTCTTCACCGAAAACAACCGAAGGCCGGATAATCGTTGCTTTTGCAAAAACCTTACGGACGTAATTTTCTCCCTCGGCCTTGGCTTTCCCATAGGCAGAGGCCGAATCTGTATCCGCACCAATAGCGCTGACATGCACCAGATTTTGTGCGCCTGCATCGCGGGCCAACTGGGCGACCGTGCCTGCGCCGCGCGCCATCATCGCTTCCATGTCATGTCCGAAAGCACCTGCAAGATTAACGACCGCATCTGCACCCTGCATGACAATACGCACTGTCTCTGGCTTGGTGACATCGCATGGCAAGACCTGCAACTGCCCAAGACTGGCAAGCGGTTTCAGCGCAAAAGCCTTTTTGGCATGGCGGCAGGCAATGCGAACTCGCGCGCCGCGACCAAGCAGATCCTGAACAATATGCTGCCCGAGAAAGCCTGAGCCTCCCACAACCACCACCAGCCTGTTATGAAGAGTATCGCGGTGTATCATCTGTAGAGTCACACTTCCTGTAATGGGTTGGCTGTAATGGGTTGGCTGTAATGGGTTGGCTGTAATGGGTTGGCTGTAATGGGTTGAACCGGTCTTCCATGCCGCAGACTGGGCGTGCCTGCAAGTGTATGCTTATCCTGAAGCAGATTGTGTTCAACAAGCCATTGACAATAGTATGCACGGTTCGCTATCGGCCCGCTCCTACCCTGCGAACCGGATGTTCTGAAACCGGTTTGCCTGTGTGCCCAGATGGCGGAATTGGTAGACGCACCGTCTTCAGGTGGCGGCGCTCGCAAGGGCGTGGAGGTTCGAGTCCTCTTCTGGGCACCATTTCAGCGTTCAGCGATGTCCAAACATATTGCATAAATGGCGGAATTCTACCATATTGACCTCTAGCACAGAAAGCGAGGTCTTGTTTTGGTCCGCTTTATTCCAACGTCTCTGGGGGCCTCGGCTGGGGGCTCCAGCTCAAAAGCCCCCAAATCGCACGAAAGTGAGGCCCCCAAATGAGCCTCAATGTGCAGGAAATCAAAGGCTTCCGGGCTACCGACAAGTCGTACAAGAAATACGACTCGCGGGGGCTGCTGCTTCTGGTGAAGCCGAACGGCTCCAAGCTCTGGTATTTCAAGTACCGCTTCGGCGGGAAGGAAAAGAAGCTACCCATCGGCGCGTTCCCAGAGGTCACCTTGTCGCAGGCGCGCCAGCTTCGCGACCGGGCACGGCTCAAGGTTTCGGATGGCATCGATCCGATGCTGGAGCGCAAGCGCAAGAAGGCCAGGATCAGGCTGGGTGCAGAGAACACCTTCGAGGTCATCGCCAACAAGTACATCGACGAGAAGATGGTGCCCGAAGGCAGGGCGGAGGCCACGCTGCGCAAGGCGCGCTGGTT
>JBKEEC010000193.1:0-7026 GCA_047975785.1 Sphingomonadaceae bacterium | reverse complement strand
AGCCATCGCGGTGACAGGTAATGAAGCCATTGTGCCTGATGATCCCTCGATGCGAGAGGCCGTAGCGGATTTGCCACTGGCGCTGCAGGAGCGGGTTGCGTGGACCAGCGACTGGCGGGCATGTTCTGATTGTCCTGCCATTCTCATCGCACATGATATGCCTGATATGGATGCGATCATGCAGGATATCGCTGCGATGTCAGGGCCGATACCACTGGTGCAGATTGGCGATGAATCTGGCACCTACCGGACGGACTGGATGATAGAAGAAGTGTCCCTGTCCGTGAATACGACAGCCGCCGGAGGCAATGCCAGCCTGATGGCAGTTGCCTGATTTCAAGCTGCTATCCTATTGTCCTTTGACTGCCAGGATGAATACCCGGCGACGGAACAAAACATGTTT
Source organism: Sphingomonadaceae bacterium (assembly GCA_047975785.1). Taxonomy (GTDB): domain Bacteria; phylum Pseudomonadota; class Alphaproteobacteria; order Sphingomonadales; family Sphingomonadaceae; genus JACXVD01. The sequence goes on along the minus strand of JBKEEC010000193.1, from coordinate 6,623 downwards.
TGCCAAAAGTGAGTGACAAATGGTTTTGCCGCAGGTTAGTGTTACTCAAAATACCTTGGCACTAACGAGGGGGATTCGTGACGCTATAACAATGCGTTGAATTCGGGAGGATACTATGCGGCTCGCCACATTGTCGTCCATCAGTCTACCAAACCATAGCGTTCGGTTGATGGCATCCATGCTGAACGAAAGGGGGTATGATTCCGATGCCGCGATGTGGCAGGCCGGTTTGCGCGAACAGGATGTTCTCACTCCCGGACAAATGATTAATGGTCAGCAGGAAATTGCATTTCAGCGCGCCTTTATGGAACAAACGCCTGACCAGCCGGAAACATGGCTGGAATTGGGGTCACGCTATCACCTCCTCAACCATGCCCACACCGATTACGGTCTACTTATGTCAACGGCGCCAACCGTGGACGCAGCTATCCGGATCGGATTTACATATGGCGACCTCTACTACATGCTTGCAGACGCGGAGGGTATTTTTTCCGAAGACGGTCGACAGATTGGCTTCATGTCTATTCCGCTTGAGTTGCCGCGTGATATGCGACGCTTTTCTGCCTTGCGTGACGTTGGCGTGAATTGCGCAGTCTTTGCCGATCTGTGGGGTGGTCCTTTTCCTTTCGACACTGTTGAGCTGCCGGTACCAGAAAGCGACAAACCCTTTGTACAAAAATTTCTTCCCGATGCGAAGTTGCGTTTCAGGAGCACGGTTAATCGCTGGCGGTGGTCGGCAAGGCTGGACAAGCGCAAGCCACCGCACAGTGATGCACTGCTGCATGAACATTACCGTCGTTCGTGTGAGCATGTTTTGACGCAGGCGCGTAACGAAAGCGATATCATCAACCGCGTTCTCGACGTGATTCGTAGAACCAGAGGTCAGGCCAATATCAAATTGGTTGCAAGGTCGTTGGCCATGTCGACACGCAGTCTGCAACGCAAGCTGGGCGACCACGGTCTATCCTATCGTGAACTGGCAACATTGGCGCGGCATCGTCATGCCTGCCGACTATTACTCACGACAGAGCTGATGATGAGCCGGGTGGCCCTTGCTTCAGGTTATGATAATATCTCTGCGTTCAACAACGCATTCCGGCGCCTGTCAGGCGTAACGCCAAGCCAGTATCGTAAAGGGCTGGCGTTCAGAAAAACACCGCACACGGTTGATTCTGGCGTAAAGTATGAAAAATCTGGCGGCTCGGACGCTAGCTAGCGTCTGAGCCAGCAAGTATAGGTTGTTCTGTAAGACCTCCCATCTGAAGGGGGCAGAACTGTTTGTTTTAACAGATTAATTTTGCGGTCTTCCGTGGGGAGTGAGCAGCTCCGCGGTGGAGGAGCAGTGCCGGGGAGAGAAAATCAACATGTTTCGTCAGATAATTCTATCAATTGCTGTAACAACGGGCAGTGGCTTGATTGTGAATTCAGCAAACGCCCAGCAGGTCTTGCGATCAGATGACGAGGCAAATCTGGATGATATGCCATCATCCAATGTTATAATTGTTACCGCTCAGAGACGGAATGAGCGACTCACGGACGTGCCAATTTCCATGACTGTTTTGTCTTCTGATGAACTGGATCGTTCCGGCATTAGTGCAACGGGTGATCTGGGAAAGGTCACGCCTGGCCTTACCATGGACCGTTCGGGGCCTTTTTCTCAGCCAACGATTCGCGGTATTGGCAGTTCTGTTACCGGTCCCGGCATCGGCACCAGCATTGCGACCTATATTGACGGTTTCTATCAGCCAAGCACCGTTTCCAATGATTTCCAGCTTGCCGATGTCAGCAGCGTTCAAGTGCTAAAGGGGCCGCAAGGGACACTATTTGGCCGCAATTCGACGGGCGGCGCCATCCTGGTTACCACCATGGAGCCGACCTTTGACGTTACCGGGTCGGCAAGTCTTAGCGTTGCACGGTTTGGTGAAGTTCGTGCCAATGCTGTCATCAGCAGTGGCGTGACGGACACGATCGCGGTTTATGGCTCAGCCTTCTATCGCCATTATTCCGGTTTCTCGAAAAATGTCGTGACAGACCGCCATGACCAGAAGGGCGAGCAGATTATTGTCCGCGGGAAGATATTGTGGAAGCCGACCGATAACTTCAAGGCGACCATAGCCTATGCTCATGGTGATATTGATGATCCCTTTGGTGTGGCGCAGACAGCATATCTCGGTGTGTCCGCCGCAGTTGGTAAGCCTGGAGCGATCATCCCGACAGGCCGTCGACAGACTGCGGCAACAGAGCGCCCGTTTACCACCATCAACTATGACAGCATCTATCTGACTAACGAACTGGACCTGGGTGGTGTGACGCTCAAATCCTATACCGGCTGGCGAGATGAGGTCTCGCGCGTGCGGCTGGACAGTGATAAGTCCAACTATCCCTATCAAACCATCGGTTTCGAACCGCGCGACCGCACCTTTACACAGGAGTTGAACCTGAGTTCCAATCCGGGCGCAGCACTTCAATGGGTGTTGGGGGCATATTATTATCGTGATCGTGCAGCGTATGATAATCTGGAGGTAACACCGGAAGGCGGCGCTGCCTTTAAGTTCTTGGATGCCGAGCTTGCAACCGATGCCTATGCGCTATTTGCTGATGTGACATATGAACTGTTTGAAAGTCTCTTCCTGACCGGTGGGCTGCGTTATAATCATGAGAAGGTGACCGGGACATTTGCCTCCATTCTGGATGGCTATATACGGCACCCGGCTACCAAATCCTTTGATAATGTCAGCCCACGTGCAGTCATTCGTTACGAACTGACTCCTGGTTCGAATATCTATGCTTCATTCAACATGGGGTACAAGGCAGGCACATTCAATTCGACCGGGCTGTCAACTTCGCCAGTAAACCCAGAAAAGGTACTCGCCTATGAGGCCGGCTACAAGCTAGCGGAGGGTAACACCCGGTTTGAGGCGGCGGGATTCTATTATGATTATAGCGACCTGCAGGTAACGAGCTATGTCAACGTAGCCGGCGCCGGCTCCACCGCCTTGCTGACCAATGCGGCCAAAGCGCGCATCTGGGGGTTGGATGCCAGCCTCTCGCTGGCCTTGACTGGCGGATTAGCCATGGAACTGGGGGCTAGCTATGTAAACGCCAAATACAAGGAATTTCCTGGCGCGACCCATTATCATTGGGACGGAATGGGTAATATAACGGTGGTCTCGGATGATGCATCGGGTAAGCGTATGATCCGCACACCCAGGTTTACAGGTCGCGCCGCGCTGGATTACAATACGGAGCTTGCCAGAGGTGTCCTGCAGGCCAATCTGTCGTATAGCTATCGCAGTGGTGTGAGTTTTGATCCATTTGGTGAAACGCCACAAAGCGGATATGGGCTGCTTGATGCACGACTGTCGTGGACTGAGCCTACGGACCACGTAACATTCAGCATTTTTGGTCGAAACCTCACCAATGCAAAATATTATTCGGTCGTGACTCTGCAGCAGGAAAGCTGGCCCGCCAATTTTGGTGAGCCTCTGAGCATCGGTGGGCAGATCTCTGTTAAATTCTGATCGGCCTGGTCTGATGCCAAGCGGATGACGTTTACCCGGCTTGTCCGCCAGCTGATTGAAGGAGTGCAAATGCGTAAAATTGTTCTGGAGGATATTCGACGCCACAAACCAAATGTGGATGCCCCGCAGAGTTGGCAAGAGAGCTTCTATCTGGGCTGGGTCGATCTGGAAGCCCGGGCTATGGGCACGCATCATATCAGTCTGCGACCAGGCGGGGACATGGATACTCATGTCTGGAGCTGGGTCATGCTGGATGGCAAGGTTATCGGTCGTGTACAGCAACACGGGATTAATTTGCCGGCAGGGGACTATGACGATCTGAAAGTCGGTAACTTGCATGTACGTATTAAGGACAATCTGCGTGAGATCGACCTGACAGCAACATATGATAATGCCATTGCCGACGTGCAGTTTACCGCTGCCTGCAGCCCGTTGGAGCTACCGCTCGACTTTGATGAAATGAAACTGGGCGATCGCCATTACGAGATCATGGGCACGGTAAGGGGGACTCTCACCTATGGCGAGCGTCAGATTCCGATCCATGGGGGATGCTGGACTGACCATAGCTGGGGAGGACGTGATTTTACTTCGATCGTATCTCATCGCTGGCTCTGGGCCTCATTCGGCGCCGACCTGTCGATGAGTGTATTTATATTCGTGACCAATAATGGTTTGCACTATCAGGGCTGGGTGGTTGATGGCGAACATATTCATCTTGTCACTCATGCAGAACTGCATTCGATCGTGAATGATGATGGGATTTCACCCGAAGGATGCGATGCGATTATCCGTACCGACAGTCTGAAAACCTATCGTGTCAAAGGCCGGTGTATCGATACGGCACTTCTGGGAGGGCACAATTACTGCGTGAAGAATGGCCTGACCGAATTTGAATGCGGCGGTCGTATTGGCGCGGGCATCCTGGAATTAAACGATATCAATCTGTCACAACCCACCCCGAACATGCTTGCAGAACTTGGCCTGACCTAAAGTTCTGCCCCCGGGTTGCCGCTTGTCATTCCGGGAGCGTTACGACCGTATGGCACAGCATCCTATTGCATACACGGCAACGGGACGATGAGGAAAAACCATGATTCCACCGATTCCGGCTACCCAGAATGACATCACGCCCGAATGGATGACAGCGGCACTTTCTAGTCATTTCCCCGATGTGGAAGTGACTGCGTTGACACAGACGAAATTCATTGATGGCACTGCACAGAAACTGCGCTTTTCACTTGAGTTCGCACCAGGGCGGCAAGCAGGAGTGCCAACCTCATTATGGGTCAAGGGCGGCTTTGATACCAGGGGAGCGGATCAAGGCGAAGCCTTCGCCAACGAGGTCCGTTTTTTTCGTGACATTGCCCCCCTGCTGCAAATCGAGAGACCTGCAGCCTATTATGGTGAGGTAGATCGCAAAACGCGCAACGGCGTGGTCATACTGGAAGATCTGCTCTTGCGCGGTGCAACATTTGGTGATTCTCGTACACCGCTTCATCCCGACCAGACAGCAGCGTTGCTCTCGCTGCAGGCGCAATACCATGCTCGTTTCTGGAACGATTCGGCACTCGATCATTTCACTTGGCTCAAAGCTGGAGGTGCGATGGCGGAAGCCAATATGGTCGATCAGTATTTCAGTCTGTGGGATTCGGCTTCTGCATTGCCGCGATTCGCCTACCTGAATGAAGAACAGCGCGACAGGCCACGGATGCAAAAAGCGCTCAACACAATGGTCGCAGCCCTGCAATCAGAGGCTATATGTCTGATCCATGGCGATAGCGGCGTTCCCAATGTCTATTTCACTGATGCCAACGTTCCGGGGTATCTCGATTGGCAGCACACCATGAAAGGACATTGGGCGTTCGATCTGGCAGCGCTGGTGATCACTTCGCTGACGGTTGATGATCGACGCATCAGTGAGGTCGATCTACTGAAACATTATCTCTCCGAATTGCAGGCAAATGGTGTAGATGCCCCCTGTTTTGATAGTGCATGGCTGGATTATCGTCGCTTTGCCATCTGGCCCTTCATGTGGGTTATGTGTCCACCAACGGTGCATCCCGAAGAGGTCTGCTCTCTGCTGTCGCAACGGGCAGTATCTGCCATAGCCGATCTGGACACTGTTTCCGCATTGCAGAACTGAACTGATGCTGTCCGGGGATTGTCCCGATTCCCTGAGGGCATGTTTTGCCATCGACAGACAACTCGGCTTGTATCAGGAAAGCTGATTCCCAGCATTGGCCGCTTGCTCGCGTCAAGCTTATTGACCCGACTTCAGTCTCGACTGCCTGAGCGCGATGGCAGAGGATATTGAAAAGGAACGTGAGAATGGCTGACTATGCGACTTTGACCCAGGAACGCGACATTGCGTGCACCCCGGGGAGGCTTTTTCATGTGATGACAGATCGTGAGTTGCGTCAGAAATGGTCTGCGCCAGACGATTACAGCGTTGTCATCATCAATCATGATGAGTGCCTCCCGGGAGGACGCGAAAAAACCAGGTTCGGTCCGAAACAAGCGCCTGTGCTCAACACCACAAGTCTTTTTTATATTGTGACGTCTGAGTTTCTATCTTTCCCGGAAAAGCTGGTCAGCCGCTCTTGATAAGTTTTTCGGGCTAGCATCAAGGTGCGATCACGCCTGATGTGCGACCCTCTCGGTCTGTTGAAGAGGGCAGGTTATCGCGCAGACGCTATTTTTTGTATCGGCGTCGGGTTAAAGCTTTTCGCGAAAAAGTGGATACCGGTTTTTCACAAAAGAAAAGCGAAAACAAGCAATTATAGCATCGCGGTGATTCAGCCTTTTCTCGCGATGCTATAGTTTGCCCGTCCTGTGCTGAACAAGGAGCCACCCATGCCGCTAACCCTCCGCCTTATAATGGCCATTGCCGCCATTGTGGTTTCAACAACCGGTGCGCGCGCGCAAATGCTTGCACCCGATATGGCCATTGGCAATCTTCATAATGAATTGCTCCAGCGTCGGCTCGAAGACGATGCGGCCGGTGGCACCGACAAGGCCACGCGTGCCGGGCCCGTTAAGTCGGCCATCAAGCCGCAAGATCTGACCTTTACGCCATCAAAGGATGTGCGCAGGCGTATTTCT
>JBKEEC010000192.1:0-18057 GCA_047975785.1 Sphingomonadaceae bacterium | reverse complement strand
TTAATGAAGTTGGTTCATTCGAGGAAATTACTTTGGATACACCCGGTGGTGGGTCCGAAGAAGGCCCCTCATTTTCGTAAGTAGTCACCTGGTTCCAGGCGGGCCAGAGGCGGCGGCAAGGCGAGCTTCTCGTCTTGTCGCTGCCATGCCGGGAATATATGCGGAGCGGCCGTGATGGCAGAAATATCCGGATTGCAGTCATGGAAGCCTGCAGACCATGTAGTATATAGCGATCTGGGCACCTCCATTGCGTTGCTGGATACACGCAAGAACACCTATTTCACGCTTGATGGCATTGGCCCGTTTCTCTGGTCCAGAATCATTAATGAAGCGAATTATTCTGATTTATGCACTGCGGTTGTGGCAGAATATTCTGTCGATCATGAAACTGCCAGCGGAGATATTGCCGATTTTGTCAGGCAATTGCTGCGCGCAGCCCTGATTCACGTGAACAATGACTGACATCCGGGCCGGAAACGTGGCTTCCGTTCGCCAGATATGGCGGGACAAATGGCTTTTCCTGTTTGCCTTTTTTTACCTGTGGGTCGCACGCATCCGCCTCAGCACATACGGTTTTGGCGATCCTCGTGCCAATACCGCCGGGAACCGTCAGGATGTCAGGACTCCGGCTGATCTGGGCAGGCGTGTGGCATGGGCGGTTGACAGGGCCGCGCGCCTTGTTCCGGGGGATACGTGTCTTGTGCGGGCCATTGCAGGGCAGCGTGTGCTTGCCCTCAAGGGTTTTCGTTCTGACATCTTTATCGGGGTCAGAAAAAACGCGCACAGCCCTCTGGAAGCCCATGCCTGGCTCGCCTGCGGAGATTATGTAATCCTGGGTCTACGTAAAGGGGATGAAATGGCCTATGCTCGCCTGATCGCACCTGATGATTGAGCGGACAGGAAATGGATGACTTATCCCATTATTATCAGATCTACGGGCTTGCAGTAGCGAGCGATTTCTATCTCGCTGAAGCAGAAAGCTGCGAGCCCTGCGTCCCGGATATTACGATCAGGAACCGGGCTGTCGCAGCACATGATGCCGGACCCAATGCCGCAAACGGCAGTTTTCGTAGCTTTATACAGCAGCCAGATGGTGATTTGCTGGTATTTTCCGGCGTCGGACGGTTCCGGGTGCAGCATGGCAAGGCGATCAGCGTCGAGCTTGATCCGGGGTTTGACCGCAGGCTGATCGGTCTGCCGCTGCTGGGGCCGGTTATGGCAATCCTGCTGCATCAGCGCGGGCATATGGTGCTCCATGCCAGCGCGATTGCCATTGATGATCAGGCGCATGTTTTCCTTGGCGACAAGGGAGCGGGTAAATCCACCACGGCGGCGGGGTTGATAACTGCCGGACACCGGCTGATCGTGGATGATGTTGTTGCCCTTGCACTTTCCGACAGTGGCGAGCCGGTGATCCATGCCGGGTTTCCTGCGATGAAGCTCGATCAGGACATGATATGGCGCATGAAACCGCAGCATTGTGAAGTGATTGAGCCGGATGACAGGGCTTATACCAACGGGAAAAGCCGGGTTCGTATCCGGCAGGGCCGTATGGCCCGGCCTGTTCCCCTTGGGGCGGTGCACCGCCTTTCACGCGGGCAGTCTCATGCGTTTGTCCGCGCAGATCTGGCTTCTGTCCTGCAGTGTCTGATCCGGTATTCCTACTTTCCCCGGCTGGAAGGAGATGCGCAATCGGCGGCCAATACAGCAGAGATTTTTTCCCGTGCCAGTTTCTGGGCCTCCCGCATTGTGGCAGGGAATTTGCAGGTCAGGGACGGCCTGGAACATATCGGTTCCCTGGCGGATTATCTGACATCAGTATTCGGTCCGGCTGAAAGCCTGCATGGCGGGTATGGCGGCGGATATGGATAGCAAGGGGCAAATCCGTAACCTGCTTCTGGTCGTGCGGCAGCAGACAGGACGTGATCTTGACAGGACAGTTATCCTTCAAATTTTCAGCTCCCTGAGTGAGGCGCTGTCCGTTGCACTGGTCATCCCGCTTCTGCATATTCTGGGGGAGGGCGGCAAGGCTCTGGAGTTTTCCCTGTCTGGTCAGGAGTTTTCTGTCTCCCTGCCGGTTATTCTGGCGGGATTTGTGCTGCTGATTCTGCTGCGCTCACTTGCTCAGGAGAAGAAAGAAGCATTCAACGCACGGGTAGTTTTCGGCTTTGTCGAAAACATGAGCAGCCGGCTGTTTGCGGCTCTTGCTGCAACCCGCTGGTCTGTTGTCAGCCGCTGGCGAATTTCGGATATGGCGCAGGCTGTCACGGGTGATGGAGATCGCCTGCTGATTACCCTCACGCTGTTGCTGAAATTTATCCAGTCTATCGCAATGGCAGCAATTTTTACGGTGCTGTCATTTCTGATTTCATGGCAAATGACACTGGCAGCCATGGTTATCGGGTGTGTGTTGCTTCTGGTTACCATGCCTGCCCGTCGTCATGCGATGGAGCAGGGGAAAAAACTGGCAGACGCCAGAAAGGCCCAGTTCCGCCTGACAGATGAATTTCTCAATGGCTTGCGCACTGCCAAGTCTTTCGGACTGGAAGGGCAATATTATCAGGATATGTGCCGCGAGCTGGCAGCCATGCGCTCCGGCAATATCAGCCTGGTAGCCTCGCGGGCACGCACATCAACCCTGTATCAGGTGTCCACAGCCATGGCGCTGGCCGGAATTATCTTTTTTGCCTTTGCCTATGTTGAAATCAGCCTTGCGCGAACAGTGGCGCTCTTGTTCCTCTATATGCGTCTTGCGCCGCGCATTATTGCGCTTCACTCGACATTGCAGGAATTGCAGGCTCAGATGAGTGCGGTAGAAGCAATCCTGAAATTGCTGGCAGATGCAGAAAAAGAAGCGGAGGTCTTGCCTGCAGATACAGACTCAGGCCCGCAGCTGTCCACTGCTATCCACTTGCAGAATGTGTCCTTTCGCTATCCGGATCAGGATCAGCATCAGGAGCGTCCGGCATTATCGGGCATTACGGCCAAAATCCCGGCTGGCAAAATCACCGCTATTGTCGGGCCGACAGGCAGCGGAAAATCGACATTGGTTGATATTATTCTGGGGTTGCTGGTTCCCGATAGCGGGAAGGTCTGTGTCGATAATACATGGCTTGATGGCAGCGCATTGCGTGGGTGGCGAAGGCAGATAGCCTATGTCCCGCAAGAGACATTTCTGTTCAATACGACTATTGCAGAAAATCTGCGTGTGGCGGACCCGGATGCCAGCGATCAGGCCGTGTGGGAGGCACTGGCGCTTGCCGATGCAGCGGATTTTGTCCGAGCCCTGCCTGAAGGGCTGGATTCTCCGGTTGGCAATCGTGGCTCCAGCCTTTCAGGCGGGGAGCAACAGCGGCTGTCCATTGCGCGCGCGCTGCTCAGGAAACCGGATGTTCTGGTACTGGATGAAGCGACAAGTGCGCTTGATGCGCATAGCCAGAGGCGCATAGTGGACGCCATCAGTAGCCTCGGCAAGACGATGACCATTATTGCGGTTGCGCATCGTGCCTCGATGGTTCTTTTTGCAGACAAGGTGATTGCACTGGATAAAGGACATGTCTGCGAACAGGGCGCGCTGGCCGAAATCAGGAGTTCCTGCTCAGGTCCGGTCAATGATCTTATCGAAGCGGACAGGCATGACGTCTGTAAAAGGTGAAATATCCTGGATGCTACAGTGACGCTACAGTTTTTCGCAGGACGCTATATCTTCTTGTTTTGCTGTATTTTATAAGTCGAAAAAGCCTATCAACATTTTCTGAAAATGCTATATATTCATGATCTGGCAATAAGTCAGCTATAGAGTAGTGGTCGCAACAGGGGGCAGTCGTGGGGCAGGACGATCCTGAAACACAGGTTCATACGGTTGGCAGTAATGAAAATGCACTGACCATGCCAGATCATCGGGACATAGAAGACCGTGCTGTGCAACCCGGCTCATCCAGCGCGCCTGAAACCGGCCATCCTGAATCTAGAACACAAAATTCCGTGTCAGCTCAGGTTTCGACCTCTGTTTCTGGCAATACGCCTGTTCGATGGTCATGGTGGGGGATTGGGCTGGCCGTCAGTGTGGCCTTATGGGGCGGTTTTTTCTGGTTTATCGGCTGGTTGTAATTCAAGCTCATCTGGATCTGGCATCCCAGTCTCAGTTATCCCGCCTCGGATTCAGTAACTGCCGCGTAAATTCATAACGGCAGGGATGGTTCTCATGCAGATCAGAACATCATATGAGAGACTTTGACGACGGGCATAGAAGGCATCCAGCCTTACGCGCAAATCATAGGAAACGTCATTGCGGCCACTGATCTGCCACAGGCCGGTAAGTCCGGGTCGGACAGAACAATAATCTGCAAATCTGCGGCCATAACGCCGGATTTCGCTTGCTACGATGGGGCGAGGTCCAACCACGCTCATCTGGCCGACAAGAATATTGAACAGCTGTGGTAATTCATCCAGGCTGGTTTTGCGCAAGAATTCGCCAATGCGGGTGATACGCGGATCATTACGCAGTTTCTGATCGCGTGCCCATTCGTGCCTTGCATCCTCGTCCTCACGCAAAAGGCGATCGAGCTGTTCCTGGGCATCAACCACCATTGTCCGGAACTTCAGACATGGAAAATGCTTCCCGTCTCGCCCGACTCTTTGCTGAAAGAAGATCGCCGGTCCCGGACTGGTGACCTTGATGATGAATGCGATAAGCAGCATCAGAGGCAAAAACAGCACGACAGCAGTTGTCGCAGTTACGGTATCAAAAATTCTCGAAGGGATTTCTGCCATCCTCTCCTGACTTTTTGAGGGAGTATGGGGCGAAATATGGGAAAATTGTGTTTGCGGCAATGCAATAACTTGCCCGGCAGTTTCTGAAACAGCCGCGGCGTCATTCATCTTGTGGTTCGTTGAATTTTCCTGAGTTTCAAGAATAGAGCGGCATAATTCATTACTACTTTGAATATTCGCTTCTCGATGAACCAGAGCCGGCATAAATACCTCCGAATATATCTTCGCTAAACGCCTGACGCAGGCATCCAACCCAGTTTCTATTCGCCCCGATATTATACTGAATTTTTTACCAACCCTGTTCATGGGTCTTTGTATGTTGCTTAACGTATCTCACAATTCGTTAAGGTCAACTACTTTTTTGCTGCACTGCAACGAAAATCGTATGCACAAAACGCTTTGCCGCATTTGCGAAGAGCTGATGCGCATTTTTCCTGCAAGGTCTGATCGCGTTACTTCTGCAGGAATCAGGATGAGGTTTGATATTCGTTCCGGGTGCAGGATCAGAACATGCGCTCGGCAATCCGGACAGTGTCGCCAGGCTGGATCGGCGTGGCCCCGTCCAGTCGGTAGAGTGTTTCTTCCTGACCGTTCTTGTGGCGGATATAAACGCGCTTCTGGTCTGCGCGATAGGTAAAGCCGCCAGCACGTGCGACTGCGCTATAAATTGTCAGCCCGTCAGCGAAAGGGAATTCTCCCGGTTTGTTGACTTCACCCAGAATATAATAGGGGCGGAAATTGGCGACTTCGACGACGACACTTGGGTCATTCACAAAACCATCAGCAAGCAGGCTGGTCAGCGATTTTTCCAGTTCCGGGAGGCTGTTCCCTTGCGCATCGACATCACCCAGCAGCGGAAAGGCGATTTTCCCCTGACCATTGACGGTGTAATTGCCGGTCAGCAAGTCCTCCCCATAGACGGTGATTTTCAACTCATCACCTGAGCCAAGAGTATAAACCGTCTGATCAGGTGACAGTGTCAGTTCCTGCAGGCTTCCATTGGCCGCACATGCCGGAAGCAGAAAGACAAGACTGGCGGCAAATATCGATTCTGGCATCCATTTTCGCATTGTATCCACTCTTTCGCGCCTAGTTTTGTAGCATGGATCGCGCCAGCACATAGCGGCTGCCGGGCTTGCCTTGCAGGTCGTTTATATCATCACACATCAGGCAGTCGCCGAACTGAGCCTTTATGCCGCGACATTCCACCTCGCCGGAAATCGGGAGGACAAATACCGGGCCCGTGCCTGCAATATCGTCGGGCTGGCCCTGACAATGGCTAACCCGAAAATAGGGACCATCGACAAGGTTTTTGCTCTCATCAGGCTGAATATGGATATGACACGATTGCGGATAGGGCCGGGGTAACGCCACTGCCATACCATCATCAAGATGCAATTCGCGTGGCCGTCCATAATCATACAAACGGTAGGTGATGTCAGCGTTTTGCTGGATTTCCAGCAGGCCGATACCTGCCCCGATGGCATGTATTGTGCCCGCCGGAATATAGAAAAAGTCACCCGTTCTGACGGGCTTCCAGTCCATCATATCCTCAATGGCGCCGGTCAGGGCCGCTTCACGCAAGGTCGCCTCGTCGACGGGCTGCTTCAGCCCGATCCCCAGACGCGCATCCGGCTCGGCATGGGTGACAAACCAGCATTCTTCCTTGCCGCCAGGCAAACCGTTGGCCCGTGCCTGTTCATCGGATGGATGCACCTGAACGGACAGTTTTTCACTGGTGAAGATATATTTGATCAGCACATCTGATGTCATGTCCGGTGCGGCAAACCAGATTTCGCCAATCTGGCGCCCGTCACTGTCAAATGGAGGAGGGAGCACTTCGCGGCCCCATGGCTTTTCCAGCAGTCTGTCCTGCATCTTCATGGTCGTTTACTGTCCTGTATCAGCCTGTGCCAGTTTGCGCGAGAGTGCATCCACTTTTCGCGATAACCGTAATCAGATTGAATTGACGCAATTCTGATTCTTCCGGCAAAGTGTAGGCCTGTTATCTGACATTGCAATGTCAATGTTGCGCTGCAACAATTTGTGCTGTCATTGACCTTACCGACGTGCAAGGTGCTTCATAACCCAGGTGGCATAGCGCCCCATAACAGGAAAAATCATGCCTTTTCGGGGTGTTTTTCCCGGCTCCTGGTCAGACAGGCCATAGGACAGTTCTTCGCGCTAATATTGCAATCCACTGCCCCGAAAATAATGGCTGGCATTTTTCGTTGTTGTTCCAAACCGTGTATCTTCCAGTTCGGTTTCTCCGTGTGCAATTGCAGCATTTGCGGCTATTTTGCGCAACAAATATGCCCTTGCTCCTGTCATTGGCAACGTGATTTCCGGGTTTGAATGGTACAGTTCCGTCATGAGAGACAGCCCCTGATGCAGGGCGCGACGCGCTGCCGGGTTTGCCGGGCGGGAAATCAGGGCGATGCGTTCTTTTTTCGGGATGGTGCGCAGCAAATTTCCCAGATCGACCACCCATTTCAGCCGTGACCAGGCATGAAGGGCGCCATGGATTGCCAGAAAAGGAATTTCGTCAGCCAGTGCCAGTGCCAGAACATCAACCTGCCCGAACAGGGACAGGGTCTGTGCCCTTTCCATGACGCCTTCTTCGCAAAGCGTGACATTATCAAACAGGCGGTGATGGATTTCTACAATCATGCCGGAATCGGGGTGCCAGTAAACCCAGTCCTTGCGCCGGATTATATCCTGTGCAAGCCCGGCCTGATCAAGATCTGCTGCAGGTTCGACCCGTTGATAACCGGCATTGCGTGCCATGGCATCAACATCCGGCAAGTGTTCCGGATGGATCAAAATGTCGATATCGCGGTTCACCCTCTGGCCCAGTATCCCGTAAGCGCGCTGGGAGAGAACCAGACCCTTGAGCACAAGTAGCGGTATTCCTGCCTTGTCAAACCGGCTTTTCCATTCTCGTAGAGAGGCCAGCAATGCCATCTCCCGCAACAGGGCAGCCTGTGTTTCTGCGGTCATTGCACGGATAAGGGGCGGCGGAATTATGCTGCCTGCCTGTTCGCCGTTTTTCTGAATTGCAGCCAGCTCCACAATCCTTCTGGCAACCAGAGGCAGGACACGATGACGCTGTGCCAGCCTGATGACCGCCTGCCAGTCAATTCCGGATAACGGGCCAGAAGCATCCGCAATCTGCACATCCTGGTCGCTGCGCCAGGGATCTGTCAGCGCCAGCAGAACGCGCAAGGGCGGGTCATCCCGATGTCTATTATACTCAGCCATCGCACTGCCCGGTTTTTATGTCGGCAATCAGGGGGAAATGATCTGACCCGACAGACGGGCCGCGCCGGATGGAATAAACAGCCAGACAGGGACCAAGATATACCTCATCCAGTGGCAGGCGGAACCAGCGGAGAGCCAGCCCGGAAGGCCAGGTTCCTGTCGCACCGCTGGCCAGATTCATATCGCCTGCACGGGCGAGGCGCCGCATGGCAAATGTCCAGGGGGCAGAGTTGAAATCACCCGCCATAATCCCTCCGCGAGCGTTGCCCTGAACGGCGATATTCAATATTTGCGCATCATTGACCTGATCCCCCAGGGGCCAGGGCCGATTCTGATGGACTGCCGTGACCGGAATCAAGGCATCGCCAACAGGAAACAGCGCAGTAACAGCGGAAAGCGCCTTGCGGTTATTGGCATCCTCTGTCGCCAGAGGCTGTACGCGCCTTGCCGGGATACGAGACAGGATCAGGGTCGAACAGGTGCCATTGTCCAGACAATCATAGGTATAGGGCAGTTGTGTTTGCAAAGACTGCATATCGGTCAGTGCTGACTGATCCGCTTCAAGCAGAATCACAATATCGGCGTTTTGCTGTGTGATCCACCCTGCCACCGAAGCCGGATCAGGATTGGCCTTGTACATGTTGTAGCTGACAAGCCGCAGGTCAGGAGATTCATTTGTCCGGGCGGCATGACTGCCCATAAGCGGAAAGAGCAGGAACAGTGCGGCACCTGCATAGGCCAGAGTGAGGAAAATTGTCAGGCGTTGCCAGCTTTTACTGGAGGATTTTCGTTGAATGAACCCTGTGAGGCCACATAAGGCAAGGCCTGAAAACAGCCAGTAAGGCGCAAGAATATTGATGCTGTCGGCTGCAGGCAGGACAGCACCGGAAAAACTGATAACCAGCACCAGCCCGGCAAGCACCAGAGCAAACCGGATCAGTGAGCGGGAGAGCCGGGAGGGTGTTGAATGACCCAATTCTACCTCTTTCTCCGGGTTATTGTATCAGGCTGTCGCCACAATAGAACGACATAACCTGTATTATCAATATTGTGCATTGCAACATATGCAGATTTGGGTAAGTTAACCTTATGGCACTGATTTTGCCAAGGCGGTTTTCAACAATGAAAAACCTCTCTGAAACCAGATTTATACTGGATCTTGGGGGAAGGCTTGGTTTGTATTTTTTATATGACAGGCGGGCTATTGGCAGTTTGTTCACAATTACTGTGATTTCCGCGCTGTTTTCTCCTTTTCCTGCTTTTGCTCAATTGGTGGGTGAGCCGGAAATGAACGATGTTGCGGGCAATCGGCCCCAACCGGATTATGATCCGCAGGGTGTCGATGTATCGGGCGTGAGAATTTTCCCGGCAATCGGTATTACGGGCAATTATGATTCGAACGTATTAACCCGCAGTCAGGGAGGGGAGGCTGATTTTTCGGCAACTGTCCTCCCGTCAGTGCGGATCGAGAAAATACGCAGCAACGCCGTTTTGCGCCTGAATGCACAAGCCGGGTTTCGTCGTTACGCCTCGCTTGACAGACAAAATGACAATAGCTGGTCGGTCAATTTCAATACGGCTTTTGATCTGCCGTCGGACCTGAAGCTGACGACGTTTAACACCTGGTCGCGCTCCAGCGCATCGCGCGGCACGTTCGAAAACAATTTGCAGGTCGGTGATCCGCTGCGTGTCGAGCGGCTGGGATCGGGCCTGAAGCTCCAGAGGCGGTTTAACCGGCTGGGTGTATCGGGCGGTTTTTCCGCTGAAAAATCCGATTTCGATGATGTGACGCTTGATGACGGCACCACGATTGATCAGGATTTTCGCGATGGCTCGCGCATTAGCGGGACTCTCAGGGCAGATTATGCCTTCAGCCCGCGTTTCAGCGTCGTGGCAGATGGCCGGTTTGACAGGTTTGACTTCAGCGACCCACGCCCCGCGAGCAACCGTGATGCGAAAGCCTGGGCGGCTACCCTCGGCGGTCGCTATGAAATATCCCGCCTGTTTCATGTTGAAGCGGGAGCAGGGTATCGTCAGCACAATTTTGACAGCCCGGCCCTGAAAACGATTTCCGGGCTTGCACTCAATGCACGGGCGCGCTGGTATCCTTCGCGGCTGATCAGCGTGCGGTTTGATCTTTCGCAGCAAACGACCACCAGTGTTTATGATACTGTCAGTGCCGTAACCGTAACCAGTGCGGCCCTGTCAGGTGATTATGAATACAGGCGCAATATCCTGCTGTCCGCTTCTGTAACGCGCTCCAATGAATCTTATGGCGGCACGGGCGGGCACTCAAACCTTACCACTATTGGAAGCAGCGCAACGTGGAGCGCCAATCGCTGGATGCGTCTGACCGGACGCGTATCATACGAGACGCGCAGCAATTCCGGCACAACAGTCACCCCCGTATTCGATGCGTTTCGCTTTATGACGACGCTGACCTTTTCCCGCTGATATGCGGCAGGCACCGGCCAGACAGAGGATAGTAACAGAATGAACCTGCCCGATACGTATAATATTCCGCAAACCCTTCCCCGACCGGCAGGGACACGTGCGGTTGGCGATTATGGTGCAGGTGCAGATGGAACAGATGGCCTCAGCTTCTCGCGTCTGGTCAGCCTGTTCCGACGCCGGATTTGGCTTTTTCTGATTATTCTGGGCATTTGCATGGCGCTGGGCCTGATTGTCACAATGCTGCAAACCCGGATGTATGAGGCATCTTCCATCATCCTGTTGCAACGGTCCAATGCCGGACTGGAAGAACGCGTGACCAATGAAGGCGATGACCGGATTCTGACCGGAGATGCGGATGTCGCAACCGAAATAAAGGTGATTGAATCCCTTGATCTGGCCCGCCGTGTGGTGGAGGCCAATAATCTCATGAACAATCCGGCCGTGAACCCCTATCTCGATCCGCAGCCCGGCATGTGGGAAAAGCTGACCGGCAATATACCCGCGGCGGTTGATCCTGATTCCCTTTCGGCTTCCGAACGGAAAGAGATGGAAACCGAAGTGGTGCGTCTGGTGCGCTCCGGTCTTGTGGCATCGCGGCTTGGCACTTCGTATTCGGTCGGGATTTCCTATCATCACACGGACCCTGAAATCGCTGCCCTGCTCGCCAATTCCTATGCAAGGCAATATGTTATGTCCCAGGTGACAACCGAAAAAGAGGCAACCGACGAAGCGACCGAATTTCTGGCGAGCAAGATTACCGAACTACGCAGTCAGGCGACAGAGGATTTCGCGGCTGTGCAGGCTTACCGTGTCGGCAATAATCTGCTGAGCAATTCGGCGACCTCACTGACAGAGCAGGATATATCGGTTTATAATCAGCAGGTGGCCTCGGCCCGCGCGGATGCGTCGGCGGATGCGGCGCGGCTGGCAACGGCACGCCAGCAATTGCGGCGCGGCTCTTCTGGCGATGATGTGGGTGAGGCGCTTTCTTCATCCGTGGTGTCTTCCTTGCGCGCGCAGCGGGCGCAGGTGGGGGCGCGTGTGGCAGATTTACGCGCACGCTATGGCAACCGTCACCCCGACCTGCAACGGGCGGAGCAGGAGCTTGCCTCTATCGACCGGCAGATTCAGGAAGAAATTGACCGGGTGATTTCCAATCTGGAAGCGAAAGCCAATGTCTCTGCCCAGCGGCTTGCATCGCTGCAATCCAGCCTTGGCTCGGCCAAGGGAGAACTGGCGCGCAATAACAGGGCAATGGTATCGCTTGAAGATCTGGAGCAGCGGGCCGAAGCGTCGCAGGCACTGTATGAAACCTATCTTGCCCGTTACCGTCAATTGCTCGCCACTACCGGGACAGAGCAACCCTACGCCCGTATTCTGACCGAGGCGATCGCGCCGGTTGTGCCGGTAAGTCCGAATATCACATTGAACCTGCTCTTTGCTGCCCTGTTTGGAGCGGGACTGGGGTTTGTTGCGGCTCTGGGTGCAGAATTGCAATATAAAGGGATTACCACCGCAGGGGATGTGACACGCAAACTGAACCTGCCCTATCTGGGGCTAGTGCCCGAAGTAAAATCCGGCGAAACCCTGCGCGGCTCTCCGGTGGATGCCCTGGTGGAGCAGCCGCAATCCGTGCTCGCGGAATCCTTGCGCGGAATTTATGCCTCCACGCATATTCCGGGGGCAAGCCGGGCAACAGTGCTGGCCATTAGCTCGGCGCTGCCGGATGAAGGCAAGACAACGCTTTCGGCCATGATGGGGATAACGGCATTTCAGCTTGGGCGACGTGTCGTTATTGTCGATTGCGATGTTATCTCGCGTGGTCTGAGCAAGCTCTATGGTCTGAATGAAGGGCAGGGTCTGCAGGATCTGGCTGAAGGTCATGGTTCGCTGGATGATATTCTGGTCAATAACGGGGCGGAGGCTCCTTCAATAGTCCCGTGCACAGGAGCCGCAGGCGCAGGGGTGCGCCTTTCCGGTAATGGAGCGATCCATTCGGTTATTGCCAGCCTGCGTGAACGCTATGATCTGGTGCTGCTTGATTGTCCGCCCTTGCTTGCCATTGCCGAGGCACGGGAAATTGCCGGGATTTCGGACGGGGTGATACTCGCAGCACGGTGGCGCAATACACGCGCCGAAGCAGTGCGCTCGGCCGCACGCCTGCTGCCTGATAGATTATCCGCTTATATCGGGGTGGTGCTGACCCGTGTCGATATGCGCAAATTGCGTCGCTATGATGAAGGCTATGAGGCTGCCTATTCCGAGGCCTATGAACGCTATATGGCGGCGGCCTGATGGCTGGCGCCCTTCATCCGCCTCTGAAAGTCGCCGTCATCCACTACTGGCTGGTGGGTATGCGCGGCGGAGAGCGTGTGCTGGAGCGCATTCTCAAACTCTATCCCGGTGCGGATATTTTTACGCATGTCTATGACCCGGAAAGCGTATCGGATTTTATTCGTTCGCACCGTGTCACCACGAGTTTCATCCAGAAATTGCCCGGTGCGCGCAAGCATTACCAGTCCTATCTGCCACTTATGCCCATGGCACTGGAGGAGCTGGACCTACGGGGCTATGATCTGGTTATCAGCAGCGAATCCGGTCCGAGCAAGGGTGTGATCACCTCGCCCGATGCGTTCCATCTATGCTATTGCCATTCTCCCATGCGCTATTTGTGGGATCATTATCATCCCTACAAGCAGATGGCTGGCCCGGTAAAACGCCTTGCCATGCCTTATCTCCTTCACCGGATGCGCAAATGGGATGTGGCCTCGGCACAGCGGCCAGACCGGATTATCGCCAATAGCAGTTTTATCGCCCGGCGTATCCGTATGGCATGGGGACGCGAGGCAGAGATTGTTCACCCGCCGGTTGAGGTGGATCTGTTTGAACGCAATCCGCACCCTGATGCGCATTTTTTGTGGGTTGGACAGATGACCTATTACAAGCGGGCAGATCTGGTGGTGGATGCTTTCAACCGGCTTGGCCTGCCTCTGGTCATGGTAGGAACCGGCGATATGGCGGCTGAAATTGCGCGCCGGGCCGGTCCCAATATTACCATTATCGAACGCCTTGATTTTGCTGAACTGCGCAAGGCCTATGCCGGGTGCCGTGCATTGATCTTTCCGCCGGAAGAAGATTTCGGCATTGTTCCGGTAGAGGCTAATGCGGCAGGCCGACCTGTTATTGCCTATGGCAGGGGCGGAGCGCGTGATTCCATCCTGCCGGACCGGACCGGACTGTTTTTTGATGAACAATCTGTCGATTCCCTGGTTGACGCGGTAGAGCGTTTTCACCGCTGGTATCCCGATTTTGACCCCGAAATTGCACAGAAAAGTGCCAGACGGTTCTCTCCGGAAGTTTTTGACCGGCGGCTTGCCTCTATCGTAACGGACGGTCTGAAGAACCACCGCGCACCACTGCCGGCCAGCCTGCACGAAATTGATAGCCTGGTTTCCGCGTCGGCCCCATGACCCCGACCATCATCGGATTTGTCACGTTTTTGCTGGGGGCCTATGTCCTGATCCGGTGGCGATCCCCGCTCCTGATTCTGTGCCTCGTTCTGGTCGCGGGAATGTTCCAGTCATCTGCCGTGGCTATTCTCACAGCGGTTGGGGGGTCAACCATTACTCCGCCACGCTTTTTGCTCCTGTTTCTGTTTATTTCTGTTGCTGCTGCCGTTTCAACCCGCGCCAGTCTGCTGCGGGAAGCCGTTACAGAGAATGCTCCCTTGCTGATATTCTGCCTGTATGGTGTGCTCTCGGCCTTGCTTCTGCCGCGTATCTTTGCCGGCCAGATCTATGTTTTTCCTTTGCGGCCCACGGGTTTGCGTAATCTATATGATACATTTCCCCTGGCACCTACCTCACAGAATATCACGACTGCCATATATCTGGCAGGGACAGGGCTGACGGCACTATGTGCCTATATTGCTGCGCGTCTGGCCAGAGATGTCACGCCGCTGGTAAAAACCGGAATCTTCATAGGCCTGACCCATTCCCTGATCGGAATATTGGGGGTTACACTGGCTGGCACGCAATGGGATCTGGTGGTCGAGTTCGTACGCAATGCCAGCTATAGCCAGCTTTCCCAGGAGGCGAGCGGTATGGTGCGCATGGCAGGCTTTGCCGCAGAGCCATCTGTCTATGCAAATTTTGCCGGACCATGGTTTATCTTTCTGGTAGAGTTGTGGCTGCGCGATGTTTCCCGGCGCTGGACCGGGTTTTCGGCCCTTGTGGTGATGGTGGTTCTGGTCCTTTCCACGTCATCATCGGCTTATGTGCTTCTGGCCGGATATGGCCTTATTCTGCTTTTGCGGATGCTTGCCTTTCCGCATTATATGACGGCGGGCAAGCTGACGACTATTGCCCTGCTGGGTATAGGTGGATTGCTCGTTCTGCTGGGAATATATCTGTCTTCGGCCCGTTTCGCCCAGCAGTTTGGCGATATGTTCCAGCAGATGACAGTAGGAAAGTCGGATTCGGAATCCGGCCTCCAGCGCATGTTCTGGGCGATGCAGGGTGTAGATGCGTTTGTTGTCTCCAATGGGCTGGGGATAGGGGCAGGAAGCTTCCGCTCATCCAGCCTGATCATGGCCATTCTGGGCAGTATGGGGGTTATAGGTCTTGTCACTTTCGGGCTGTATTGTCTGAGCCTTCTGCGCATATTTGGCCGAAGTGCGAACAGGGTAGACCATATGCGCGGGAGCTTGTCCGAAGCCTGTATATGGGCCGCACTGATTGGCCTGTTGCCGGCATTGATAATCGGGCCTTCGCCTGATCCGGGCATGGAGTTTGCCATATTTGCTGCCCTTGGCCTGGCTTTGCGTTACCCACGCTGGCAAGCGGATCATGATGATACGCTGCAACTTGTTGACGAATACCGGCCTGAGCGACGCAGCCTTGCCCCGGTTACAGCTCAAGAAGTTCCGCAATCAGGTGGCTGGCGGCGTTTCTCCAGGTAAATTGTGCCGACCACTCACGGCTGTCACGCACTTTTTCTTCACGAAAGCCGGGCTTGTCTGCCAGGGCGCGGATGGCATCAACCCAATCTTGCCTGTATGCCGGATCTGCATAGATCGCGCCGGTTCCGCATGATTCTGGCAGGGCACCTGCAGGTGCAACAATGGCCGGGCAGCCCAGAAACATGGCTTCGAGCGGAGGGAGGCCAAACCCCTCGGTTGTCGAAGGAAAGGCAATGCACAGTGCGTTTTCATACAGGGCGCGCAATTCTTCATCGCTGACCCGTCCGGCAAAACAGACATTGTCCGGCACATTGCAGCCACGCGATTCAAAATCACTGGCCTTTGCTGACCCGAAAAGAACCAGATCAATATCGTTCAGGGCAGGGGAGGCAAACGCTTCCAGCAACAAAGCGATATTCTTGTGTTTCTGGGTGTTGGCAAGGCCGATGACATAGCTGCGGTTGCGCAGCTTCAGCCGGGGGAGAATGGCTGTATCAGCCGGTGTGTCCAGCACATGATCGGCCCCGTTCAGAACCACGCCGACCTTGCCTTTCCGGCCAAGGCCATAGTCCAGCAACTGGCCACGTGAAAAATCCGACACAGTCAGGATGCGTCTGTGGCGTCTGCCCGCCAGTGGCTGATGGAAGCGATACCAGTAACGAAAGGCGGGGCGGTAGCTTTCGGGGGTGATATGCACCTGCGCATCGTGGAACATGGTCACGGCATTGCGCGCCGCTACCGGGCCGACATTGCACAAGCTCAGAATCGTTTTGTTTCCCACTCTGGCCGGCAGGGTCAGTTGCTCCCACGCAATACCGTCCAGCGGCCCGACCGTGCGATAGGGTATCCCAAGCCTGCTGGCCCTGTCCGTGGCTGATGGCGGAACCCACAACTCAACCTGCAAGCGGGACGCAATATCGAAATCCTGTTGTAAAATTGTATGAATATTCAATGCCAGTTGTTCAGCAACGCGGTGCACACCTGTAGATTCCGCAGTCAGGAATTTACCGTTAAGGACAAACTGGCGCAGATGAGACAATGATATTTCCTCGCTCTTCAAATAAAGCCTGTGCCAATGTTGTGACCTTGCTTACTTTTTGCTGCATCTGCGAAGCGATGCAAGAATAAACTTGTTAGGGGGGACATATAAAGCATATGAATAAGACGGAGTGAGCGACTTATGTGCTCATCGCTCCGCAAGGGTATGGCCATAATGTTTGAAAAGTCGACGAAGCATTTCGACAAAAATTACAATACTGTTGAGCTTGATTTGCCATCTTCGACGATTGTCGCGACGACTGGCCGAAAAACACAGCACTATATATTTCTTGATGGTTTGCGCGGAGTCGCGGCGCTGGCGGTTCTTTTCCTGCATTGGCTGGAAGGGCATGGCTATCAGCTGTTTGGCTCCAGCCTGCTGGCGGTGGATTTCTTCTTCATGCTGAGCGGCTTTGTTGTAACCCATGCCTATCAGAAGCGATTGCGGGCTGAAGGGCGCGGGACATTGTTTCTTCGCCAGAGACTGATCCGCCTCTATCCCGTAATTGTGCTGGGTCTGTTGCTGGGTGTAGTGCGTTTTTCGGTCCTGTCATGGCAGGAAACCGGAACCTTTCTGACACAGAAGATCGCGCTGGAATTGTTCGCCGGTCTGTTAATGATACCCATGACCCTGGCCAGTGCACCGGATTTTTTCCCGCTGGATAACCCCCTGTGGTCGCTCCACTTCGAGTTTATTGCCTATATTGCTTTCTGGCTGTTTATGTTTCGCAGTTCATCGCGGACACTGGCGGTTATTGCAGTGATTGCGGCAGCAGGTTGCTTTCTCTGGGCAAGGGCGACTTTCGGTGCTGATCCGGTGCCATTTCCCTCTCTCGATCATGTCAGCGGCTATATTAATGGCCTGAGCAGAGTAGCGTTTTCCTTCACGCTCGGCATGTTGCTCTATCGCGGGATTGAGCGCATGGGCACCGTGGCCTTGCCGCATGGGCGGTGGCTGGCGCTTCTGTTGATCCTTCCGCTTATTCTGCCTCGATCTTATGTTCCGCCTCTTGCGGTGATGGTGCTGCTGGGGCTGATCTTCCCCTATATCATTTTTGCCGGGTCTCGAGTGCAGCAGCATCATGGCCTGACCCGGATAGAGAAATTCATGGGTGATGTGTCATATCCGCTCTACGCCCTGCATGTTCCGTTACTCTGGATGATGAGCGGCACAATGAAGAAGCTGGGTCCAGGTTTTACAGAAAATCCGGTGTGGAACGGGCTGTTCATCCTTCCGGTGACAATTGCTTTTTCCTATGCTGCCTTCGTCTTGTATGACAAGCCGCTGCGCGCCTGGCTTGGCCGCCGATATGCACATCGCGCAAGAATCACACTCTGACGCCGGAAAACCGCAATAAAATTTCAATTGAAACGAGGTGTGCGTAGAATCACAATAGAATCGTCAGTAAGGGCGACATTCTGCCCGCTCGATGCGACAGACTGAAGCCTCTGTTCATACAGGAGCAAGCCGGCGGTTTGTAAAAAAGTTGCAACAAGGCGATGTGAGGCGGGTTTCCCCCCTGTTGCCCTGGCCTCTCTTCGGGTCGCCTTGGTGAGCGTGACGAACGCTA
>JBKEEC010000191.1:0-7988 GCA_047975785.1 Sphingomonadaceae bacterium | reverse complement strand
TGCCTCGGGACGATGTTGGAGTTCAGTTCCTGAGTGGCGTGAAGAATCCGGTGGCCTGCCTGCAAGTGATTCATCCCCCCGCTTTGCGCTACCTGATTGATAGCTTCACTGGCGCCGCGGGTAAAGACGATTTCCTCTTCCTTGCCGCCAATAAAGCCCGCCACGCGTCGTCGGGCGGCTTCAAAGGCGAGTGTCATGTCTGCCGATCGGGCGTAAACCCCGCGATGGACAGTGGCGTAATCCTGCCCCATCGCGCGGCTGCAGGCATCAATCACAATTTGAGGCTTTTGTGCGGTGGCCGCCGTATCCAGATAATGCCACGGGGCGTCATCCTGCGTGAGCAGGCCGGGAAAATCATCCGCATAGGTGCAGGTGGCAGCGGTGGCAGCGGTGGCAGCGGCACTCACAAGGCAGCCCCTTCCAGAACGCCAAGCGCGGCCCGCATCAGCTCTTCGCGCCCTGCCTCATCCTCCAGAGATGCAAAGGCATCACCGATAAATGCCTGCACCAGCAATTTGCGCGCCACTGCGGGAGGAAGGCCGCGTGCGGCCATATAGAAGGCGGCATTCTCGTCCATCTGGCCGATGGCGGCACCATGCGCGCATTTGACATCATCGGCGTAGATTTCCAGTTCCGGCCTGGCATTTGCACTGGCGCCCTTTTCCAGCAAAATGGCCCGGAAATTTTGCGCGGCATCCGTTTTCTGTGCATCTCTGGCAACATGGACGGTGCCAAGAAAATTACCAATTGCCTGCCCCCAGTGCACGGCGCGGACAATCTGGTTGCTGGTAGCGTCAGGTTCAACATGCGCCAGGCGGGTAACAAATTCGCGCGTTGCATCACCCCCGCCAATGGTCACACCGCCAAATTCGAAATGTGCTCCGCGATCAAGGGATATTTCCACTTCAACCCGGCAAGAGGCAGGGCCTGCATTGACCACGAACATTTCAGCGCGCGCATCTTGAGCCACCACAATACGGATACGGTGCAGTTCAGGAAATTCACCACCAAGAATCAATGTCTTGCGACGGGTTTCACCAGCAATCAGCCTGATTTCTTTCCAGTCATCCAGAGCAGAAGGGGCAAGAGCTTTCAGCGCCGGCAGGTCGGCATAGCGCCATTCTTCATCTTTTGGCGTGGGGAGTGGGAGAGCAGCACTACTCACGCCACCGCCTCATAGCCTTCGCGCTCCAGCTCCAGTGCAAGATCCGGCCCGCCCGTGCGGATAATCCGGCCATTTGCCAGCACGCTCACCCGGTCGGGTTGCACATAATCCAGCAGGCGCTGGTAATGGGTAATGAGCAATACCGCCTTGTCGGGGCTGCGCATGATGCCATTGATCCCTTCACCCACCACGCGCAAGGCATCAATATCAAGGCCGGAGTCAGTCTCGTCCAGCACGGCAAAGGCGGGGTTGAGAATACCCATCTGGACCATTTCGGCGCGTTTTTTCTCACCGCCCGAAAAACCGACATTCACCTGCCGCTTGAGCATGTCCATATCCATTTTCAGCAGGCCCGCATTTTCACGAGCCAGTTTGAGAAAATCCCCGCCTGACAATGGCTCTTCCCCGCACGCCTTGCGCTGGGCATTGAGAGCTTCACGCAGAAACTGGACATTGGAAACACCCGGTATCTCTACCGGATACTGAAAGCCGAGAAACAGGCCCGCGGCAGCCCGTTCATGCGGGTCCAGCGCGAGCAAATCCTGCCCCGCAAAGGTAACAGAACCCGCCGTCACTTCGTAACCGGGCCGCCCGCCCAGCACATAGGCAAGGGTCGATTTTCCGGCCCCGTTAGGCCCCATAATGGCGTGAACCTCACCCGCGACCACTTCGAGCGTCAGTCCATTGAGGATTTGCTTGCCATCAATTTCGGCGTGGAGATTTTCAATCTTGAGCATGTGTCTGGCTTTCTTTCTGACCCGTGGGGTCGATCGCAGCATTGCCTGATCCTGAAACGTCTGCGAGCACTGCCTGGTGCAATTGCGGAAATCGTGCGGAAAAATATCGTTCAGCCAGCACTTCCTCGCCCGGCTCCGTAGCCAGGTGGTTCATTGCCGCGAAAACGAACATAAGCGCCCGCGTTTCTGCAATATTTTGTGCGATAGCCGCTTTATTGGTGGTGAGCCCACGCAGAAGATTTCGGCCGATTACCGCGCGATCAAGTGCATCCCGGTCAACGCCGCAATCCGAATAGGCCTTCCTGAGCAGCCGGTCCACTATCTCAAAACTGCCGGATTGCTCAAACACACGCAGTCCGGCAGAAGACTCCTTCATCGACAGAATGCCACATTTCACATAGGGTTCCAGATCATCTGTGACGATGGAGATTTCCATCACCTCACGGGATCTATCCGGGTCCAGCATATCCTGGTTTTGCTGGAGAACACAAATATCGTCGCAAATTTCAGGCGTCGCAGAAGCCGGACCTGCCATGGCAAGCGCAAAGGCCGGTACAAGAAGCGCCATGCCTCCCCTTCCCCGGTCCCTTCCCCGGACTTTACCAGCGTATGACGCTACGCTGCCTGTCGCAGCCTGAAATTTATCCATAATCAGCATTTATATATTCTGTTTCAATTGGTTATACTTATAGTCAAAAGGAAATACCGGACCCGGTCACTACTCAAACACTACTCGGCCAGCCCGACCCGGTATCGGATCGTGTCACTGTCAACCGCCAGCACTGTCAGCTTGCGCCCCTTGATAGAAAAAGAGGCGGGGAACGAGGCTGGCATCGGAATGCTCAGTTCATCGGTGAAATCGGGGCTGTCGCGCCTTTCGGTGAAGGTGCGATAGGCAAAGCGCATGGTCTTGTCTGCCACACCCAGAAAAACCAGTTCCCGCTCATTGTAAAAAGCTTCCTCACCCAGATCCGGCACGCGTGTCACCCGATAGGGAACAGGAGGGTCAATCGGTTTGGAACCACTCAGCTTGCGATAGGTGGCTTTTTCAAACCTGCCGTCATTATCTTCATCGATCAGGCAGTCATCCCAACCCTTGAACCCGATATTGCGGTAAATTCGGGTGCGGTTACGGCTCAGGCAAGCCTTGGTTTCATTGTCCCTGATAGTCACCAGTTCGGTGCCCGCCTCAAAATCAACAATCTTGTTATTTTGCCACTGGGCATAAACGGGGGCGTCAATCACCACACCATCTGTCCCTTCAAAATTGCGGGCAAACCACATTTTTTCTCCCAGAGAGGCCTGCAGATCCTGTCCGAACGGGGTTTCACGATGCACTGGCTCTGCCATCGCGGCAGAAGACAGAAAAAGGGCTGAAAGAAATGTGCCTGCTGTCAGGCTGAACTTTGAACAAGTAAATGTCATTTCAGTGTCCTCCGTGAATAATAGGCCAATAATAATTATGGCCTGTGAAAAACCGAATCGTCGATACTGTGTTTGATTATACAGGACTTATGGAGTGCTCCCTCGATCTTAATGGGTATTAGTGGGCGGATGTTTTTGCGGGGTGTTTACTATGCCCCCTGTTGCCCGAAGGGGGTCTTTGTGCGTGGATGGCTGGCAAAATGCTGACGGCGCGCTTCCTGCTTGTCTGCAATACGCATTCGCATTCCGGCTGTGATGCGGGCAAGCACCGCATCCATGTCATCAAGGATATCGCTGGCCTTGATCCGCATCACGCGGATGCCAACAGCCTCCAGCGATTTATCGCGGCGCCTTGCCAGCGTGTCGTTCTGCCCGTCCTCGTCAATGGCAATCGCCATGCCGAGATTATGGCAATTGAAATCGACAATCGCACTGCCAACCACCGCATGACGCTTGAATGTGTAACGCCCCAGACTGGCCTTGCCGAACCGCTCCGCCAGCGCCTTGTGCGCATCAGACGAATGGCGCCGCATTTCGCGCGCCTGCTCATGCAGCACATCAAGCCGATTTTCCGAGATTTCCCAGCCGCGGCCCTTCTTCTTGAGGGCTGGCGTTGTTGATGAATCAGAGGAGGATCGGAGTCTGAGAGTTTTTTTATCTGTCATGGCATCCATCACCCCACGCTCCCTTCCAGCGAAATCGCCAGAAGCTTCTGTGCCTCCACCGCAAATTCCCTCGGCACGTCCTTCAGAACCTCTATGGCAAAGCCATTGACGATCAACGCCACGGCCTCCTCTTCTCCAAGTCCGCGCTGCATGGCGTAGAATAGCTGGTCATCTGAAATCTTGCTGGTGGTCGCCTCATGCTCGATCTGCGCCGTGGGGTTCTTCACCTCGATATAGGGCACGGTATGCGCCCCGCATGTGCTGCCCAGCAGCAGGCTGTCACACTGGGTGAAGTTGCGCACATTATCGGCATTGGCAGCAACCGCGACTTTCCCGCGATAGGTATTGTTGCTCTTGCCGGCACTGATCCCTTTGGAGATAATGGTTGATCGGCTGCCCCTGCCATTATGGATCATCTTGGTGCCGGTATCCGCCTGCTGGTAATTATTGGTGACAGCAACGGAATAAAACTCCCCAATGCTATTCTCGCCATTCAGCACGCAGGACGGATATTTCCATGTGACCGCGCTTCCCGTCTCCACCTGGGTCCAGCTCACCTTGGAACGCGCACCCTGACACAAGGCGCGTTTGGTGACGAAATTATAGATCCCGCCTTTGCCTTCTGCATCGCCGGGATACCAGTTCTGCACCGTGGAATATTTGATCTCGGCATCATCCAGCGCCACCAGTTCCTCCACAGCGGCATGAAGCTGGTTTTCATCGCGCTGGGGGGCGGTGCAACCTTCCAGGTAGCTGACATAGCTGCCCTTGTCCGCGACAATCAGAGTGCGTTCAAACTGGCCGG
Source organism: Sphingomonadaceae bacterium (assembly GCA_047975785.1). Lineage (GTDB taxonomy): Bacteria > Pseudomonadota > Alphaproteobacteria > Sphingomonadales > Sphingomonadaceae > JACXVD01. Next base: position 3,191 of record JBKEEC010000191.1, on the reverse strand, counting down.
TATTTTCCGCATTGATGCGAAAATAGGTGGAAAGCTCCATCGGACAGCGCACCCCTTCGGGGATATAGACAAAAGTGCCGTCAGAAAAAACCGCGCAATTGAGTGCGGCAAAGTAATTGTCACGCTGGGGCACGACCTTGCCCAGCCAGCGTTTCACCAGATCAGGATATTCGCGGATCGCTTCTGAAATGGAGAGGAAGATAACCCCTGCCTTTTTCAGTTCCTCTCGAAAAGTGGTGGCAACCGAGACAGAGTCAAACACCGCATCCACTGCTACCTTGCGCGCGCCTTCTACTCCCGCCAGAACCTCCTGTTCGGCCAGCGGAATGCCGAGTTTATCATAAACCGCCTTGATTTCAGGGTCTAGCTCATCCAGCGAGTTCAGCTTCGGCCTGGCTTTTGGTTCGGCGTAATAATAGGCGTCCTGATAATTGATCGGGGGGTAATTCAGCCTGGCCCAGTCCGGCTCGTCCATGGTCTGCCACAGACGAAAAGCCTTGAGCCGCCAGTCCAGCATCCATTCCGGCTCTTCCTTTTTGGCGGAAATGAAGCGAACCGTATCTTCATCCAGCCCTTTCGGGGCGAAAATCTGTTCAATATCCGCCGACCAGCCGTGCTCATAATCTGCCACGCGGGCAGCCGCATCATGGGCGGCCTGATCGGGAAGCGCGCTCTGTTCAGTGTCCAGTCGGTCGGTCATGCTGCTTCTTTCCGGGCCAGTCGGGAAAGGGGAATATCGGACAGGGCGCCGCGCAGGGCAGCATTGACCACCGGCCAGTGCGCCCTGGTGGGGCAATGTGCCTCATAGGAACATTCCTGTTGATCAAGGCAGTGAGTCAGGGCGATCGGCCCTTCCACCGCTTCTATAATATCGGCCATATTGATAGCTGCAGCAGGTCGGGCGAGCTGCAATCCGCCCCTTGCCCCCCGAATGGAGCGGAGCAGGCCTGCCGCCGTCAGCTTGCTGACAAGTTTCTGCACCGTGGGCGCAGGCAGACCGGTTTCAGCGGCAAGCTCCGCCGAATTGACGCGCCCTTCCCCGCAATGACGGGCGGCTGCACACATTGTTACTACGGCATAATCTGCAAGGTTGGACAGGCGCATATTCAATTCAGACCAATTTGTTCCAAATTCACCTATGCCTTTGATCCGCCGGTTACAATGGGAAATCGCTTATTGCGAGTCGTTCGTATCTCCTGTCCGCCGAAATGCGAAAGACTACTGGCAAGGCCTACAGCATTGCGGTTAAATGTTGAATCATTTGCAATGCTATAATTTCTTGTTTTCGCTTTTCTTTCGCGAAAAACCGGTATCCACTTTTTCGCGAAAAGCTTTAAACAAACAGTATAATGAGGGCCGGGGGAAACTCTGGCCCTTTCTCTTTGCATTGTCCCGTTTTCCTGCCAGTTCTTTGGGCCGTCAGTTCTTGGGCGAAATGCCTTGATCGGTGTCATCGGGAGGCTGCTGATCTTGTGTTGAGCCGCATAATGGTTACATGGGCAATTACCCTGTTGCCATTTTCCGGAGATAAGAATGTTTCGTATCGCCCTACTGGCAGGCGCAAGCCTGTGTGTTGCATCCCCGCTTTTTGCGCAGGACATGATAACTGTGACTGAATACCCTGAAACGCGCCGTGAAGCTTTGGTAGAAAGCAAATTTGGTGAAGATATTGCTGATCCCTACCGCTGGTTGGAAAATGATGTTCGCAATGACGCGGAAGTGGCAGATTGGGTTGCTCGTGAGAATGCTGTAACAGATGCCTATCTGGAAGGCCTGCCCGCAACGGACTGGTTCAAGAAAACAATCTCTGAATTGACGGATTATGAACGCTTCGGCCTGCCGGAAAAGGCGGGCAAGCGATATTTCTATATGCGCAATTCCGGTTTGCAGAACCAGTCCCAGCTTTTTGTGCAGGATAGCCTGAACAGTGCCCGCCGCCTGTTGATTGATCCCAATAGCTGGGCTCAGGACGGTGCCACGGCGCTGGCGGACTGGACACCATCGCCCGATGGAAATTATCTGCTCTATTCCATTCAGGATGGCGGGACAGACTGGCGTATCTTGCGCGTGATGGATGTTGCAACCGGTAAAGTGCTGGATGATGAAATCCGATGGGCCAAATTTACCGATCTTGACTGGGTGGATGAGGATGGATTCCTCTATTCACGCTTCCCGGCTCCCGAAGAGGGAGAGAGTTTTCAGGCGCTGAATTATAATCAGCAGGTCTATTACCATCGGCTTGGCACAAGTCAGGAAGAAGACCTGCCTGTCTATTCCACCCCGGATAATTCGAAGGCCGGGCATTCTGCGCAAGTCAGCAAGGACCGGCGCTGGGCTATTATTACCAGTTCCACCGGCACGGATGCCCGTTATGAAGTTCATGCCATTGACCTCAGGCATCGCCAGAGAAATGGCTGGACGGCACGCCCGCTGGTGACCGGGTTTGATAACGCCTGGAACTTCGTGGCTTCCATGAATGGCAGGCTGTTTTTTGTTACCAACAAGGATGCCCCGCGATACAAGGTCGTATCGGTTGACCCGACTGCTACAAAGCTGAACTGGGAAACCATTGTCGAAGAAAGCGATATGCCGATTGAAGGTGCCTCGATTGTGGGGGACAGGCTGATCGTTTCTTATCTTAAGGATGCGAGAACCCTGGCGCGTATTCTTGATCTGAATGGCAAGCCGACAAGCGAGATTACTTTGAATGGCATTGGCACGGCCAGCGGGTTTGAAGGCAAGCCGGGTGATCCGGAAACATTTTACAGTTTCCAGAGCTTCAACCGGCCCGGCACAATTTACCGTATGGATATGAAGAGCGGGAAAACCTCGGTTTTTGCCCAGCCTGAGCTGACATTTAATCCGGACGACTATGTTGTAGATCAGGTTTTTTTTCCGTCAAAAGACGGCACAAAAATTCCGATGTTTATTGTTCGGAACAAGGATCTGGCAGGCAGCAACGCGCCGGCACCAACCTTGCTATATGGCTATGGCGGGTTTGACATTTCCCTGACGCCGACCTTCTCGGCAACGCGCATGGCCTGGCTCAAGGCGGGCGGAGTATTCGCCCTTGCCAATATTCGCGGTGGCGGAGAGTATGGCAAGGAATGGCATGATGCCGGGCGTCTGAATAACAAACAGAACGTGTTTGATGACTTCATTGCTGCGGGCGAATATCTGAAAGCGAACGG
>JBKEEC010000190.1:0-2445 GCA_047975785.1 Sphingomonadaceae bacterium | reverse complement strand
AGGATGTTGCAGGGTATTTCTATGAGGTTGACACAAAACTGCCTGCATCAGGGGATTGGACGATTGAGGTGGATGTAGCAGGGGCGTTGGGAACAGGCGTCGCCTCTTTTGTCCTGCCAGTGGAATCCCCGCATACTCTCAACCGACCACTAATTATCGGAGCGACTGTCGTCGTATTGGTCTTATTGGCGCTCTTCGGATTGCGTTCTCGAGTTGCCGCGTCGAAGCCGCGCAGTCAACGCAAACGGCAACGTTCATCACAGAGATCATAAGCGGCAAACTATAGACTTGAATTTATGATGAAGACACTTAAATTACTTTTTAATCGTCAATGGTGGTGGGTTACCTTGGTGGTGATCGCCGGCTGTTTTGCGCTGGTTCGATTGGGACTGTGGCAACTCGATCGCTTGGAGCAGCGGCGTGCATTTAACGCATATGTGGCGGAACGCTGGAAACAGGACCCTTTCCCGCTCTCGGCTGAAACATTGCCTGCATCTCTGGATGAGCTTGAGTACCGGCGCGTGGAAGTGGAGGGGACCTATGACTATGACAACCAGATCCTGCTGACCAATCAACCTCGGGGCAATACATCCGGCGTCGTCTTGGTGACGCCATTGATTATGGATGGCGGCGAGGCGGTTTTGGTCGCGCGTGGTTGGATTCCCTATACTGAATCACAGGCGGAGGCCATCAGCCAATTTGATGAAGCCGCGACCGGCCCGATCGTCGGACTCGTTCAGGAGTCGCAACTCTATCCTGGCGGGCAACCTGTCCCTGTGCCTGATACGCCCCAGCAAGAATGGTATTATTTGAACATTGATGCCATTCAACCCCAGATGCCGTATACATTGCTGCCTGTCTTTGTGCTTCAGTTGCCCGAAGATGGTCGCTCTGTCGCCACGTTGCCCTTCCGTCAGGAACCGCTGAGGCTGGACGAAGGGAATCATTTCAGTTATGCAATCCAGTGGATGATGTTTGCTGTAATACTTGGATTCGGCTATATTCAGTACGTTCGCTTTTTTGATCGTCGCTCCCGGACTATTGCTGATCTCAACGCAAGCGAAGCTGTGAATCAGCCCGTTGGCGTTCCGGACGATATGCATGTCACCGATGTAAACAGCGCAGCGGATTCAGCCTCTGACATGCCAAAAGTATCTAAAACTGATCTTGCTGAATCCGGTACGCCACGATAGTAAAAATCACAAGGGATAACAGCGCCCTCGCCCCAGATGGTTTTTGATGCGCCTTCATGTGATTGCCTACTCCGTTTCATGTCTAGACGTGAACAGGATTGACTGAGAACTTTATCTTATGCAGCTACCTAAGTCACTTATCGATTCCGCCCGTAACGAGAAACTGATATCGAACGACTCGACGGTTAGCAAGCACTCCTTTAAGGACTATGTCGCTCTCGTCAAACCGCGGATTATCTCATTGTTGTTGGTAACAACATTGGTTCCGATGTTTTTGGCAGGGCCTGCCGTACCGAGCCTTCTGTTGATTTTCTGGGTAATGTTGGGCGGTTTTTTAGCTGCGGGCGGAGCGAATACCATCAATCAGTATATGGACCGCGATATCGACCATGTGATGGTGCGCACGCGACGGCGACCTTTGCCTAGCGGCCGGATGACGCCGATTCAGGTTCTGCTCTTTGGTATCGGGCTGAGTACGCTTAGCTTTATCCAGCTTTGGCTTACCGTCAACCTGTTAACCGCGTCGCTCTCGTTGGCGGGAATTTTCTTCTATGTTTTTATCTACACCCGCATGCTCAAGCGGTATAGTACGCAGAATATCGTTGTAGGCGGAGCAGCAGGCGCGATTCCGCCATTGGTCGGTTGGGCCGCCGTTGCCAACCATCTATCGCTTTTGCCGATTTTTCTTTTCTTGATTGTCTTCTACTGGACGCCCCCTCATTTCTGGGCATTGGCTCTGATCCGCAAGAATGAATACGCCGCAGCAGGCGTACCGATGCTGCCGGTAGTCGCCGGAGATCGCGAAACGCAGCGACAGATTCTCATCTATAGCGTCCTGCTTGCGCTGATTTCGCTGGCGCCGGCCCTATTGCTTTTCTTTGGCCCCATCTACTTGGTTGCCGCGCTGGCGCTGAACGGCCTCTTTCTCTGGCAAGCAACTGATATCTGGCGCAGCCCGAATGTAGCGAATATTTGGCGGCTGTATAAGTTTAGTTTGCTCTATCTGGCTTTGTTATTCCTGGCGATGGGGCTGGATAATCTGTTCTACACGCCTTTCTATTAAAATCTCTTCTCCATCGACTTCCCCCTCAGTCGATTGGCAGGCGGATGTTGAAACAGCGACCCGATTCTTTATCTAAAAACCAAAGAAAGGAGCCGAGCACTCATGCCTCTGACGATACATGATGTTCGCTTGCGTAGATTGCGCGTCGAGCGTGAAATCGGCACGTTGGAACCGGCTTGGGATTTGGGT
>JBKEEC010000189.1:0-7182 GCA_047975785.1 Sphingomonadaceae bacterium | reverse complement strand
TTCCCTCAAATGCAGATACATCCGGGATTGATTTCGTTCAGAGCCACGCAGATTGGCAGAAGCTTGCACACATTCACGGCATTTGCAATCGCTTTCATTGAGGAGGACTGCGCTTGCCTTGCGAGTTGTTGTGGGTCTGCCTGATGAGAAACTGGTCAGAAGAAGCAGATGCAGCACTGCTGAATTCTGCAGGACGATTGTATTGATGTCAAAGGGGTATTCGGACAGCAGGATTTTGGCTTTACAGCTTTATGTATGCGCTTACAGTAATTTTTGGTCTACATGAGATACCTAGGCAATCAGAACTGAAAGGCACAGGTGGCAGATATTATGGAAGAGGAGATCGGACGCAAGGTCTTGTGGCGGCTGGTGCTGCCCAGCGCCCTGTTTATCCTTATCGGGTCTATTGACCGGGCAAATGTCGGTTTTGCTGCTCTGCAGATGAATGAATCTCTGGGGCTTAGCGGGTCACAATACGGGTTTGTTGCTGGCATTCTGTTTGTTGGATATGTTCTGGCCAAATATCCCAGCGTTCTTCTGTATGAAGAAATTGGGATGCGCCGCTGGCTGGGGGTGATCACTCTTTTCTGGGGTGTGGCCGCATCAGCCATGTCTCTGGTCCAGACCGAATGGCATCTTTACACGTTGCGTGTCATTATCGGTTTTGCCGAAGGCGGGCTTTCCTCTGGTCTGATGATTTATCTCAGTCACTGGGCCAGCGAAAGATATCGAGCTACTGTTCTGGCGCTTCCTATAATGGCTATTTCTGTGGCGCAGGTGGTCGGGGCGCCAATATCAGGCCTGTTGATGGAAGTTCCCAATCCGCTGGGCTGGGAGGGCTGGCGCTGGATGTTTCTGGTGGAGGGGATGCCAGCCATTCTGCTGGGTATCTTTGCCTGGTTCTATTATCCCGAAAGCCCTGATGAGGCGAAATGGCTGGACGGGGATGAAAAAGCCTGGATGCGGGAGAATATTCGTGGCGCCTCAAAACCCCGGAAAGGCGAAAGGCATCCCGACCGCTGGGCCGTGCTGCGCTTGCCCGTGGGGTGGGTTTCCGGACTGATCTGGTTTTGTATACTGGCCAGCAATTATGGTGTGATGTTCTGGTTACCACGGATTGTTGGTGGCATGACCGGATTGAGCCCCGCGCAAACAGGTGTGGTCGTTGCTTTGCCATGGGCGGGGAGTGCGATAGGCCTTTATCTGAATGCTCGCCATTCTGACAAGGTACAGGAACGCTTTATGCATATTGCATTTCCGGCTCTGATCGGTGGTGTGGGCTTGCTTGCGGCCTATATATTTGGGTCCGGTGTGCCTGGCTTGCTGGCTCTTGTTATTGGCGGGGCCTGTGTCGGCTCTACTGTAGCTGCGTTCTGGGCCATCCCCACTCGCTTGCTACCTCCTGCAGCATTGCCCATGGGGATTGTGTTTATCAATATCATTGGCAGTTGCGCGGGCGGCACAGTGCCTGCGCTGATGGGGTATTTGCGGGATATATCCGGCTCCTTCCTTCCGCCAACTCTGCTTCTGGTGGGCATTCAGCTGGCTCTGGTGATCCTGTGCCTCATTGGCAGAAACCTGGAGCGTGACGTGCTGGCACGCGAACCTGTCACAACGCGATAAGGGGCAACTCCATCAGGGGGTGGTTGCATAGAGGTGTTTCCCACCTATTTAACGTAAGCGCTTGCATTGGTGAAAATATGGGGTATATTGTTCTGCAATAGAACAATCTCTCCGGCTGTCAGGCTGAGTTTAATCCTGAGTTGGCGATATAATATGAGGATGGATGAGAAGTGCCGCATATTCTGCTCGCCACCGGCGACCTTGCGATGGATCGCGACAGTTATGACGATAGTTTTGCTGCCACTCATGAGGTTTTACGCTCGGCAGATATCACTTTCGGCCAGATAGAAACCAGTTTCGCTGAAGCAGGTGTGCGACTGCCGCAGGCACGGCACGCGGTTCTTGCCCGACCTGAAGGTGCTGCGGCGCTTGGGAGGGCCGGGTTTGATTGTGTGTCCATGGCTGGCAATCATTGCATGGACTGGGGTAGTGAAGCTTTTTTTGAAACGCGTGCTAATTTGCGTGCTGCGGGAATGCAGGTTGTTGGTGCGGGCGCCAATATCTCGGAGGCCCGCGTGCCCGCATTGTTTGTGCTTGACGATGGGACGCGTGTTGCCCTTCTGGCCTACAGTTCCATCCTGCCGCAAGCCTACTGGGCGGAGGAGCGCCGTCCTGGCTGCGCACCCATGCGGGCTTTTACGCATTATGAACAGATCGAGCATGATCAGCCCGGCACACCGGCGCGCATCCGGACCTGGCCGCATCAGGGCGATCTTGACGCCATGGTGGCAGATATTCGTGCTGCGAAGGAGCAGGCGGATGTGGTGGTGGTTTCACAGCATTGGGGAATTCACTTTGTCCGCGCGGAAATAGCGGATTATCAGCGCGATGTTGCCCGCGCTGCAATTGCAGCCGGGGCAGATGCCATTCTGGGTGGTCATGCGCATGTTCTGAAGGGCTGCGAACTGATCGAGGGCAGGCCGGTTTTTTATTCGCTGTCCAATTTCGCGACGGACCTTTCTATGGATGAGGCTCACGCCAAGTCGAAAAGCTGGAATGAAATTCGTGTGCTCGCCGAAGAGTGGGAGCCGGATTTTGAAGGGTTGTACAATTTTCCGACGGAATCCCGCCTTGGAATGGTGGCGCGTATGGAAATTGCCAATGGCAAGGTGGAGCGTACAGGTTTTATGCCGCTCTATATTGGCCGTGATGCGGTGCCCCATCTGGTGTCGCAGGGGAGCATGGAGCATAATGCCGTTATTGACTACATGCGTGCAGTTACCGCTGAAGCCGGGCTGAATGCCCGATACCGGATTGATGATGATATGGTCGTGCTGGAGGGTGCGGCGTGAGCAGATCAAAAGCGCAGCGCAACTGGATTACAGCCATTCCTATGGAAGGTTGGGTGGTTATCTATCTGCTGCTTTACCTGCCCAATGCGATGATAACCTAGCTTTTGACCAGCACGGACCAGCCCGATGTCGGCAGGCCACTCACCGGTCTGGAAATCCTGCCTGCATCACTGATTATTTCTCTGGTTCTGACCTATCTCTATATCTGGCTGTCAGGCTGGTATCGCGATGCCCATACTGTTAAATTTGCTGGTCTGAATCTTCCTGTGCCTACGAAATACACCTTTCTTTCCGGTTGCGGCACGGCGCTGGTTCTGTTCACCGTTCCGATGTCCTTCACCATCAAGGATGTCTCGATACCGTTCATGCAATTGCTGATGCGTGGGGATATTCTGGTGATTGCACCAGTGGTGGACTTCATTTTCGGACGCAAGGTTCGTTGGTGGAGCTGGACGGCACTGGTGATGGTGCTGATTGCCATGTCCATCACACTGGTGGATCGCGGCGGGTTGAAACTGCCGCCGATCGCAATTGCTACGATAGTACTCTATACGCTGGGATATTTCATTCGCCTGATGGTGATGACCAAGACTGCCAAAAATGGCGATCCGGCTCTAGTCCGGCGATATTTTGTTGAAGAAAAAGTCGTCGCCTTGCCACTGTCGGTTGCGGCGCTGGCTGTCCTTGCCGCAACAGGTATTGGCGGTGCAGATGAACTGCAGCGCGGGTTTGTCGATATCTGGACGAGCGCATCCATGTGGCCGGTTTTCTGGATAGGCCTGACCCTGACGATTATCTCGGTCGTAGCGCTTATCATTCTGCTCGACCCGCGGGAAAACGCCTATTGTGTGCCGCTGGAACGTGCGGCCAGCCTTGTTGCCGGTGTTGGGGCGACCTTGCTACTGGCATGGTTCTGGGGCCTGAAAGAGCCACGTCCTGCCGAACTGATTGGGGCGGGCATACTTGTTGCAGCAATCGTGTTGTTGTCGGTCGCACCAAGACTGGCAAAAAATACCAAAGAATCTGAGGCTGAGATTGAATCCGAGCTGGAGGATGAGGCCAAGGCTGAAAATACCTGAAGTCTGTATTGTCCGACAAAAATGCCGGACGGGAACTATCCGGGAGGTAATCATGAATACACAATTTGCATCACGTTTACGGATTTCTGCTTTGGCAAGCGCTTCCATCGGGCTGGTAATCACCAGTCCAGCACTGGCGCAGGGTCAAGACTCAGACAACGACATCGGCAGTGCAGAGCCAATCGTTGTGACCGGCAGCCGTATCCGTGGGATTGAGCCGACCGGCTCCAATGTCATTGCAATCAGCAGCGATGATATTGCGAGGGAACCGGTTATGTCCACCAATGATCTGGTACGCCGTGTGCCGCAGATCGTTTCTCTGGGTACCAATCGTAATGGCGGTGCGGCACAAAATGGTGCTGCAAATGCAACTCGTGCTGCGGGGATCAATCTGCGCGGAATCAGCACCAATGCAACCCTGCTACTTTATGATGGCAAACGTTTCCCCCAACAGGGTACACAAGGGCAATATATTGACCCTTCCGTGATTCCGTCCATCGCGCTTGAACGAGTTGAAGTGGTAGCGGACGGAGCTTCGGCCATTTATGGCTCTGATGCTATTGCCGGGGTGGTGAATTTTATCCTGCGCAAGAATTTTGACGGGGCCGAAATGCGCGTGCGTGCCGGCTTTACCGATTCACATTATAATGAGAAACAGGTCGCCGGAATTGTCGGGAAGCGCTGGGATAGTGGCTCGATCATGGCTGCTGGTGAATATCGCAAAAGCACAGCCCTGTTGGCCCGTGATGTGGATTTCTACCGTGACGATAATACTGATCGGGGCGGAAGGGATTTACGTGGCAACAATTGTATGCCTGGCACGTTGACTGCAGGTGGACAAACTTATGCTATCCCCGCTGGCGGGGTAACGGCAGCCAATGTTGGTTCTCTTGTGGCAGGCACGGCCAATCTTTGCGAACTGAACAGGTATGGGGACTTGCTCCCATCCGAGGAGCGATACAGTTTTGTAGGTCATGCCACTCAGGACCTGGCCTCTAATGTGCGGGTTTTTGCCGATGGTTTCTATTCGCACCGCAAAGGCAAGATTTCTTCAATCTATACCATTAATGCCATTGTCCCTGATACGAACCCGTTTTTTGTGTCTCCGGACCCTGCCGCGACATCGGTGCGGGTGTCTACATCACTTGTCCCGCTGATAGGTCCTGAGGTTAATCCCTATTACGGCACATTCTGGAATGTAACCGGCGGCATTGAGGTGGAGCCTTTCGCGGATTGGAAGGTGACTGCATATTACGAGCACGGTGAATCCGAGGACAAGGCAGACCGGCGCAGTGCAGGCATTAATTCCGGTGCTCTTGCAGCCGCTCTGGCCGATACAGACCCGGCAACTGCGCTGAATGTTTTTGGCGGACCGAATAACCCGGCAACTCTGGCAGCAATTCGTGATCGTCTTTTTGTGATTTATGGCTCGACAAAGCTGGATGTATTTAATGTGCAGGCCGACGGCTCGCTGTTTGATTTGCCCGGCGGCGCGGTGCGCATGGCTGCAGGCGGTGAATATCGCAAGGAATACACGTTTACCGATCTGATCTCCGGTTCTTCGGTCGGCAGCACTTCAACCGCTGCAGGAGGATCACGCAATGTGAAGGCAATTTTTGGCGAATTGTTTATCCCGTTTTTCGGAACGGATAATGCTACACCGGGACTGGAAGAATTATCTCTGTCGGTTGCCGGCCGGTATGAAAAATACAGCGATTTCGGCAGCACCAGCAATCCCAAGATTGGCCTGACATACAGGCCGGTGGATACGCTGACTTTCCGTGCCAGCTATGGGACTTCCTTCCGTGCGCCGACCTTTACCGAGACATCGGAACTGGCTGGTGGAGCCGGACTTTATTATGATCTATTGCCGGGGCCTTCCGGCCTGATCTGGGGTATCGGGATTGCAGGTGGTAATCCGGACCTGAAACCTGAAACAGCAACTACATGGTCGGTTGGGGCAGAATGGCGCCCGGTGCACAATGTTCAGGCATCGCTGACCTATTTCAATATTGATTACAAGGACCAGATTATCGGGCTGCGACGCACCCCTGGCCTGTTAACCAATCCGCTCTATGCCAGCTACCGGAACATGAGCCCGACTGCCTCGGAAGTGAGTGCCCTGATGAATTCGGGACTGCCCATCAATAGTACGATCGATACCACCAATGTGCAGTATATTTCGGATGGACGTCGGCAAAACCTTGGTCGAACCAAAATGAACGGGCTGGATTTTGTCCTGAGTGGCCAGTTTGATGCAGGTGATGTTACAGTCAATGCAGGGATCCAGGGCACCTATAACATCAGCTTTGATTTTGAAGCCGTGCAGGGTGCAGGGCTGGAGAACAAGGTCGGTTATATCAACTTCCCTCAGAAATTCCGTTTCCAGGCTGATATCGGAGCGGAATGGGAAGCCTTCAGCGCGCGTCTTGTGTGGAATTATCTGGATGGCTACAAGAACGACACACTCACTCCTGTTCAGAAGATCAGTAATTACAACACGTTTGATCTCAACCTGGGGTGGAATGTGAATGACCGGTTCAGCTTTGGCATCGATGTGCGGAACCTGTTTGACGAGAAACCACCTTTTGCCGATTTGCAGGGAGGGTATGATCCGCAAGGAGCAAATCCGCTGCCACGGGTTATTGCCGTTACGGCCGGGGTGAAAATGTAATGTCAGGTCTGGCCCTGGCTCACGCGCTGGCGTTTGCGTCCACATTCATGCAGGGCGCGGCACCGGCAAGTCAGTGTGCCGGTTTGGCCGGGCAGGAATATGAGGGGGCGAGGGTTGACCGGGTTACACCAGTCAACCCGGACCCTGTCATGACACCGAAAATGCAAAGCCCGCAAAGGTCCTATCACCCTGTGCCGGTTTCCGAGCCATTTTGTCGGATAGAAGGAAGGATAGAAGGCACAATCGGCTTTGAGTTGTGGTTACCCTATAGCTGGAACGGGCGCTTGCTCGGAGCAGGTGTCGGCGGAGATGCCGGGATATTTAACTATGTCGATATGTCTGCGCGTCTGTCGCAGGGCTTTGCTGCCATCACTACCGATAGTGGCCACAAGGCCAGCGATGCACGATGGATGAGTAACCCCAAGGCTCGCGATGATTATACCCACCGTGCTTCTCATCTGTCAGCGCAGGCGGGAAAAGCTTTGGCAGCCCGGTTTTATGGTCGTGAGGTGGA
>JBKEEC010000188.1:0-7455 GCA_047975785.1 Sphingomonadaceae bacterium | reverse complement strand
GCCATCGCCTCAACCGTTGTGCGGATAACATTGTTATACGGGTCCTGCTCCTGCAGGCTCACCCCGCTGGTCTGGCAATGCGTGCGCAGCATTTTTGAACGCTCGCTTTGTGCTCCCAGTTCATCCATCACCCGCCACCACAATGTGCGGGCCGCACGCAGCTTGGAGACTTCCATAAAGAAGTTCATCCCTATGCCGAAGAAGAACGACAGACGCCCGGCAAAGGCATCAATATCCAGCCCGGCAGCCATGGCGCGTTTCACATATTCCTTGCCATCAGCAATAGTGAAGGCAAGCTCCTGCACTGCGGTCGCCCCTGCCTCATGCATATGGTAGCCGGAAATGGAGATACTGTTGAATTTCGGCATATTGGCCGAAGTATAGCCAATAATATCGGAAATGATCCGCATCGAAGGTTCGGGCGGATAGATATAGGTGTTGCGAACCATGAACTCTTTAAGGATATCGTTCTGGATCGTGCCGGAAAGTTTTTCCTGACTGACACCCTGCCGCTCCGCCGCGACAATGTAAAATGCCAGCACCGGAATGACGGCGCCGTTCATGGTCATGGAGACGCTCATCTCATCAAGCGGAATCTGATCGAACAGGATTTCCATATCGGCAACCGTATCAATCGCCACGCCCGCCTTGCCGACATCGCCCACCACGCGCGGATGATCGCTGTCATAGCCGCGATGGGTCGCAAGATCGAAAGCGACCGAAAGCCCTTTTTGTCCTGCCGCCAGATTGCGACGATAAAAGGCGTTGGATTCTTCTGCGGTTGAAAAACCGGCATATTGGCGGATCGTCCATGGCCGACCGGCATACATGCTCGCCTTGACCCCGCGAGTAAACGGCGCAAATCCGGGCAAACCGGGGTCGCCTGCATCCTCAGCCGTATAAAGCGGTTTTACCGCGAAGCCTTCGGGCGTCTTCCACGTCAGATCGCGGCCCTTGACTTCTTTGTCAGCGAGCGAACGCCAATCGTCCAATTTCGGTGTCTTTGTCATATTCGTCTAACTGCTTTAAGGAGTGTTCGTGATTGGCAGGCCGGACGCCGCTGCTGTTACCAGACTATTTGCCCTGAAAGACAGGTTTGCGCTTTTCGAGAAATGCCTGCACCGCTTCCTTGCAGTCAGCCGTATTACCCGCGATATATTGCGCGCCTTCTTCCTCTGTCAGCGCCTCATCATAGGTTGATCCTTGCGCATAACGCATGGCGCGCTTGATCTGGCCATAGGAAACTGTCGGTCCGCCAGCGAGCCGGCTGGCAAGTAAGCGCGCAGTATCCAGCACATCTTCATCCGGGACGACCTTGTGGATCATACCCCAGTCCAGCGCCTGCTGCGCCGGAATACGCTCCGCCAGCATCAGGGCTTCGGTTGCTCTGGCCGTGCCAACAAGCCTCGGCAAAAGCCAGCTTGCCCCTGCATCCAGAGCCAGGCCGACATTGGGAAATGCGAAATAGAAAAACGCGCTTTCACCCGCAATGGTAAAATCAGCCGAAAGGGCAAGAGGAGCGCCCGCTCCTGCTGCCGCCCCATGAACGGCGCAGATTACGGGAACCTTCACATTGGCAAGCTTGCGCAACATCGGATTGACCGAATTGTGCAACCCTTCATAGACCACCTCGCCAAAAGCCCGCCCCTCACTTCCTTCGGTCGACATATCTCCGCCCGAGCAGAACCCCTTTCCTGCCCCTGTGAGGATGACCGCGCGCGCATCTCCGACATGATCCAGAGCATTACCCAGATCATCCGATAATTCCCATGACAGTGCATTGCGTGTAGCAGGGTCGTTCAGGGTAATGGTTACAACATCACCTTCGCGGGCGAAATCAACCTTGCTCATGTCAATGCCCTCCTTTGGGTGTTTCCATAATTTCGGTCAACATACCCTGCATATCCTTCGGGTGGACGAAGAAAATCGGTGTTCCATGCGCCCCTGTGCGGGTCGGACCGAGAATGCGCTTGCCCTGATTTTCAAACCAGGTCCGGGCCTCGGCTATATCTTCCACCTCAAAACACACATGATGCTGCCCGCCCAGAGGATTTTTCTCCAGAAACCCGCGAATATTCGAAGTCTCGCCCAGAGGCTCAATCAGTTCAACCTGCGTGCCATCCATACCCGAAGCTGTGGGCGTATTGACAAAACAAACCTTGACCCCCTGTTCAGGCATATCAAACGGTTCGGTGATATCGCTCGCCCCCATCACATCACGATAGAAGGCAATGGAAGCGGATATGGAGGGCGTCGCCACGCCGATATGATTGAGCCGCCCCAGTTTCACTGGCAGTTCTCCAACACCATGGCGATCCCCTGACCACCGCCAATACACATTGTAATCAGGCCGTATTTCTTGCCCGTGCGCTGGAGTTCATAGATGGTCTTGACTGTCAGTATGGCGCCGGTCGCTCCCACCGGATGGCCCAGCGAAATGCCCGATCCATTGGGGTTGGTTCTGGCGGGGTCAAAGCCAAGCCCCTTGGCCACACCGCAAGCCTGCGCGGCAAAAGCCTCGTTGCTTTCGATCACATCAATCTGGTCCAGAGTCAGCCCTGCACGCTCCAGCGCAACCGGAACTGCCTTGACCGGACCCAGCCCCATAACGGATGGCTCAACGCCTGCATGTCCCCAACCAAGAATTTTTGCCATGGGCTTGTGCCCGGCCTTTTCGACCGCCGCACCGCTTGCCAGAACAACAGCCGCCGCACCGTCATTAAGCCCCGATGCGTTACCTGCAGTAACCGTGCCATCTTTCCTGAACACCGGACGCAGCGAGGCCATGCCTTCCATGCTGGCATCATCGCGCACATGCTCATCCGTATCGAAAATCGTCACGCCTTTGCGGGTCTTGATTTCGACCGGAACGATCTGTTCCTTGAAATATCCCTTCGCAATCGCATTGGCCGCGCGCTTGTGGCTTTCCACTGCCAGAGCATCCTGCTCTTCCCGGCTGATATCACATTGTGCAGCGACATTTTCAGCCGTAACGCCCATGTGAATATTCTCGAACGGATCATGCAGCGCGCCCAGCATTCCATCCTGCAACTCAATACTACCCATGCGTGTGCCGAAACGGGCCTTGCTGGTCATATGAGGGGCGTTGGACATGCTTTCTGCACCTGCACCCACCGCGTAATCACATTCACCCAGACGAAGCGCCTGTGCCACAGACACAATCGCCTGCAGACCGGAGCCACACAAGCGGTTGACATTCATAGCCGCACTTTCAACCGGAATACCGGCATTGACCGATGCAACCCGGCTGACATAGGCATCGGAAGGCTGGGTAGGAATCACCGTGCCCATAGCAACCTGCTGGATCAGATCCGGCGATACACCCGCCCGCAAAAGGGCTTCCTTGATCACGATGGTTCCGGTTTCTGCCGGACGGAAAGGCGCCAGCGAGCCGCCAAAAGTGCCAATAGCTGTCCGCGCACCGGAGAGAATATAAACGTCTTGCATAGCTTTTCTCACAAACTGCTTTCTTCACAAATCATACAGTATCCGGTCAATCCGCACGGTGGCTGCACACTGGCAGCACGGCCGGGCACCTGACCCGTTATTACAACCGAAGTTCACGGTATTCAGAGCGGGATGGCATATAATTGACTACAATCCCGCTCTTTATCTTTTGTGGTCGCGTGATTTTTTGACAAAAACCGGCATCCACATTTTCACAAAAAGCCTCAGTTACCTGACTGAACTTCCTGCTGAACATCACTCTCTTCCAGAATCGGGCCTTCTGCAGTGTCGGGAACCTGAAGGTGCAATTCAACGCCGCCATCGGTCGTATCAAGTTCCCCGGAGGCGGTTGTTTCTTCCATCACCGTTTCCTGCTGGTCCATGGAATTGAAAATCCAGTAAAGCAGCGCGACCAGCGCAATAACCAGCAAACCACCAATCACTATCGAACCAAAGGATGAACTATCTCGCGACTGCACGACTGTCGTATGCTGGCGAGGCGTGTCGCTGGAATTCAGCAGACGCTGTTTCGCAGCAGCAAATTCCTCATCCGTCAGCGATCCGTTACGATGCATTTCTTCCAGCTGCTGCAGATCATCAATCTTATCAGACATGGTATGCCTCCTGTTCGGTTCAGCATAATTGCTCAGACCTTCTGACGCTTTCGTCAGAGGGGGATATTGTCATGTTTTTTCCATGGATTTTCCAGCTTTTTCGTGCGCAACTTTCTTAAACCCAGCGCAATGCGGCGACGGGTAGAGTGCGGATGGATAACTTCATCAACAAAACCCTTGCTTGCCGCCACAAACGGATTGGCGAAGCGGTCTTCATATTCTGCTGTTCGTTCGGCAATTTTTTCAGGGTCGCCAATATCTTGGCGGAAAATGATCTCCACCGCGCCCTTGGCTCCCATCACTGCGATTTCCGCTGTTGGCCAGGCGTAGTTCAAATCGCCCCGCAAATGCTTGGACGCCATCACATCATAGGCTCCGCCATAGGCTTTACGCGTAATAACAGTGATTTTCGGAACGGTCGCCTCGGCATAGGCAAACAGCAATTTTGCGCCGTGCTTGATAATTCCGTTATGCTCCTGCGCGGTTCCGGGCAGAAAGCCGGGAACATCCACGAATGTCAGAATCGGTATTTCAAAGGCATCACAAAAACGCACGAAACGTGCGGCTTTTTTCGAGGAATTAATATCCAGAACACCTGCCAGCACCATGGGCTGATTGGCAACCACACCCACTGTCCGCCCTTCAATCCGGCCAAAACCGCAAATGATATTGCCCGCATGTTTGGGCTGAACTTCAAAGAAGTCGCCTTCGTCCAGCGTTTTGCGGATTACCTCATGCATATCATAAGGCTGGTTGGCATTGGCCGGAATCAGCGTATCCAGGCTATCCTCGACCCGGTCCCACGGATCAGCGCAGGGACGTTCCGGCACGGCTTCGCGATTGGACAGCGGCAAATAATCGAAAAAGTCGCGCGTGGCTGCCAGCACTTCAAGGTCATTCTCATAGGCCAGGTCAGCAACCGAAGTCTTGGTCGTATGCGTTATCGCACCGCCCAGCTCTTCCTGTGTCACAACTTCATTGGTCACGGTCTTGACGACATCAGGCCCGGTCACAAACATATAGGAGCTGTCTTTCACCATGAAGATGAAGTCCGTCATGGCGGGAGAATAGACCGCCCCGCCCGCACATGGCCCCATGATCAGGCTGATTTGCGGCACCACCCCGCTCGCCAGAACATTGCGCTGGAACACCTCGGCATATCCGCCAAGCGAAGCAACGCCTTCCTGGATACGGGCGCCGCCACTGTCATTCAGTCCGATCACCGGCGCGCCCACTTTCATGGCCATGTCCATGACCTTGCATATTTTCTGTGCGTGACGCTCAGACAGTGATCCGCCAAAAACAGTAAAATCCTGGCTGAACACATAGACCAGACGGCCACTGCTGGTACCACTGCCAGTAACCACGCCAGCCCCGGGGATACGCTGGTTTTCCATACCGCAATCGGTGCAGTTGTGCTCAACATACAACTCCAGCTCTTCACACGAGCCTTCATCCAGCAAAACAATCCGCCTTTCGCGCGCGGTCAGCTTGCCCATGGCATGTTGTGCATCGATGCGTTTCTGGCCACCCCCCAGATGAGCAGCATCACGGCGACGTTCCATTTCAGCAATATTGGCAGACATCCAGCCTCCATCTCCAGAAAGTGCGCGCCTCATGCGCGGAATCCCTCCCCCTGTCCAATGTGAAGTTGCAAAGTTGCAAAGCTATACTTTGCAAACTATGCAAAGCGCCATGAAGCGTCACCAGCGGCTATATGCAGGACAGCACTTACGGAAACTGCGCGAGACGCACGCCCTGCGTCAGGCGGATATGGCCGCATTGCTTGGCATCAGCGCCTCCTATTTATCACAACTTGAAAATGACAGCCGCGCCCTCACGCCATTACTGGCAGATCGCGTCGCCGCTGCCTTCCCGCTCGACTGGGGCGATATTGCGCCAGAGGAATCGGAATATCTCCTCGCAGCCTTGCGTGAGGCCGCAAACGACCCCCTGTTTGACAATGGTGCGGACAGCACCCTGCTTGCCCGGCTGGCCCGGCAGCATCCCGATTTTGCCTCGCGCTTTGTGCGACTGCATGAGGCCTATCGCCGCACGGGCCAGCGGCTGGAAATGGTGGATGATGCGCTTTCGGCAGATTCGTCAGGTGGCCCCCGCCTGCCATGGGAAGAAGTGCGGGACTGGTTTCACCTTGCCAATAATTATGTCGATTCGCTGGACCGGGCAGCCGAAACACTTGCCATTACCTTGCGTGGGAAAGAGACGTCGCCACCGGCAGAGGCGATAGAGGATTATTTGCGTCAGTTCCTGTCGGTATCCATTGATTACGTAACGGGACGAGGCCTGCGCGACTTTGACCCGCAAATGCGCCATTTGATCGTCGACCCCGGGCAGCCGGTAGAAAGCCGTCGTTTCCATCTGGCACATCAGCTTTGCGGGCTTGCTCTGGCAGATGATATTGGCGCGATTATCGAACAGTCCGGCCTGCGCAGTGCAGCCGCACGGCAATTGCTGTTTGTTGGCCTGAGCAATTATGCGGCTGGAGCGGTCCTGATGCCTTATGAGGATTTCCGACAGGCCGCGCGCAGCCTCCGCCATGATATTGACCGGCTGGCACAGCAGTTTGCCTGCAGCTTTGAACAGACCTGCCACCGCCTCTCAACGCTTCAGCGTCAGGGACAGAGGGGGATACCGTTTTTTTTCTGCCGTGTTGATATGGCAGGAAATATTACCAAACGCCACTCAGCCACACGGCTGCAATTTGCCCGGTTTGGCGGGGCCTGCCCGCTCTGGATCGTGCATGAAGCGGTAGCCATTCCTGACCGGATACTGGTGCAACTGGCAGAAACACCCGATGGCGTGCGCTATGTTTCGATGGCAAAAGGGCTGGTGAAGCCATCAGGCAGCTTTACACGCGCCCCGCGTCGTTTTGCCGTGGCTATCGGGTGTGAGGCAGATCATGCCGGAGACTTCATCTATGCGGACGGGCTGGATATTGCATCCTCCGGGACCGCCACCCGTATTGGCCTTTCCTGCCGCATCTGCCCTCGTGAAAACTGCGATCAGCGTGCCTTCCCGCCCAGTGACAGGACCATTTCCGTAAATCCTGACCAGCGCGGGATTATTCCTTATGGAATCCGTTGACACCGGAACATGGCAGGCAGACTTTTGGGAATCCTGCCCTTTGAATCCCTGCCCTGATATCAATTGCCACCGGTTTCAATAGCCTGTGAATCCGCAGCCTGTGAGGCCTCTGTGTCCTCCCCGGCTATGGCTTCATCAGATTCAGGCGTATTTTCCTCTTCATTATCCGCCTTTTTGCGTTCCCCCACCCACATCATCAGGAGAGAGCCTTCAAACAGCAGGATAAGCGGGATTGCCATAATCAGCTGGGAACCCGGATCAGGCGGCG
>JBKEEC010000187.1:0-5576 GCA_047975785.1 Sphingomonadaceae bacterium | reverse complement strand
GGCGCAAAACATGCCTCCGAAGCAGTTCGTCTGCGGCTGGAATCACAGCTGGAATCGGTAATAACCAAGGAAGCCATGATGGCATGATCCTATAATCCAGACTGTTGAGCGGGAGCGTTTCTTCCCGTTTGCCCGGCCACCCACGGGCCTCCAGATACACGGTGGCCGGGCATTATTTTTCCAGAGCGTTGCAAGCCTGTATTTACCTTCTGCCGCAATATAGCTTTTCGCGAAAAGCTTTAGACTGTGATGACAAAAAGTGGGCACCGGTTTTGTCAAAAATCACACGACAACAAAAGTATAAAGAGCGGGATGTGATTCCGTCATATGTCATCCCGCTCTAGCGACAAAAACTGCCATCACCCTGTTCCAGATGAAAATGGTCGTGATGGGCCTTGTTATAGTCTGGACCCAGCACTGTCCCGAAGCGTTTGCAGGCGCTGTCCTGAACGGTGCGAAGAAACTGTTTTTCTTCCCGTGTTCCGCCATTCCAGTCTTTTAATACGCTGATATGACGGCCATCTTTCAGGACAAACCCCGAAACATCAATCGCTGCTGCGCGCGCATGGGCTGATCGTTTCGCGCTTCCGGCGACATTGCGGCAGGAATAGGTCCCCATGGTTTCAATCGAGGCGAGCGGACTGCCCAGATAGGCTCGCGCTGCCCGGTCCACACCAAAGCGCGCCCATGCAGCAAAATTATTGGCGGCAGAGCATGTCAATGGTCCGATATTGCTCAGCCCCAGACTGTCATAGTCTCCGCGAAAGGAATCAATCTGGACAGTATTCAGCGTTGAGCAGCCCTTGCCGTGATACTGGTCGGGCAGAGGTGCAAAGCTGGCACCTGTTTTGCGCAGGCTGGCAAGGCATTGGCGTGCTTCCGGAGAACTGGCAATGGCGCCGCTGCGTTTGGCCGTCTGCCCCGGCTTGCCCTTGCCGTCGGGGACCATCCCGCAGGCACCGAGCGACAGGAGTGCAGCAAACAAGACGCAAACCCTCAACATGTCTGCACAGTGACAGTCTATGGTTAAGGGGACCTTAAGGGCTGAGGGGATTCAGCCCTGAGGGTCTGCGAATGGCAGTTTTTCGTGCAATCGGTGCTCACCTGTATCAAATAGGCTGCGCTCCGGTTTTTTTAGAGCGGGATGACATATGATTGATCACATCCCGCTCTTTATCTTTTTGTGGTCGTGTGATTTTTTGACAAAAACCGGTGTCCACTTTTTGTCATCACACTCTAAGGAATCAGCAGGTATTTTTCACCCGTAACCTTGGCGTTATAGGCGCGGGCAATATCTTCGCGCAGCATGTCCGCCAATGATATTTGCTGTTTGAAATGACTGGCAAAGGTCGTGTCCAGTTCCGCCGCCACTCTGGCCTGCATCCGTTGCCGCACTTCGGGTGCTGCCTTTGCCAGAAAGTTCATTACCAGCCAGCCCGATAGCGACCATGCGAATCCGTAAGACAGTGTCATGATGCGCGGAGATATATCCAAAGCGCCATAGACATAGATCGTCTTGTCTATCGCTGATCCGTAGCGGCTATATTCCATGCCTTTGGCGGCTACCGTTTCCATGGCCTGAAACAGCGTGTTGATGGTGGAGCCTCCGCCAATCGGATCAAAGCCGATCATCGCGCCGGTGGAATCAATACCGGCCACAAGCTGATCGAAAAAGTCTTTATCCGACGTATCGATCACATGGCTTGCGCCAAGATCAAGCAAAAGCTTTTTCTGGTCAGGCTTGCGAACCATATTGACAAGATCAATACCATCTGCCCGGCACAGACGCAGCAGCATTTGCCCCAGATTGGATGCGCCTACCGTGTGAACAATGGCATTATGGCCTTCGCTGCGCGCTGTCTCGATAAAACCGAGCGCGGTCATCGGGTTGATAAAAGCCGCGCTGGCATTGGCGATATTGACATCATCCGGCCAGACGATTGCCATGCGGGCATCGGTCA
The DNA here is from genome assembly GCA_047975785.1 of Sphingomonadaceae bacterium. Classification (GTDB taxonomy): domain Bacteria; phylum Pseudomonadota; class Alphaproteobacteria; order Sphingomonadales; family Sphingomonadaceae; genus JACXVD01. The sequence continues at coordinate 3,615 of JBKEEC010000187.1, read as the reverse complement.
GGACATGGGTGGCAAAGGCTCCGCCCGGCACGACGGAGACTTTCTTGCCGAGCAAATCTTGCGCTTCTCCCCCCGCAGCAATGACCGTGCCGGCACATTCACTGCCCACAGGTATGGCCTTGCCCATGCGGCTGACCATGGCCTGCTGCACAGCCGGTTTCTGCGGAACAGAGATTTTCCCGTCCGAGAACACGGCATCGGAAAGGTCGCTCGGTCCGAACAGCAGATTCATGTCAGTGGGATTGACAGGTGCAGCTTCTACCTGAATGACAATTTGCGTGCCAACCGGATCGGGCATGTCCAGCGAGGATATTTGCACCGTCAAAGTGCCATCCTGAGTGAAAGTAGAGGTAATCTGTTGTGCGGCAATGGACATGGCTTACAGCTCCTTCTGTTCTTCGGGATAAATAGCGCGGATAAAATACAGGCCTTCAGGTGGGGCGTTCAAGCCAAGTTCTGCCCTGTCTTGCGCAGCCAGTGCCTCGGCAATGCGGTGTTCCTGCCAGCGGCCCATACCCACCAGCGCCAGACAACCGACCATGGATCGCACCTGATGGTGAAGAAAGGAACGCGCCGCCACCTCGCAGATAATGTGCTCACCCTCACGCCTTATATCCAGCCTGTCGAGTGTCTTGACCGGGTCTTTCGCCTGACAATGGGCTGAACGGAATGTCGTGAAATCATGCTGCCCGACCAGATATTGCGCGGCGCGGTGCATGGCTGCCTCATCCAGTTTTTGTGGAATCTGCCAGGCGCGGTTTCTCTCCAGTGTCAGTGGAGCGCGGCGATTGGTGATGACGTAACGATATTGCCTCCCGATACAACTGAAACGGGCGTGCCAGTCCTGTGGCTTTTCCTCGCAGGCAATCACCGCAACCGGATCGGGCCGTAAGCGGGCATTGATCGCTTCCATCAGGCGGAACGGGGATATTTCCTTGTCGATATCCAGATGGCTGCGCATCGCCAGAGCGTGCACGCCGGTATCGGTGCGTCCGGCAGAATGTAGCGTGACCTGCTGTGCACAGACAGATTTCGCCGCTTCTTCTACTGCCTGCTGCACGCTTGGTCCATGCGCCTGACGCTGAAGCCCCATAAAGGGTGTGCCATCAAATTCCAGTGTCAGGGCGAAGCGGGTCATTCGAGCACCATACCGGCAGGCACGGGCCTTCCGCGCAGAAAATCTGCCACATCCATGGCCGGCTTTCCGGCGCGCTGGATGCGCAAGGGGCGGATTGCGCTATCACCACAGCCGATGGTCAGCTGATCATCCAGCACCATTCCTGCCGTGCCGGTTTCATCAAGAATATGTGCTTCCAGCAGCTTGACCCGTTCTCCCGCCAGTTCAAACCATGCGCCGGGAGAAGGAGCAAAGGCACGCACCAGTCGCTCGATTTCGGATGCGCTCCGGCTCCAGTCAATTCTGGCCTCGGCCTTGTCAATTTTTGCGGCATAGGTGGCCAGTGAACTGTCTTGTGGCACGGGAGCAAGATCAGGCAGATGCGCCAGAGTCTCTACCATCAGCCCTGCGCCCATATCCGCTAGTTCCGTAGTCAGATCGCCCGCGGCTTTATGATCGATCGGAGTGGATTTCCGATTCAGCACGGGCCCGGTATCAAGCCCTGCCTCCATTTGCATGATGCAGATTCCGGTGTCCGTATCGCCTGCCAGAATGGCGCGCTGGACAGGCGCCGCACCGCGCCAGCGAGGCAGCAGGGAGCCGTGCACATTCAGACATCCATGACGGGGTGCATCCAGAATCGCTTGCGGCAGAATCAGCCCATATGCCGCGACCACTGCGATATCGGCATCATGTGCGGAAAATTGTGCCCGCGCTTCGTCATTTTTCAGCGATTCCGGCGTATACACCGTCAGTCCCAGCCGTTCGGCTTCTGCCTGGACCGGCGAAGGACGGATTTTCTTGCCCCGCCCGGCACGCCGTGGAGGCTGGCTGTAAACTGCGATAATCTCGTGCCCCGCCTTTTCCAGTGCGGCAAGCGTCGGCACGGCAAAATCCGGTGTTCCCATAAAGATGATGCGCATAAATATCTGGTGGCCTTTGCGGATGCGGGTGGCAAGCCCTATCTCCCCCCTTATGGCATCGCAAGAGATAGACCGGTTGAGCCAGATGCTCGCGCGCCTTCCCGGCCTTGGTCCGCGCAGTGCGCGGCGGGCGGTCCTGTGGTTGGTAAAGCGACGTGATACCGCGCTTGTCCAGCTTGTCGATGCCTTGCGTGATGTGCAGGAAAATCTTGTTGAGTGCAGTATATGCGGCAATGTCGATACACAGGACCCTTGCGGCATCTGTTCCGATCCACGTCGTGATATGCGTCAGATCTGCGTGGTGGAAGATGTCGCCGATCTCTGGGCGCTGGATCGGGCAAAGCTGTTTTCCGGCACCTACCATGTGCTGGGCGGGCGGCTGTCTGCGCTTGATGGTATCCGCCCTGAAGATCTGAATATCACCGGTTTGCTCACCCGCATTGAAGCGGGCGGGATTGATGAAGTGGTGCTGGCGATGAATGCCACGCTCGAAGGCCAGACAACGGCACATTATCTGGCAGAGCGGCTGGAGGGATTTCCGCTGCGCATTACCCAGCTTGCGCACGGACTGCCGGTGGGTGGTGAGCTGGACTATCTCGATGAAGGCACGCTTGCCCAGGCATTGCGGGCGCGGCGTCCGGTCGCGTAGGGCCAGATTTCTCAGAGTGGGGTGTAATTCCTCTGCTTGATTGCAGGGCAAAGGCGCATTATCTGCGAATCATGGCCATACGCACGATTATTGAAGCGCCGGATGTCCGGCTCAAGACGGTTTCCTCTCCGGTTGAAGTGTTTGACGACGCGCTGAAAACGCTCGTCGCCGATATGTTCGAGACTATGTATGATGCTCCGGGCATCGGCCTTGCGGCGATCCAGATCGGCGTGCCGCAGCGCGTGGTGGTGATTGATCTTCAGCCCGAAGACCCTGATGCCGAGCCGGAAACCTGCCATCATGACGGGCATGAGCACACCCATCAACCGACGAAGAAAGAGCCGCGTATCTTCATTAATCCCGAAATTCTTGATCCGGCAGAAGAGCTTTCCACCTATCAGGAAGGGTGCCTGTCCGTGCCCGATATCTTTGCCGATGTAGACCGGCCCAAAGCGTGCCGTGTGCGGTGGCAGGATCTGGATGGGAAAGTGCATGAAGAAGCAATGGAAGGCCTGCTGGCAACCTGCATCCAGCACGAGATGGACCATCTTGAAGGGATTTTGTTCATTGACCATCTCAGCCGCCTGAAGCGCAATATGGCGCTCAAGAAACTGGATAAGGCGCGTAAGGCGGCATAATTCCCAGAGGGATAAAAACCCCCTTGCGTTCTCTATATGTTCTTGCTAGGGCCAGTTGATGGACCCTGTTGTTACTGTGATTCTGCTGTTTGGTGTTGCCCTGTTTTGCGGGGGGCTGGGCTGGTTTCTGGGCTCCCGCCCGGTGGCGGAGTGGAAAGCGCGTGCGGCAGAGGCGGCGACAAATCTGCGGGAAGCGCAGGACAGTCTCACTCGTATGGCACCTGAACTTGCGACGATGAGTGACCGCGCCGCGCGGGCGGATACTCTGGCGCAATTGCTGGATGAGGT
>JBKEEC010000186.1:0-20340 GCA_047975785.1 Sphingomonadaceae bacterium | reverse complement strand
GGGCCCGCGTTCACCTTGCCCGTGCCTTTGCTGCGCAAACTCCTGTCCTGATAGCAGATGAGCCGGTGGCCGCGCTCGATCCGAAGGCGCAACATGACATGCTGCAATTATTTTCCGATGCTGCCCGGCAAGGCTGCGCGGTGCTGGTTGTTGTGCATGATCTGGCTCTGGCTGCGCGATATGCGGACCATCTTCTATGGTTGCAAAACGGGCATCTGGTTGCGCAGGGGTCGGTTCAGGACACCCTGACTCCTGAACGATTGCGCAATGTTTTTGGCGTTGAGGCGTTGATCCATGAAACAGACGGCATGATGGTGCCAATCATCACGAGGCCTGCCTGAAACCAGAACCCTGAAATAAAAAAGGCGACCCCGCACAGGGCCGCCTTTTTGGATAATTCTGACTGTATAATCAGCGCGAATAGAATTCGACCACCAGATTCGGCTCCATCGTTACGGGATAGGGCACTTCGTCCAGTGTTGGTACGCGGCTGAAAGTGACCTTGTCTGTGCCATCGGGCGCAACATAGTCAGGAATTTCGCGCTCTGGCAGGCTTTGCGCTTCAATAACCAGCGCCATTTCCTTCGCCTTGCTGCCAAGGGAGATCACATCACCCACACGGATGCGGCGGCTGGGAATGTTGCACTTGACGCCATTCACATAAATATGGCCATGATTCACAATCTGGCGCGCGGAGAATACGGTCGGCGCGAATTTGGCGCGATAGACAACCATGTCCAGACGCTGTTCCAGCAGGCCGATCAGGTTCTGGCCGGCGTCACCCTTCATGCGCGATGCTTCAATATAGGTGCGCTTGAACTGTTTTTCGGTCACATCGCCGTAATAGCCCTTGAGCTTCTGCTTGGCACGAAGCTGCAGGCCGTAATCGCTCATCTTGCTTTTGCGGCGCTGACCGTGCTGACCGGGGCCATAGGAGCGTTTGTTAACCGGAGAGTTGGGACGGCCCCAGATGTTTTCACCCATCCGGCGGTCAAGTTTATACTTGGCGCTTTTGCGCTTTGACATAATTCATCCTTCAATTTGCTGGATCACCCCATTGGTGATCGTCAAACCCGGCATCGCACCACGGAACCAGTTATTCCGTGCGGCTGCCGCTTCACCGGGGTGCGGAGCCAATCGCGAAGGCGCGCCCATAGCATTTTGTGCCATATGGTCAAGCAAAACCGGGACAACAAAACTGGCACTCGACATACGGGAAGCAGCGCGTCACAGAGCGGTTATGACCAGAACAGCCCTGTTACCGGATAATTGCACAACCATGGCGCAGGTGCGCGCCGGTGTGGATGAGACAGACCGCGCATTGCTGGCCCTGCTGGAGACCCGTTTCGCCTATATGCGCGCGGCGGCCCGGATCAAGCAGAGCCGCAGCCAGGTGCGCGATGAAAGGCGCAAGGCAGAAGTCATTGCCAACGCTGCTGCCCTGGCAGATCAGGCCGGCCTCCCGCAGCAGGTGATAACGGATTTGTGGGATATGCTGGTGGAAAGCTCTATCGCCTATGAGCTTGAGACGTGGGACAAGACCCGGAAATAAAAGCAAAACCTGAAAACATGCTTTCCTACACGGCAAGGTTTTGATACCCGAATGTTCTCTTTATGTTCTAACGGGTGTTCCTATGCCAAACGACCGCTATTCCGATTTTCGCGATTCGCCGATTTTTCCTGCTTCCCGCTGTTTCACGCTTACACCCGATGATGCGGCTGTGCTGCCCCTTGTTACCAAGGCAGTTTATGCCGGCAGCGGCGGGGATATTGTGCTGCGATCTCTTGAAGGCGATGCAGACGTAGTTTTTCGTAATGTGCCGGCAGGCGCAATTCTCGATGTCCGGGTCACGGCCATACGGGCCACCGGCACTACCGCAAGTGATCTTGTAGGGCTAGCCTGATGGGTCGGCTTGGCTTCGGCTTTGGGCGTTACCCGCTGCGTCCATACCATCGCGAGAGCATGATTCTTCTGGCGGATGGCTGGGCAATTTCTGCCAGCGATGCCGATAGCCGGGCAGGAGCATCCATATCGTGCCAGCGGTCAGGTTTTGACCAGTCCGGTGTGCCTGTCCTGCATAATGAGAGTGTGCATCTGACCACCCGTGTCCGTTTGCCCTGGCCGGATCAGGACACATACACGGACGATCAGGTCGTGTTGTCAGATTATATCTACAGCACTGATCTGGTGGCGGGTGCCAGTAATGCCTCCATAACCACCAGCCCCAAACCCGTTGCCGCATGGCTGATGCCCGACAGGTTGCTGGTGCAGGGCAGCCTGCATTGGGAGCTGGTGGCCTTTCACCGTGATGCAAGGCCAAACAGTGCAGGGGCGGGACAGCAAATTGCCTGTGTGCGGGTGCGGGCCGGTGACGGGACAAGCGTAACCGATTGGCAAGTGGCTGGCGAAACCGTCATTTCTACGCTTTGCGATGATCCGAATCCGGTAGAGGTCTATGCAGGTGATCTGGATATTTCGGGCCTGAATGATGGCCTGGTCACTCTGGAAGCCGAGATTTTCCCCTGGCTTGGCGATGGCTCATCGGTTCTGAAAAGTGCGGATCAACCGGTTACTGACCGGCGGGCTTTCAGCAACCGGATTTTTCGTAAAGGCCCGGTTCCCGCCTATGCCTATGTCGCGAGCACAGGCAATGACAGTAGCGGAACGGCCCATGCCCTTGCTGCAACGGCTTCTGCATCTCCCTGTCTCTCCGTGGCAGGTGCCTTGAAGAAGCTGCATGATTTTTTGGGCACAGCACAGGGCGCGCTTGATGGAGCCGTGATCCGTATCATGGATAGTGTCATCTGCGGCACCCCTCAATTTACCGGCAGTTACAGGCAGGATATAGCTTCCGTGGTGATCGAGGCCGCTCCGGGCGTGGCAGCATCAACAGCAATTGTAACCATGGCGGCCAATTTTAATCCCGATTTTGACAGCCACACGATCGCAGTCAATGAAGGCGCACTCATGATCCGGGGCGTGACGTGGAAACTCTCCGGTGTCCGCAGCTTTCAGGGGCCTGCCGGTATTCCGCTGCATGTGCAGTTCCATAATTGCATCATCAATATGGAAAATAACAGCAGTGACTTGCGGGGCGGTGCGCATATCAGCATCTTTGGAGCGGAAATTCTCAATGTTGCCGGCACGGCAAATTTGCTGGGCATTGCCGGTCTGTCGGATCAGATACGGACCCTGCGCGGCGTGACCTGCGATAATCTGAATGGCCAGTCTCCTGATGCCCATACGATGGTGGGCTGTGCTCTTGGCAATCCGGGGCAGATGGCGTTTCTTACACCCGATGACGGGATGCTTGTTTACAATAATGCCTTTAACTCTTGTTCCCGGCATTTGATGACCATCAATGCCAGTGCCAATACTGTAACAATCAGCCGTCTGGTCGTGGTCCAGAACCTGATTGAATGGACTGGCTCGAACAGTGCCTATACCGCCATGGCGCTGATGACAAATACCGGCAATAGCTGCGGGGCGATTATTCATCATAATACGGTGGCCGGGGCTGCGCAGGGCGGACGATCCAATTTGCTGTTTGACGGTTTTGCCACCACGCCCGCCCGGACAGACCAGACTCATGATCTGGCAAGTCTGAAAGGTAATCTCTTTTCACAGGTCAATTTCAAGGGTGATGTCTTTGTTATGGATGGAAGCCTGACCGGATATTTCCCTCTGACCCATGGCGCAGGCTGTGCAGGGAATTTCAGCGAATATGCGGCCAATGCTCCGGCCACAGAACATCCGTTCCATGGCGGACCGGGCACGGTCTATAACGCCTCCACCACCATGCGGGCGAATCCGCTTTTCAGTAATGACCAGTCAAGCCAGTGGGATTATGGCACGGGGGCAATTGTGGCGGGCGCAGGCGGCGGCACCTACACGCTGCAGGCAGGCAGCCCTGCACAGGCGTTACTGGCCAATCCCGTGCTCGGATATGACCTCGCAGGGGCAGTCCGCGGGGCAGGAATGCAGGCCGCAGGGGCGTATGCCAAACTGCAGTGATGTCAGGGCCCTGACCCTGGAGCGGGATGACATATGGCAGAAGCACATCCCGCTCTTTATGCTTTTGTTGTCGTGTGATTTTTTGACAAAAACCGGCGCCCACTTTTTGTCATCACACTCTAAAGTCTCTTTTTTCCTGACCTTGCCCCCATACGAAGAGCCAGTGTAATCGCCAGGGGCCAGGCAAGTGTGCTGAAGATATCCATCCATGTATCATTCCGGTAGCCGTGATAGAGATAATCAAGGATTTCATTGGTTATCTCTGCCAGAGCAACCACCAGAAGCGGGCGGATATCTCCGGCGGGGCGGCGCAGGATGACAATGGCAATAACCCAGATTGCCAGGCCCGCATTCAGATGGGCCATATTGTCTGACAGGCTGTTCAGATGTTTGAGAGCCATTATCTTGCCAAGTAATGCGTCGAAATTGTCTGGTATCCTGTCGAGCAGGCCTGTCATGATGATCACCGAAGCTTTCCTGCATTTTGCCAAGGGCGCCACCAGGCCTCATTATTCATATACCAGCGCAAGGTGGTAGCCAGCCCTTTGGCAAAATCATGGCGGGGAGCATAGGCCAGCTCCGTTCTCGCCTTGCTGTCATCCACAGCGTAACGCCGGTCATGCCCCTTACGATCCTCGACAAAGGTCTTGAGCGTGGCCGTTGGAACAGCTTTTGCGGCAGGAGCATCAGGAAAACGGACGGCCAGTTGCCTGTCACGGGCAAAGGCGGCGTCCACTTCGGCGCATATCCGGTCAATCACAGTCATATTCGGCACTTCTTCACCGCCACCAATATTATAGACTTCTCCAGCCCTTCCTTTTGATAATGCGCTTTCAATTCCATGACAGTGATCTTCCACATGCAGCCAGTCACGAATATTCAGGCCATCGCCATAAATGGGCAGGGGGCGCCCGTGTAGCGCATTCAGAAGAAACAGGGGGACAAGTTTTTCGGGGTGCTGGTAAGGGCCATAATTGTTCGAGCAGCGGGTGGTCGTCACCTGCAGGCCGTAAGTGTGATAATATGCTCTCACCAGATGATCGGAAGCTGCCTTGGATGCGGAATAGGGGGAATTGGGAGCAAATTGTGTTGTCTCGCGGAAGGCGGGATCATCCGGGCCTAATGACCCGTAAACCTCATCGGTAGAAATATGATGGAAGCGATGCTCTTGCCCGCTGCCTGAGAGCCATGCGTTCCGGGCTGCCCTGAGCAGGCTGTGGGTTCCGCAGACATTGGTATCGATAAAACTGTCCGGGCCGGAAATAGACCGGTCTACATGGCTTTCTGCCGCAAAATGGACAATGGTGGAGATTGCGTGTTCGCGCAGCAAATGCTCCACCAGATTTGTATCACGAATATCACCCTCGATCAGTTGCGCGTTTTGCGCTCCGGCAATGGTCAGGCGATTGCCCGCATAGGTGAGCGCATCCAGCACGATCAGCCGGTCATCAGGATGATTGCGTGACCGGTAATGCACAAAATTGCCGCCGATAAACCCCGCGCCGCCGGTGACGAGCAGATTAGCCACGCGCATATTCCTCTTGCAGCATTTTGCGCAGATTGACTCGCCAATGCACTGGACGGATGCCGGTTATCGCATGGGTGGCGCTTGATTCGAGCAGGGAAAATGGTGGACGTCGGGCATGAACGGGATAATCATCTGTGCTGATGGGGATGACCGGCACGGCCCGATCGAGAAGGCCAAGAGCAAGAGCCTCTTCCTGTATGGCCACGGCAAAATCATACCAGCTTGCCGTGCCCGCATCGCTATAATGATAGATGCCGTGGGCACTCTTCCTGACCAGTTCCAGAATGACATCTGCCAGAGCGGTTGCCTCGCATGGGGCACTGATCTGGTCAGCCACCACCTGAACTTCAGGATTTTCACGCATCAGGCGCAGCATGGTCCGGACAAAATTGGTGCCGCCTGCATGATAGACCCATGCTGTCCGCACAATCAGGGCCTTGTCTCCCGCCAGCTTTTCACCTGATGCCTTGGTCCGGCCATAGACCGATAACGGGCAGGGCGGGTCATCCGGATGCCATGCGCGTGCAGCCTGCCCGTCAAAGACAAAATCCGTCGATATATGCACCAGCCGGCCTCCTGTTTCGGCCAGCGACTGTGCCATCACCCCGACCGCGCCGGCATTGATCGCATAGGCGAGTTCCGGCTCGTTTTCTGCCATGTCCACCGCGGTATAGGCGGCCGCATTGATGACCAGATCAGGCCTTTCCCGTTTTATCATGGCGCGTATCGTCGCCGGATGGGCAAGATCCATCTGTGAACGATCCGGTGACAGAACGGACCAGCCAGCGGGAATGGCTCTGAGCAGGGCAGTGCCCACTTGCCCGGTAGCCCCTGTGATGATGAGCTTCATGGATATGCCATGATATTCTCCAGGGCTGATCCATTCCGGTCTTTGGCTGACAGCCGGGGATGCAATCCCTCAAGTGGCCATTTGATTGCTACCGCAGGATCATTCCAGGCGAGGCAGTGCTCATGCTCCGGTGCATAGGGGGCGGTGCATTTATACATTACATCCGTATTGTCTTCCAGGGTCAGAAAACCATGGGCAAAGCCTTCAGGCACCCAGAATATGCGCTTGTTGGCCGCGCTCAGTTCAACCCCGGCCCATTGGCCAAAACCGGGGGATGAGCGGCGCAGGTCAACCGCGACATCAAATACGGCCCCGCGTGTGGCTCTGATCAGCTTTCCCTGCCTGTTCGGGTTCTGGAAATGAAGGCCGCGCAACACCCCCTTGTGCGAATGGCTGTGATTGTCCTGCACAAAGGACAGGTCCAGACCAGCATCAGTGAAAGTGTTTGCGTTCCAGCTCTCAAGGAAAAATCCCCGCTCATCGCCATAAATATCTGGCTCGATAATCAGGGGGCCATCTATCGCGCATCCGGTTACTTTCATGCCGGAACCTGCCCATGTTCCAGCAGGCCCAGAAGGTAGCCTCCATAGCCTGATTGGCGCAGCGGGGCAGCCAGAGCCTCCAGACCAGAATCATCAATAAACCCCATGCGCCAGGCGATTTCTTCGGGGCACGCAATTTTTAGCCCCTGCCTTTCCTCTGTAATCCGCACATAGGTTCCTGCCTCCAGCAGCGAGGCATGGGTTCCGGTATCCAGCCATGCGTAACCACGCCCCATGATTTCAACGGCAAGGGCATCATCTTCCAGATAGAGCCGGTTGAGATCGGTGATTTCAAGCTCTCCGCGTGCTGATGGTTTCAGGCTTCGCGCACGATCCACCGCAGTTCCATCATAAAAATACAGCCCTGTTACGGCATATCCGGATGCCGGATTTTCAGGTTTTTCCTCAAGGCTTATGGCCCGGTTGGCGGCATCAAACCCGACCACTCCATAGGCTTGCGGGTTGCTGACCCGATAGGCGAATATACTTGCTCCCGCATTTCTTGAATGGGCGCGTGCCAGCAGTCCGGGCAGTCCATGGCCATAAAAAATATTGTCACCCAGAACCAGAGCACTGGGGCTGGAGCCAACAAAACCGGACCCGATATGATAGGCCTGTGCCAGTCCGTCAGGATTTTCCTGAATGGCATAGTGCAGATCAAGGCCCCATGGCGAGCCATCTCCGAGCAAGGCTCTGAATGACGCCTGATCCTGCGGGGTTGTAATGATCAGGATCTGGCGGATATTGGCCAGCATCAGCGTTGCCAGCGGGTAATAGATCATCGGCTTGTCATAGACAGGCATGAGCTGTTTCGAGATACAATTTGTGAGGGGGTAAAGACGATACCCCGATCCTCCGGCCAGAACTATGCCTTTACGTGCCACACCCATATCTGATCCCGCCCATGCGTCAGAGCATGACGCGGAAATTCCGATACCGGATTTTTAAAAAAATCCAACCAATAACAGTAGCTTATTGTATTTTCTGTAAGGCCCTGTCTGTCAGGGCAGGTCAGAACAGGCCGGGCACTTCGCGCTGGGCTGTCGTGGCCTCTGGCAGGTCGGGCATCAGGAGTTGGCGCTGGGGAGTCACTTGCATGGTTCTTTGCCTTGTTCCGACGGCAATCGGTGTGCAACCACGACCGCCAAGGAAATCCAGCGCCGCCGCAACAGATGCCTCTGCCGGATCGCCAAGCGGTCTGGTGATGTCATCATTGGCCATGCAGGTGTTAGGCATGACACTGGCAAGGCCGGTATAATAATCGCCATTGCCATCGCGGTTTTCCGTGCGGAAAGTGACGAGCCGCAGCCGGTCATCGCATTGTGAACGGTCAAACGCATTTTGTCCAACGGGCTTGCCATAGGTGTTGGTGCCAATGAGCGCGATGTTATTACCCAGATAGGGAATAAAGGCATTGGCAAGCAATTCACTGGCCGAAGCAGTGCCGCCGCGCCCGATAAAGGCGATTTTCATGGCGCCTATGCCTGAGTTTTCACTCACAAACGGGAAAGTCTCATTCTCGGCGGATTTGGATGCGCGATAGGTGATTTGCCCGAACACCTGACCAACCCTGTTCTGCCCCAGCAAACTGCCAAAGGTTTGCGAAACAGTTAGCAGCCCGCCACCATTATAGCGCAGGTCTACGATCACCTCGTTCACCCCTTGCGCCCTGAAACTGGCAAAGGCGGTGCGGAGTTCAGGTTCAGCTGTCGAGATAAATGTGCGCAGATTGATATAGCCGACTTTCTTGCCACCATCGTCGATAATCCGCGAGCCATAGCGGCTGGACACCGGATCAAGCGAATAATCGGTTTTGGTCAGTGTCACATCGCGTTCCACGCCCGACTGGTCACGCACGCGCATAAAGCGTGTGGTTCCCGCCGTGGATGGTCCCAGCGCATCATAGACCGCACCCGCACCGCCCGATGCCATAAGCGAGGATATTGTCTGCGCACTGGTGGAACTGATGCCGATCGAGAGGATTTCCGATCCGCGATCAATATTGGCTCCCATGGCGCTGGTGCCTTCAAAACTTTCGATCACGAAAACACGCCCATTGGCGGTGTCATACCCTAGCCGGAACCCGAAGCCCGCAGTGGCACCGGAGCTGTAATAGGCGTTTTCCTCCGCGATAGAGGTAACATAGGAAAAATAGCGATCGCGTGACTGGGCGCGCGCCGGCGCAACCAGCGCATCCAGATAATCCTGCAAATTGGTATAATTCGCCTTGATAACGCCGTTATCCACCAGAGACGGAAAGAGATACCATTCATCCACTGCAGATTTGACCCAGTCCTGCCGGGCGGAGAGAGAGCATGTGCCAGTGGTTGGAGTGGGCGTAGGTGTTCCGCCACCGCTCCCGCCTGAACCGGCGCCGCCACTGCCGCCGGAACTTCCGCCACCCCCGCCGCAAGAGGCCAGCGAAACAGCCAGAACGAAAGCAAGTGAGGAGCGAAAGTATCGCATTGGCAGGTAATCCTTATGTGCCACAATACCGTTCCGCTATCCGGAAGCTGTATGAAGTGGCAAATACTACGTGTTCGCCCGCATTTTTCTTTTTCTAGGAGTTGTCCGCAAGCTCTGCAAGTCAATGTTGTCTGTGGAAAAATCAACAGGGGTAAAATCCGGTATTTGCCCTCGCACGGATCGCCGATTGTGCCTAGGGTCAGGATTCATTGAGCATATGGCCGTGACCTGACCCTGAACAGGGAAGGAAAGAGGAGCAAATTCATGTCCGACACTATACCTGACTGGCTTGCAGGGACATTGGCAAAAACACAGGGCGGAGATGCCCGGTTGGCTATTTCGAATTTGGCCATTTCGAAATTAGGAAGCGGGAAAACTCTGGCCAGGGGCGGGTTCGCGCTGAAAAGTGCGGCATTCCGTGATGGAGAGGAACTGGATCCGTGCTTCACCGCAGATGAGGAAGACGCCGTTGCCCCGCCGCTGGAGTGGACGGCCCCGCCCCCCGGTGCGCAGGAAATTGCGATTATTGTCGAGGATGCCAGCGCAGATAACGGGGAGCCGACCTGTCACTGGCTGGTTTGGGGCCTGCCGGGACAGAAAGGACAATTGCTGGAAGGGGAAACTCCTCCACGCGTTGGCAAGAATGCGCATCAGAATTCTGAATGGCTGCTACCGGCTCCGCCACATGATGACCCTGCACACCTGTATGTGTTTCAGGCCTTTGCTCTTGAATTGCCGCTGACATTGATGCCGGGCGCAGATCGGGCAGAACTGATGCGCCAGATCGAGAATAATGTCGTGGCCTGCGCAGTGCTGAGCGGCACATATGCCAGAGAAGAACCGGACGATAGCTGGGACGATGAGGATGAGGCGGACTGAATGAGAAGGCATGGCAAGGCTCTGATGCAATTTTCGATGGAACGCCCCTTGGCCGGAGCAGCATTTTTTGCCGCTCTGGCATTGTTTTCGGCCTCTCCGCTTATGGCCGAAACGCCGGAGGAACGGGCTGCTTCTGCCCTTGATTCCGCCCCGGTGTGGGATGGGCATAATGATGTTCCTATCCAGCTTCGCGGGCGCTGGGGCGATGTTATCGGCGATTTCGATTTTCACGATACGACCAATACCGGGCCGGAACATTCTGAAGGCCGGATGATGCATACGGACCTTGCCCGGCTGAAAAAGGGGCAGGTCGGGGCGCAGTTCTGGTCAGTTTATGTCAGTGCCGCCTTGCCGGAACCGGAGGCGGTGCAGGCCACGATTGAACAGGTGGATGTGACAAGACGCCTGATTGCGCGATACCCTGATGACATGATGTTTGCCACCACTGCTGCAGAGGTGGAAAAGGCTTTCAGGGCTAAAAGGATCGCCAGCCTGCTGGGCATGGAAGGAGGACATTCCATCGGGTCAAGTCTTGGCGTGTTGCGGCAAATGTATGAACTGGGCGTTCGTTACATGACGCTCACCCATTCGAAAAATACCCCTTGGGCCGATAGTGCGACGGATACACCGGAGCATGACGGGTTAACAGACTTCGGGCGCGATGTGGTGCGCGAGATGAACCGGCTCGGTATGCTGGTTGATCTCAGCCATGTCAGTGAAAAAACCATGATGGACGCTCTGGATGTTGCGCAGGCGCCTGTCATCTTCAGCCATTCCGGTGCGCGGGCGGTCAATAATCATGCCCGCAATGTCCCCGATACGGTGTTGAAGCGTATACCAGCCAATGGCGGGATTGTGATGGTGGTCGGATTTCCCAGCTATATTGGCGAGGATTTGCGCCAGTGGGTCGCAGACCGCAAGGCAGAGGAGGCGCGGCTTGAATCCTTGTGGCAGGGTCAGCCTGAAAAGGTGAAAGAGCAGCTTGAAGCCTGGGAGCAGGCGCACCCCACACCTGAAGTCAGCGTGTCACAGATGGCGGATCATGTGGACCATGTCCGCAATGTGGCCGGGATAGATTATATTGGCATTGGCGGCGATTATGACGGGATGAATAGCGGGCCGGTCGGGATGGAAGATGTCAGCGGCTATCCACGTCTGTTTGAAGAACTCGCACGGCGGGGATATTCCCGCACCGACCTGCAAAAAATCGCCAGTGGAAATATGCTGCGTGTCATGCGTCAGGCCGAAGCCGTGAAGCACAAGCTGGCATCCCTTCCGCCGGTGGAAACTCCGGTCAGGGGTTTCGAGCCAAAATAAATATGAATGCGATGGTGCGCCTGTTGCACTGCCTGTTGCGCTGGGCGCGCCTGCGGGGGTGTAATACCAATGCGCGATGAGCTTGACTCATCACACATTGGCCAAGCCCGTGCCGCGCCTGAGCGTTTCATACTGCTGATGCGTCAGCATCATTGCAGTTTGGTATAACGAATCAGCTGGCGTTACTATCTTCGTTTTCTGCCTCTGCGGCGCGTTTGGCTTCAAGCCATGCGGCCGCTTCGGCTTCCTGGGCAGCTTCTGCTGCGGCCTTGGCAGCCGTTTCACGCTCGGCGCGCAGCTCCTCAATCAGCTTTTCCTTGTCCGAGTTGGGACCAGAGCTGACAGGTGAAGCTGCCTGCACAGATGCAGTGTCACTAATATCTGCATCGGATGCTTCGGTTTTTGGTGCATTGCGCGCGGCCTTGGCAACAACGGCATCCAGTTCGCGCTGTGAACACAGGCCAAGAGTCACAGGATCTTTGGCCTGAATATTCTGGATGTTCCAGTGCGAGCGTTCCCGAATAGCGGAAATCGTGTTTCGCGTGGTGCCAATCAGTTTTGAAATCTGGGCGTCGGACACTTCGGGGTGATTGCGCAAGATCCATGCAATACCATCCGGCTTGTCCTGACGCTTGGACACTGGTGTATAGCGCGGCCCCTTGGTCCGGGTCACTTCAACCGGTGCCTTTTGCATTTTCAGCGCGTAATTCGGATCAGCCTGACCTTTTTCAATTTCCTGCTGGGTCAGTTCGCCAGAATGGACAGGGTCACGGCCCGTATATTTGCTGCCTGCCAGATCATCTGCCATGGCCTGAACCTCAAGAATATGCAGCCCGCAAAAATCTGCGATCTGCTCAAATGAAAGCCCGGTATTGTCCACCAGCCAGGTAGCGGTGGCGTGCGGCATCAGGGGTTTGGGCTGGTCAGCCATGTTATCTATACTCCGGAAACAGAAGGGCCGCCCCTCGCGGAGCGGCCTTGCCCAAGCAATGTAGGCGTTTATCCCATTCCCGGCAAGGGGGTTTCATGCCTTCCCGCAGACCGGCCCGCAGAACGGAAGGCGCCCTTTTGTCAGTCGTCTTTATCCATGGGTGTGTATCCGGGCAGGTTTTTGATCCGTTCTATCCATGCGCAAATATGCCCGTGATCATCCAGCGAGAACCCGCCTGCCTCACAGATATGCGTGTAGGCGAACAGACAGATATCTGCCAGTGTCAAGGCAGACCCCATAAAGAATGGCTGCACAGAGAGGTGATCGTCCATAATCCGCAAGGCGTCTTCACCCGCGACGCGTTTTGTCATGATCTGGGCCTGTTGCGGCTCTGACAAATGTGCCCGGCCAATATAATGCAGCCAGAACCGCAGGGTCGCGATATTCGGTTCCAGATTATATTGTTCGAAGAACATCCAGCGTAGCATATCCGCCCGCTCAAATTTGTCTTGCGGAACCAGCGCGCTGCCTTCTGCCAGATACCAGCAGGCGGCATTGCTTTCAGGCAGGAAACGATCATTCACCTGCAAGACCGGAATACGGCCATTGGCGTTGATATTGGCCAGAAAACCGGGCGTGCGGGTTTCACCTTTCATGATGTCATAGGCGATACGTTCAAGCGGCAGGCCCAGCAATGCAGCGGTTAGCTGGATCTTGTAACAATTCCCGCTACGAGGATCTTCATGCAGGATCAGTGTGTCGCTCATATGTTCATATCCAGCACAATCTTGCCAATATGCTCACCAGCTTCCATGCGGGCATGGGCTTCTCCTGCCTGTGCCAGCGGGAAGGAGCGATCCATAACCGGACGCAGCTTTCCTTCCTCGACCAGTGGCCAGACGCTGACGGCGATTTCTTCCGCCAGCAGGGTTTTGAATGTATCTGGCCGTGCGCGCAAGGTCGATCCGGTCAGGGTCAGTCGTTTGCGCATGACATGGCCCATATTGATATCGGTCATCGCACCGCCCAGCAATGCGATTGTGACATGTCGGCCATCTTCCCCAAGACATGCGAGGTTTCTGGGAACATAGTCTCCCGATACCATGTCCAGCACAATGTGCAGGCCCTTGCCTCCTGTTAGCAGGCGCACTTCCTCGACAAAATCACGGGTTTTGTAATTGATGGCATGATCCGCGCCAATTTTTCGCGCTTCGGCGCATTTTTCCTCGCTCCCGCAGGTTACGATAACCGTAAGTCCGAAGGATTTTCCCAGCATGATGGCCATGGTGCCGATGCCGCTTGTCCCGCCATGAACGAGCAGGGTTTCCCCTTCACAGGCCCAGCCCCGTTCAAACAGATTGTGCCACACGGTAAATACGGTTTCGGGCATGGCGGCGGCTTCGGCCATGTCCAGCCCTTCGGGCACAGGCAGGCAATGGCCTTCATGTGCGACGCAATATTGTGCGTATCCCCCTCCTGTGACCAGTGCACACATGGGCTGGCCGATCAGTGCGGGGTTGGTATTTTCACCCAGAGCGACGATTTCACCGGATATTTCCAGCCCCGGTATGGGGGATGCTCCCGGTGGTGGCGGGTAATGCCCCTGTCGCTGGATAACATCGGGCCGGTTGACCCCTGCATGGCTGACCCTGATCAGGACTTGTTCCGGGCCGGGGCGCGGAACTTCAAGGGTTTTCAATGTCAAAACCTCTGGCCCACCCGGTTCATCGAGCCCGATTGCCTGCATTGTTTCTGGCACGATTGCCCCCATTCTATGTCCCCGTTTCATAACTGCGTATGGCCCCTTATTTGCGCAGATAACAGGCTCACCCCATTGACAGCAAGCATGGAAACTTGCGATATTTGCCCATAATGGACGAAGATGACCACACAGGGACAATTCGCCAGGGCCGCAATGGCCTGTTTATAAAAGGCGATGCCGCCAGTATGCTGGCGAGCGAGGATCTTGATCCCTACTCGCTGGATGAACTCGATGCCCGTATTGCCCTGCTTCATGCCGAAATTGAGCGTGTGAAGCAACACAGGGACAGTGCCAGTGCGCACCGGGCTGCTGCTGATGCCCTGTTCGGAAAGAAATCCCCGTGAGTTTTCCGGGTCGTAAATTATTGTTCCAGCCCCATATAGGATTGGTTAACCCTGTCTGTTCATAATCCTCTTAAATAGGGAATTGTCCCCTGATGCGGAAAGATAACTGAATGCCCAGTTTTGCCCAGAACCTCGAAAAAACGCTCCATAATGCGATTTCCAATGCGGAAGACCGCCAGCATGAATATGCGACACTGGAGCATTTGCTGCTGGCCCTGATTGATGATGAGGACGCTGCGCAGGTCATGGCTTCGTGCGGGGTGGATCTTTCCGAGCTTGGCGAGGTTGTGCGTCAGTATCTCGATCAGGAATATCAGTCCTTGCGCACCAATGATGATGGTGATCCGCAGCCAACGGCAGGTTTCCAGCGGGTTATCCAGCGGGCAATTCTGCATGTGCAGTCATCGGGCAAGGATTTTGTTACAGGGGCAAATGTTCTGGTTGCCCTGTTTTCCGAACGGGACAGTTACGCCGTCTATTTCCTTCAGCAACAGGATATGAGCAGGCTTGATGCTGTCAGCTATATCAGTCACGGTATTGGCAAGGGCGCAAAATCCGCTTCAAAATCGCAAACGCGCGGATCGGAAGCAGGAGTGGAGGAAGACAAGCCCACACCCGAAGAAAACAAGAAGGAAACCGCGCTTGACCAGTTCTGCGTCAATCTTAACCAGCGGGCAGAAGCGGGCAAGATTGACCCGCTGATCGGTCGTGGGCCAGAGGTCGACCGGACGGTTCAGATCCTGTGCCGTCGTTCCAAGAATAACCCGCTTTACGTGGGTGATCCGGGCGTTGGTAAAACCGCTATTGCCGAAGGTCTGGCCCGCAAGATTGTTGAAGGCGAAGTGCCCGACGTGCTTGCACCTGCGGTAATTTATTCGCTCGACATGGGGGCCTTGCTGGCGGGCACGCGTTATCGTGGTGATTTTGAAGAGCGGCTGAAACAGGTGGTCGCCGAACTTGAAAAAATGCCTCACGCGGTGCTTTTCATTGATGAGATCCACACCGTTATCGGTGCCGGGGCAACCAGTGGCGGAGCAATGGATGCCTCCAACTTGCTGAAACCGGCCTTGTCGAGCGGGGCCATTCGCTGCATCGGCTCCACCACCTACAAGGAGTTTCGCAATCATTTCGAGAAGGACCGCGCCTTGCTGCGCCGGTTCCAGAAAATTGATGTGAATGAGCCGACGATTGATGACACGGTAAAAATCCTCAAGGGACTGCGCACCGCCTTTGAAGAGCATCATCAGGTCAAATATACGCCTGATGCCCTGAAAACTGCGGTGGAACTGTCTGCCCGCTATATCAATGACCGCAAATTGCCGGACAAGGCGATTGACGTGATTGACGAGGTTGGCGCGATGCAGATGCTGGTCCCGCCCAGCCGCCGGAAGAAGAAAATCACGTCGCGCGAGATCGAGGCGGTGATAGCAACCATGGCGCGGATCCCGCCCAAATCAGTCAGCAAGGATGACAGAAAAGCCCTTGAAAATCTTGAGCGTGATCTGAAACAGGTCGTTTACGGGCAGGACAGGGCGATTCATGTTCTTTCCACCGCGATGAAGCTGAGCCGGGCAGGGCTGCGCGATCCGGACAAGCCGATCGGCAGCTTCCTGTTTTCCGGCCCTACCGGCGTGGGCAAGACCGAAGTTGCTCGCCAGCTCTCCAGTATTATGGGGATAGAGCTGAAACGCTTTGATATGTCCGAATATATGGAGCGTCACAGCGTATCTCGCCTGATCGGCGCACCTCCGGGCTATGTCGGTTATGATCAGGGCGGATTGCTGACCGATGCTGTCGACCAGAACCCGCATTGTGTCCTGTTGCTGGACGAGATTGAAAAAGCCCACCCTGACCTGTTCAATATCTTGCTTCAGGTGATGGATAATGGCCGTCTGACAGACCATCACGGCAAGACAGTGGATTTCCGCAATGTCGTGCTGATCATGACAACCAATGCCGGCGCGGCGGATATGGCCCGTCAGGGTATCGGTTTTGGCGATGTGTCGAAAGAGGATGCGGGCGACGAAGCCGTGAAAAAGATGTTCACACCCGAATTTCGCAACCGTCTCGATGCGATTGTGCCTTTCAGCTATCTGGGCAAGGAAACGGTCAGCCGGGTGGTGGACAAGTTTATCATCCAGCTTGAACTGCAACTGTCAGAGCAGAATGTTCATATCCAGTTTGACGGTGATGCCAGGCAGTGGCTGGCAGACAAGGGCTATGACCGTCTCTATGGCGCCCGCCCGATGGGCCGGCTGATTCAGGAACGGATCAAGCAACCTCTGGCTGAAGAATTGCTGTTCGGCAAACTTGCAGACGGGGGCGAGGTCCATGTCAGCATCAAGGATGGCAAGCCGGTGTTCGAGGTTACGCCGGCCCCGCCCAAGGCACGTCCTGCCGCGAGGAAAAAAGCACCGCGCAAACCCAGGACGCCCCGATCGGGTGATGACCATGCAAATGGCAAACAGGATAATGATACCAGTCAGGGCTGACTTTACAGGGCGTGGCCCTCATCAATAACGGTTTCCATCACGACAAAGGTTGATGTGCTGGAAACATGGGGCAGGCTGGAGATTTTTTCACCCAGCACTGCCCGGTAGGCCAGAATGTCCCGCGTGCGAACTTTCAGCAGATAATCGAAACTGCCAGCTACCATATGACATTCCTCAATCTCCTGAATTCGGCTGACGCCCTTGCGGAAAGCCTCCAGCGCCTGCTCTCTCGTGTCGGATAATTTGACTTGCGCATAGGCGATATGGCCTTCACCCAGCATGGAATAATCTACAATCGCACGGAAACCGCGAATGCAGCCGGAATCGATAATGCGTTTGAGCCGGATCTGGCACGGTGTTTTGGACAGGCCCACGCGCCGGGCCAGCTCGGTCACGCTGATTCGGCCATCAACCCGCAATTCCTCGATAATTTTCCGGTCAATTCGGTCAAATCGCCTGCTTTCATCTGAATTATAGTCCATATCCCGCATATAATGCGTAAAATAACATTCATATAGACTATTTATCTGAAAAATTCAGGCAAATGGCTTTGCAGGATTTTGCTATAACCTGCCAATCACTGAAACTGGATATGATATGGCTGCTGATACTGCCGGTCCCCACCGGGCACCTTTTACTGATTTTGCTCCTTCCATTCGCAAGCAATCGTCGCTGCGAAAAGAAATTACCGCAGCCTTCAGGCGTCCGGAAACGGAGTGTGTGCCCCCCCTGATAGACAGCGCCCGGTTATCCACCACCATGCAGGAACAGGTCAGAAACCTGTCACTGAAGCTCGTGGAAAGGTTGCGCAGCAAGGGGCAGGGCATCGGGGTGGAAGAGTTGATGCAGGAATATTCCCTGTCCAGCCAGGAGGGCATCGCCCTGATGTGTCTGGCAGAAGCATTGCTGCGTGTGCCAGATTCGGCAACCCGTGATGCGCTTATTCGTGACAAGATTTCGAGGGGAGACTGGCGCGCACATATCGGGCAGGATCGTTCGATCTTTGTCAATGCGGCAAGCTGGGGGCTGGTGGCTACGGGGCGGCTGGCTAGCAGCGTGGATGAGCGTGGCCTCGGCACATCCCTGACCCGCCTGATTGCCCGTTGCGGTGAACCTGTCATCCGCAGCGGCGTGAATATGGCCATGCAGATGATGGGTGAGCAGTTTGTCATTGGCGAGACAATTACAACAGCCCTGAAGCGCGCGCGCAAACAGGAGGACAAGGGCTTTTCCTACAGCTTTGACATGCTGGGAGAGGCGGCCACTACCAGCGCAGATGCGCAGCGGTATTTTCAGGCCTATGAAGATGCCATTCATGCCATTGGCAAGGGTGCCAATGGCCGCCCTGTTCATGAAGCTCCGGGCATTTCCATCAAGCTGTCGGCCCTTCATCCGCGATATAGCCGGTCCCAGGCGGCAAGAGTGATGGAAGAATTGCTCCCGCGATTGCGGTATCTCGCCGGTTTGTCAGCGCAATATAATATCGGGCTGAATATTGATGCAGAGGAAGCAGACCGGCTGGAAATATCGCTGGATCTGCTGGAGGATCTGGCCAGTGATCCGGATCTGGCAGGATGGCAGGGGCTGGGTTTTGTCGTGCAGGCTTATGGCAAACGCTGTCCGTTTGTCATTGACTGGCTGGTTGATCTGGCGCGCCGCACAAACCGGCGGATTATGGTCCGTCTGGTCAAGGGGGCCTATTGGGATAGTGAAATCAAGCGCGCCCAGACAGACGGGCAGAGCGATTTTCCGGTTTTTACGCGCAAGGTGCATACGGATGTCTCCTATCTTGCCTGTGCCCGAAAATTGCTGGCTGCCAGAGATGTTCTTTACCCGCAATTCGCGACACATAATGCGCAGACAGTGGCGAGCATTTATACCATGGCCGGAGAAGACTTCTCTCCCGGTGATTACGAGTTCCAATGCCTGCATGGCATGGGAGAGGGCCTGTATGGCGAAGTTGTCGGTTCGAAAAAGCTTAATCGCCCGTGCCGTATTTATGCGCCGGTTGGCCATTATGATACATTGTTGGCCTATCTTGTCCGGCGTCTGCTGGAAAATGGCGCCAATTCGTCTTTTGTGCATCAGATAGCGGACAGGAAAATCCCGCCCGAGACTCTGGTGCAAGACCCTGTGGCTATGGCAGAAGCACTTGTTCCGCCGGGCAGGCCTCATGACCTGATCCTTCTGCCTCGTGATCTCTATAGCGACAGGCGCAATTCTTCCGGGCTGGATCTTGCCGATGAAACCGTGCTGGCGCAGATCGGCAATGATCTGCGATCAGGCGTTGACCAGCCATGGCAGGCTGCGCCGCTGGTGCCGGGGCAAGAGCCATGCTCCCCATGGCAGGATGTCCTTAATCCTGCCTGTCATGCGGATATTGTCGGGCAGGTGCTGTGGGCAACCATAGCGGATGTAGATGCAGCAATGGGTAATGCAGTTCAGGCGGCATCTGTCTGGGCAGAAACGCCAGTGGCAGAGCGCGCGGCATGTCTGGATCGGGCGGCTGACCTGCTGGAGCATTCTATGACTGATCTGCTTGGCCTGATCATGCGCGAGGCAGGAAAATCCTTACCAAATGCCATCTCCGAAATACGCGAGGCCGTGGATTTTCTGCGCTATTATGCCGCACAGGCCCGCGAAAGCCTGAGTGACAGGGCACCGCCGCTTGGTCCGGTAGTTTGCATCAGCCCATGGAATTTTCCGCTGGCGATTTTTACCGGTCAAGTGGCTGCCTCACTCGTGGCAGGCAATTCTGTGCTTGCCAAACCGGCCGAGGAAACGCCGTTGATTGCTGCACAGGCAATCCGGATTCTGCATCAGGCCGGAATACCGGAAAATGTGCTCCAGTTTGTCCCCGGTGATGGAGATATCGGCGCAGCACTGGTGGCAGACAGGCGAGGGTGCGGTGTCGTTTTTACCGGATCAACCGAAGTTGCCAGACTGATCCAGAATGAACTGGCCGGACGGCGCTTGCCCGGTGGAGGTGCTGTGCCTCTTGTTGCGGAAACTGGCGGACAAAATGCGATGATTGTCGATTCCACCGCTTTGCCGGAACAGGTGGTTGCCGATGTCCTGGCTTCGGCCTTCGACAGCGCAGGTCAGCGTTGTTCGGCCCTGCGGATATTATGTCTGCAAGAGGATATTGCCGATGACATGCTGACCATGCTGAAAGGGGCGATGGTGGAACTCTCTGTCGGGCGGCCTGACCGGT
>JBKEEC010000185.1:0-2867 GCA_047975785.1 Sphingomonadaceae bacterium | reverse complement strand
TGTGCAGGGTAATGGCCCGGTTGTCGGCACACGCATGGCCGAGCACCCCGATATTGATATGATCAGCTTTACCGGATCAACTCGCGCTGGGATTCTGGTGGCTAAAAATGCCGCAGATACAGTCAAGCGAGTCCATCAGGAACTTGGCGGAAAATCGCCTTTTATCGTTCTGCCAGGGACACCGCTGGATATGGCCTTGCCGGCAGGGGCAGGCGGCATGTTGCTCAACTCCGGACAAAGCTGCGTTGCTCCCACCCGATTTCTGATTCATCAGGACCAGTATGATGAAGCAGTAGAGCAACTGGCCGGGATTTTTGGTGCCCAGCCCGTTGGCAATCCTGCTGAAGAAGGCCCGCAAATTGGCCCTGTTGTGAACAAGGCGCAGTTTGACAAGATTCAGGGGCTTATTCAAAAAGGTGTCGATGAAGGTGCAACGATTGCGGTCGGAGGCACAGGCCGTCCCGATACGCAGGAGACCGGCTATTACGTTAAACCGACAGTTCTTGCCAATGTCACCAATGAGATGAGCGTTGCCCGCGAAGAAATTTTCGGTCCGGTGCTGGTTGTCATCCCATATTCTGATCTTGATGAGGCCGTGCGGATTGCCAATGATACGCCCTATGGTCTTGGGGCCTATATTGCAGGCGACCCGGCGGTTGCCGCAACTCTGGTGCCGCAGATCCGTGCGGGCAGTGTGTTCGTAAACTCCGGCGGGCTGGACTTCAATTCTCCTTTTGGAGGCTACAAGCAATCGGGCAATGGCCGTGAATTTGGCAAATTCGGTCTGGAAGAATTTATGGAGAAGAAATCAGTTATCGGAGCGGTTCCGGCCTGATATTTTATCGGGACACAATCAGGGCGGGGGAGTGATTGTGGTCACAGCCCCGCTCTGGTAAAAATCAAATACTGCGAAGGCACTTGTTTACCAGTTCCTCACTGGCCCGGCTAACCTCTTGCCAGGCAAATTCGAAATCTGCTTCATTTCCAAAATACGGGTCCGGCACGCTCTGGCCTATTCTGCCGTCGAGATGATCAAGTAGCAGGCTAACATGGGCGGTTCCATCATGGGGTGCCATCAATGTCAGATCGCGCAAATTGTCAGCATCCAGAGCCAAAATATGCGTAAATCGGCTGAAGTCTGAAACTTGAACCTGTCTGGCGCGCAGACCTGCAATATCAACACCGTGGCTCGCTGCAGTAGCGATGGCACGTGGATCAGGTGACGCTCCGATATGCCAGTTTCCTGTCCCGGCTGAATCGATCTCAGCCCTGAAGCCTTCACGCGAAGCTGCAGCACGAAAGGCTCCTTCGGCCATGGGGGAACGGCAGATATTGCCAAGGCATACGAACAGGAAGGAAGGTGTTTTGCTCATTTATACCAATAGGCAATGCTGCGCATTTCAACACTGGCGCGAGGCGTGGCCTGCTCATTCACAGCCGGATCAGTAAATGCGGTGTGTGGCACGAAGCGGGCTTTGCTGGCGTCACTATCCCAGCGTTTGAATACGAGCACCTCGTCCGGAGTCATGCCGGAATAATAATACCATTGATGGCGCGGGCTAAAGCGAAAGTTCATTGAAGGCAGCTTCCAGACCACCTTACCATCAACATCAAAATCGGCACTCGCCTCAATCACGTCGTCATCGGAAACTGTCCGGGCATCGCAAACAGCCAGAGGGACATCCACTGGCGGACCTGAAAATGCCCGCCAGATATTGTGATGCGCGCATCGGGCAATTTTGCGGCCTGGATGGGGGTTGGCAGACTCGCATTGTTCTGTTGCAGCGGAGTAATACATGTCAGAGTGAACAAGCCGGGCCGCATAGCTGTTATTGCGTGTTCCGGCCTCATCCGATCGTTCCCCCCAGCGCAGGATAGGAGGGCCGGTAATTACCACACTGTCTGCCCCGGTGAGATCAAGGATAAACTGCTCTATCTCCCTGGGGTGAAGGTTTTGCGCATTTTCTTCATTGCGCCAGTCTTTTACGTTAGTTGGCATGGAACAGAGGGCAAACCCGGCTTCATCAAGGGCGGGCGGGCAGGCGAGTGTGCGAGCATCAACTATCGATACGGTATGCGGATCTTTCACCACCGTATCAAGGCTTGTGTCATTGGCGTGGAAACGCTCAATCTTTCCGGTGTCTTTGGCGTAAAAAACTTCCCCCTGCACTTTACGGGGTTGGTGTTCTTGCTGGCCCATGATGCTCTCCTGTTCGCATCATGACGCATTGGGAAATCTTCTCAAGACGGAATTATGCTCCAATTACATATTTTGACCGCGTGCCTGTTACTTTCTTCACTACAGCAACAATGGCCATGGATAGCAGAAGTCCTGCGGTAAAGCAGGCCATGATAGCCAATGTGACCTGCCACCAATGCGGGTTTGCAGGAACGAATTGTCCGACCGACCGGGCGATGGGGCGCAGTAAAGGCCCATGCAAAAAGTATATCCCGAAGGACCAGGCTGCGATCAGTTTCAGCCAGCGTGCTGTTTCTGGCCGCATATCGGGCGACCATCGATATAGCCAGACAATCATCAGAGCGGCCAGCGCCAGTCGCAGGACATAAAAGCCACTCTCCCGCAGGGAGGTGAAGCCCATATAATCAATATGCCGCCAGTCCAGAATCGCAATAAAGACTGCCGCAACAAGCGCAATACAGGCTGTCATGCGAACATGCCGGTTCAGGAAATCAACACGGGGCTGAACATTTAGTCCTATGATCATGCCCACAGTGTAGACTCCGCAATAATAGGTGATCATGGAAAGTGTCACTTCTGTCCCTGTGCGTGAAACAAACAGAGGCAAAAGAATAATGACAGCAATTATCCAGTGGTAGCGCCTGTCGTTAAGGGCGATCATCAATAG
>JBKEEC010000184.1:0-1946 GCA_047975785.1 Sphingomonadaceae bacterium | reverse complement strand
TGCGATATTCCCTTACATCCAGAGATCCACCTCCGGCAGCGGCAAATTTGCGGATCTTGCGGCGCAAGGTTGAGCGGGTCTTGCCGGAAAAGCGGCCCATATAATCCGCAAAACTGTCCTGCATATCAATATAGTGACGGGCATAATGCTGCACACCGCCCGGCACAAAAGCCGGGCGTGAGGCGCAAAGCACAGACAGGGCACTTTGGGGGGCAGACAGGATACGATATCCGTCCACACTCTCGGGACAGGGCGGGAAGTGGGGCAGGGTTCCAGCGACCAGTTCGGGCAGGGAAACAGAAACCGTCACAAGATTGCGCGGCACTGCCCATAGCCTGCGCGACCCCAGTGCAAAATTGATAGCAGTCATGCCAGTCCTGCTCATGAGCCATACAACATATTGGAGACAATCTGTTCTGCCACCCGCGCGCTGGAGCGTAGCGGCTCCAGAGGAAGAACCGGACGCGGCTCAGGGTCAGTTGCAGGCAGAGGAGGCGGATTGTCGCAATAGGTCCGGGTCAGGACATCCGGCATTGCGGCAAGGCCCGCACACAGGCGATCAAACCGCCGTGAGACTACCTTGTTGAGCCGCTCCCGGTTGCGGCACATCAGCTCAAAGCTGTGGGATACCATGGTAAAGCTGGTTATATCGGCGCTGCGGGCATGGGCCAGAGCATCCAGCATTTCCCGCGCGGAAATGGCGGTTATCTGGGCATGGCGCAGATCCTGTCCAAAGGTTTGAATACAGCCTGTGGGCACTTCAATCACACCGCAATGTTCTATCGGCCTGCGGTCTTCCGGGCCAAGCGAGATTGCACAGTCTCCGCCAACGATGCCGGGCGTGTGGCTGGTGTCATAGGCAATGCCCAATTCTGCCAGAGCGCGTAAACTATCATCATTGGCGCCATAATTGCCTGCCCGGAAAGCGACCGGAGCAGGTGCTCCTGCGGCCATCAGCACCGAGCGCGCATAATCAATCAGCCGGCATTGTTCCTCAAACGGAAAATCTGCCATGTTCCGGCCAATCATGGTTCCCAGAGGGTTTGCCGGACCGGCGAGCTCCAGCCATTCGGTATGGAGGTGAAGCTGCACATCCTGCCCGGCATCAAGGATTGGGCCGATAATATCGCTGATCGCTTCCACGCCCCAGATCAGGGCCGGCATGGGATCTACAAAGAAAACGGCTTTCAGACCGTGAGCGCCAAACTGTTGAAGCTGGTAGTTCACCCCCGCCGGGCCATCTGCTGTTATGCAGGAAATGGACCGTGAGAAATTTTCAGCGCGGCAGCCCGGCCCAAGTCTTTCAACCATATTGGACGAATATTCGGTATCGATGGTGATATAGGCGGATGTCATCGTCTTTATCATCACTCAACCTGCCATGCAGGCTGAAATAAGCCCCTGAAATTGTTCTATCGGTGGCAGTGATAGTGAAGCAGGGTTAATACCGGGTTTGCATGAGATGTTTTCGACGACCAAAATGGGTTCTGTCGCAAACTCTGGCGTATGCTACAAGATGCTCTTTGATATTGCAGGTTAGGCGGCGAGGCTGTCGAACTGTTCTGCGAGAGCCGGGTTTCGGGCGTCGTTTGCCCCGATCATCTGGCCCTTCACCGTGATGTAGGTCTCATCGACGTGCCACTTGCCGAACACAGGTCGTTTGCGCTGGCGGAATGCTCCCAGCAGCAACGGTGTGTAACGGATCACCCAGCGGTGAATGGTCGAATGATCAACCGACACCCCGCGCTCTGCGATCATCTCTTCCAGATTCCGCAGGCTCAGGCCGTAGGCCAGATACCACCGCACGCACAGCAAGATCACCGACCTTTCAAAATGCCGACCTTTGAACATGATGATCATCCTCAAAATTGTATAACCAGGCTCCCTCTATCGCCGATAATAAATATTTGCGACAGAACCTCGCGGGCGGCGGGGTCATGGCATCG
>JBKEEC010000183.1:0-2803 GCA_047975785.1 Sphingomonadaceae bacterium | reverse complement strand
GCAGGTTACGAATAACTGGTTCGTGCAGGGCCGTGACAAGGAAAATTACTCGGCCTTTATCGCCGTTGGGGCGGAAACACGCCTGCATAGTGCCAACGGGCTTCTGGTCGCGGGTAATGATGCGCGCTTTGCTCCGGGGGTCAATCGTTCCAGCACATTTCTGGCCGACTGGACCGGAGATAATATCCGGCTGGAAAACAATAGTCTGGGTTCGGGTATCAAGCCGTTTGAAAAACGCTGATTTCCATGTGAAGTCCAGTATCAACCGCGCGGAGGGTAGGCGGTTCTCAGCAGGGCACCTGCCATCTGGATCGCCTTGCGCTCCATGCCGGAATACTGCTTCATATTCGCGTCCCGGTGGCTGATTTCAATCTCACCCTGATAGAAGCGGTCAGGGTTGCCATTGAGCGAATGATAATTGCCTCCTGTCATAAATGAAGTGTCCGAGCACCATTGCACGGGGGGCAGGGATTCAAGAGACAGGGCCTTGAGCAAATGCCCCACTTCCTTGCGCGGTTCACGACACATGGCTTCATAGTCAATAAAGGTGACGGGGGCCTGTCCTGACAGTTTTCGTGCCATGGCTTCTGCTTTCCACCAGTCTGCCGCCGCCTTTGTCACAGACAGGCGCTGCATGTCGGTTCCCAGTCCCTTGTCAAACTTCCTTGAACGCCAGGAAGCGATGACATCGGCCGGTTCACGATAGAGATGAATAATGTGCATATTGGGCTGGCAGGCCAGTATCCATGCCCTTGGTCCTGCCTTGGAGCTGTCAATAATGACCGGCGTATTCATGACGGAAGAAGCGGCATCAAAGATACGAAATTGCAGTTCCAGAAAACGCTGGACCTGTGGTTCTTTTCGCAGGGAGGCAAGGGAGAAGCGATGGCGGGCAATATAGCCGGATCGGGAAACCTCGTTTTCCAGGCGGGACAGTTCGGAAATATCAGATCCGGAAATCTGCGCCTTTGCCAATATTTCCTGCCAGATTGCGTCTTCGGTCAGAACATTGCCGCACGAGCAGTTGATGTCGGCCATAGGCAGGCGCCAGAGACAGTGGAATTCACCAATGGCACTGACCGCCCTTGATGAATGCAGAACCCTCTCCAGTAATGTGGAACCGCTCCTCCCTGAGCCAGAGATATAAAAAACGGACTGTTCATTCATAATCGCTCGATTCGTTCAGGTGTCACACGGCCCCTCAATAAATCCATAACTGCCAGCCAGTTTCCCTTGACCCGCCCTGCCCGGTCCACCCACGGTTCCGGCCAGAAGCTGCGCACATGATTGGCCGAAACATTGCGGGCAATCAGGCGCAGGGCAAAGCCTGTATCCATTGTGCCCTTGCGGTTGAGATAGACCGGATTGGCAATTTGGGAATATCCCAGACGGACTCCCGAAGTCCGTCCGCCTTTCTCTCCAAGATGCACACCTGCAAAGGCATGTGTGCTGACGGTTCGCCCCTTGCGTGCAATCTGATTGGCAAAATCGATATCTTCCTGCCAGCCATAGAGTTTTAGCCGTTCGTCAAACCAGACATTTTCGGTTGCCGACAGGCGATAGGCCATGTTGCATCCATAAAGACCATGCAAATCCATGATGATATCGACATCCCTGGCGGGTGCCACATCATAACGGGCAATCATTGCCTCGGCTGCATCCGGTGCAATTCCGGCGCTGTTTATGCCATCTGCCAGCAAATGGCCCGACGCGCCGGCAACATTGTCATGTGCAGCGAAAAAGCGGGCGATTCCTTCAATGCAATAATGCGATGGAATGTAATCATCATCGAAGAAGGCAACCACATCTGCATCCATCCCAAGCTGACGCAGGCCTGTGTTGCGCTGGGCTGGCAGCCCCTTGGGACCGGATACTGCCTCTACCCCGTCCAGTGAAGCGAGATTGGCCGGGAGGTCCTCTTGCGATACAACGGACAGAATAATTCGAGAGGGTAGCTGACTCTGTTCGAGAAAACTGGAAGCTACCATGCCCAGACTGTCCGGTCTGCCGGTGCTTGCCAGAATGACCGCAACGCGAAGATTGTTTGTCCTGAATTTCATATGAGAGCGCCCCTTCTCTATCGGGGCGAGCGATACGCTTGCCCCTGAGAAAGGATTTATGACATTTGAAATTGTGCAGTGCAATATTAATATTCCTGCTTGTAGGTAACAGATATTTCATGATAATATATAGATGAATAAACCCTGTTTGGGTTATTGCATCTGCTCAGTCTATCCTGAATATACCCCCGATAACCGCATTGATGGAAACCTGACGAATTTCTACTATGACTCTTCTTGTAAAGATGGGAGTTATGTCTCGTTATTATCAGAAAATTTCTGACAACATTCTTCTGGATTAATTATAAATATTAATTATGCTGCGACGCACAATTGCACTTTGCAAGATCGCACTTTGCAAGACTATGAGGTGGTAGGCAGAGGCAGAATGAGTAAACAGGGTATGCCGGATGCCTTGCCGTTTGCGCTACTGGTATTTCCGGTTTTGCCAGAGCAATTTCAGAAAAAGTTGATAGACTTTTTCAGTTCGGAAATTGCGGTGAAGCAAACAATTACAGCATTGTGCCTGTTTTAATATCAAAGCGCAATGCCGTAGTGCTTAACGGGCCTTGTTCTGGCCCGATGCTGCCTGCCAGCTGTCACTACCAGTTATAACGGAGGTCTGCGCTGAAAAGATGAGTTTGGACGTCCGCAAATTATTCCGCTTGAACCCGGTATTTTCGCGTGTCGTGGACGCCGGAGGTCTGGTGGGGGCGCGGGTTTATTCCCAGGTCGCCCAGCTG
>JBKEEC010000182.1:0-1517 GCA_047975785.1 Sphingomonadaceae bacterium | reverse complement strand
ATTGCAAAACCGGTTGTCGCTTACGCGGTCAGACGCATCTGAAAACGACCGGTGACAATTCCGCCAATGGGTCAGCCGACAGGCAGCAGGCAGCCACAAATCCGGTGCGCCAACCGACGAAATTATGTACCGTCTTTCCCAACCCGGAACGGGATTGGCACAACCGCAGCGGCTGGGTGGTTGATCTGACCTATACGCGCTGGGCCGACAGTGAAGAGGATCGTTATTGGACAGTAGATGAGTTGGCAGCGCGGGTTCACGACGCAACGGAACAGGGGTTGCATGTCCTGGTGCGGGTCGATTTCGACAAGGGACAGACGCTGCCGCCTGCCAATGATCCGCTGGCATTGGAAGAATATTTGGCCTACGTGCAGCGGCTGGCCCGGGATGAGCGGTTGAAGGATGTATACGGCTATATCATCGGCAGTGGCTATAACGCATCGACCGACGACCTCTCGCCTGATGCGCAAGTTACCCCCGAATGGTACGCCCGCATCTTCAACGGCTACGGTGAGCCCGTCGATCGCCGGGACAATGTGATCCAGATCGTACGCAATGCAAATCCGTTGGTCCGGGTGCTTGCAGGGCCGATTCGCCCATGGATTGACGATCAGAGCGGCACGATCCCCTATGAGATCAATGTCCCCTGGCTCTCCTATATGAAGACGTTGGTCCAACGGCTGGAAGAAAGCGCCGACGCCAAAGCAACAATCGGAGACGCAGAGACGCTGCCGGACGGTTTTGCCCTGAACGCGCCGGGGCGTGTCGACGCTCCCGAGTTGGGCGATGAGGATCCGGCCAATGAGCCGCAGACAGATTTGAAGCGGGCGGAATGGAACGGAGCGCAAGCCGGGTTTCGGGTCTATCAGGATTTCCTTGCGATCATCAACGACTCCGCCGCAATGCAGGGATTGCCCGTTTACATCAGCACAACCAACACCTTTACGCCGGACGAAGGGGTTCCGCCCGCTCAAAACTATCCGGCCGGTTGGCTATCCAGCGCGCTGGCTGAGATCGACGCCAATCCCCAGATTCGTACACTCTGCTGGTTTCTGGATCTTGTGCCCGGCGACAACCAGTGGGATGCCTTCAGCTTGACGCGCAGACCGGCAAAGATGCAGGACGCCGGCGATGACTTTGACGATTTATTGCGAAAGTAGTGTCACCCATCCTTGAGCAAAATCGATCGGGTGTGATCAAAATGAGCGGTCCATGATCCTGCAGGATCATTCATAACGGGAAGAAACAGGCTATGGACCTCCCTGTTTCTTAGCATCCGTGTTTCTTAGCAGTTGAACGGCTCCTGCGACTGGTCAAATCCGGTGCCAACGCGGAGCGTCAGCGCAAATACTCAGCGCTCTGCGCTCTATCCCCGCACCCGTCGGGGGGACGCAGAGCTTGGGTGCCAGTTCAACCAAATTTGATCACACCCAAATCGATCTACCAACTGTTATGGTTAGTTTGCACATATGTACCTGCGAACCAATGCTCGCCGAGTCCCCGGTACTCGTGATATT
>JBKEEC010000181.1:0-12552 GCA_047975785.1 Sphingomonadaceae bacterium | reverse complement strand
GTCCGGCTGGTCGCGGTGATGCGCCGCCCGCTGCCAGCGATGATTTCCTTGAACGGGCTATCGGTCAGCGGGGCCAGCCAGCGCGCCCTGCCCAGCAGCCTCCTTCACCCGCATCGCCATCTGCCCAGCCTTCATCCGGTGCGAGGCCCCAGCATAATTCGCAGCGGCCCCCTGGTTAGCGTCAGGACCGATAAATCACATGGGTTGTGACCTGAGCCAGGTGTTCCATGTGTTCCATGTGTCATAACCGTGATGAAATATTTGTTCGCGCTTGCAGAATCACTTTACAAGCAAGTACCCTGTTGTTAGGGCAACTATCGAACGCCCTAATTTACGGAGAGTTATCTATGCGTTTTAAATCACTTGCTGCTGCCGCAGCCGGTGCCATGATGGTGCTGGGTTCGACTGCTGCTATCGCTGCTCCTGCTGCAGCGGACATGACCCGTTCTTCCGCAGCTACATCTGAATCTTCCAGCATTGGTGGCGGTACGGAAGGCACCATTCTGCTGGTGCTGGCTCTGGCTGCTGTCATTGCCGGTATCGTTGTTGCAGCCGATAGCGGTGGCGATGATGATCCAGTAAGCCCATAATCTGTATGGGATAGAGTTTATGGAAAAGGGGCGGGTAATACCGCCCCTTTTTTGTTACCCTTTTCTGTTGTTTGCCATTGCCCTGATTTTGTAAACACAGGGCAAAACGGGATAGGGTCAGACGGCGTTATATGACACCGGGGGTCAACCGGCCTGTTCGGGCTTGACCCGCGCTGCGCGTCCGGATTGCGTCGGGGCACACAAGGCGCAGGCAGGAGTTATTCCTCCATTATTCCTCAATCGGCTTCTGGTCGACAATCTGCAGGTCATACCCTTCGATCGCAACGACATGCTGGCTGGTATTGGTGAGCAAAATCATCTGATGCACACCAAGATCGGCCAGAATCTGGGCGCCGATACCATAGGCGCGCAAATCGGAATCGCTCCGTTCCTCGCGCGCAACCTCGCGGGCCAGATCCTCTGCCTGACCTGGCATCAGTAACACAATCACGCCGTTTCCAGCTTCGCCAATGGTATTCATGGCACGTTGCAGCACGCGTTTGCGCGGCCCCGGCTGACCGAGAATATCTGAATAGATCGACATGGTGTGCATCCGCACCAGAGTTGGTGCATCGGGTTGAGGACGGCCTTTTTGCAGAACGATATTGAGTGATCCGTCCACCGAGTTGCGATAGGTCTTGGCCAGCCAGTCACCCCCGTAATCCGAGACAAAGGGCGCTTCGTTGACACATTCGACCAGATGATCATGCTTGCGCCGATATTCGATCAGATCGCGGATGGTGCCGATTTTCATCCCGTGTTTGCGGGCAAAGGGCAGCAAATCCTCCAGCCGCGCCATCGAACCATCATCCAGCATGATTTCGCAGATCACACCGGATGGATTCAGCCCCGCCAGACGGGAAATATCAACGGCGGCTTCGGTATGGCCGGCACGCACGAGCACGCCACCATCACGCGCGCGCAAAGGGAAAACATGGCCTGGCGTTACGATATCCTCGCCGCTCTTGCTGCCGTCAATAGCCACGCTGATTGTCCGGGCACGATCTCCGGCTGAAATGCCGGTTGTGACACCCTCTTTTGCTTCGATCGATATGGTAAAGGCGGTTTCATGCCGTGTGCCATTGGCCTGGCTCATTGCAGTCAGCCCCAGTTCGTCACAGCGTTTCCCTGTCAGCGAGAGGCAAATCAGCCCGCGGCCATGGGTGGCCATGAAATTGACTGCCTGCGGCGTGGCCATCTGTGCAGGAATAATCAGATCGCCTTCGTTTTCACGGTCTTCATCATCGACCAGAATATACATCCGGCCATTACGCGCCTCTTCGATAATCTCTTCAATCGGCACAAGCACCGGCTCGATATCATTGGAATTGAGGAATTTTTCGAGTTTGTCGAGTGTATCGGCTGTCGGGTTCCACTCCGGCTTTCCGCAATCGCGCAAGGTGTTTGCGTGAAGGCCGGCAGCACGTGCCAGGCCGGTGCGGGTCATGGTGCCTTCTTCAACAAGATCGGCTATACGGCTCAGAGTCGGGTTCATCATTTGCACGCGCTATCACATTAAAATGTGATTCGCAATGTGCGGTAGATCCGGTTGAGGTCTATCTTTACTCTGGCCTTTCGACTCGACATAAGCGCGCTGCCGTCCGGGGTTTTCCGGGAGGGCGCATGGTGGGCAATGCATGAAACTGATCGTTGGAAACAAGAATTATTCAAGCTGGTCGCTGCGCGGCTGGCTGGCGGCCAAGCAATCCGGCCGTCATTTTGAAGAAATTATCGTCAATATTTCCGGGGAAGACTGGGAAGAGGCGAAGCGGTCCATGGGCGAGGTCCAGCCATCAAGCGGGAAAGTCCCGATCCTGTGGGATGATGATGTGGTGATCTGGGACAGTCTGGCCATTCTGGAGTATCTGGCGGACAAGGTCGGGCGTGATCGTTTCTGGCCCAAACAGGATGCGGCCCGCGGGATGGCGCGGGCCATGGTGGCGGAAATGCACAGTGGCTATCTGCCGCTTCGCCGCGAATTGCCGATGAATATCCGCCGCAGATTTGAAGGAGCACGCATTACGCCCGAAGCACAGCAGAATATTGTGCGCATATTGGGCCTGTGGGCAGAGGCGCGCGCCCGTTTTGGCCGGGGCGGGCCGTTTCTGTTTGGAACTTTTGGCGCAGCGGATATTTTCTATGCCCCGATTATCAGCCGTTTTCTGACCTATGGCATCGGTGTTCCCGGATTTGCACAGGCCTATATGCAGGCGGTGTGGGAGCATGAGTGGATGCAGCAATGGATCAATGCGGCCGAGGATGAGGAATGGGTGGTTGAGCAATGGGAAAAGCAACCGGCCTGATATTCTCCTTCTGGCAAGCAAGGCCCTGTTTCGCTAACTGTGCTCCATGAGTTCTGACCCTATGCATAATTACAGTGATGTGACGGCCCTTGCCGAAGCCCTGATTTCCGCGCCCAGCGTTACCCCGGCTGCAGGGCTGGTATTTGACCGGCTTGAATCCATGCTTACGCCTCTGGGCTTTACCTGTCATCGTTTTATGGCTGGAGAAGCCCCCGACGGGCCGGTGGAAAATATGTTTGCCATTCGTGAAGGAGGCAAGAGTTCCCGGCACTTTGCCTTTGCCGGTCATCTGGATGTGGTGCCGCCGGGTGCTGGCTGGACCAGCGCCCCGTTCGCGCCGGAGCGCAAGGGTGAATTTCTGTATGGTCGCGGTGCCGTTGATATGAAAGGCTCGATTGCGGCAATGGTTTCCGCTGTTGCAGGCATCGCACCGGAAGAGGGCACGATCAGCTTTATCATTACCGGCGATGAGGAAGGGCCGGCTGTTTATGGCACACGGGCGCTGATCGATTTTATCCGGGAGCAGGACAAAGTGCCGGATTTATGCCTGGTCGGGGAGCCAACATCGAGCAATCGCCTGGGTGACATGATGAAGATCGGGCGACGAGGCTCGGTCAATATCTGGCTTGAGGCGGAAGGTGCCCAGGGCCATGTCGCCTATCCGCATCTGGCCGATAATCCGGTGCCGAGGCTGGTGGCCATGCTGGCAGAACTTGACAGTCTTGAACTGGATAGCGGGACAGAATGGTTCCAGCCTTCCAATCTGGAGATTACCGATATGGAAGTCGGGAATCCGGCCACCAATGTCATTCCGGCATGGGCTGGCGGGCGTATCTCGATCCGTTTCAATGATCTGCATACAGGTGAGGAACTGTCCCGGAAAGTTACCGAAATTGCGCAGCGTCACGGCGGAACGGCCCGTCCGGTTATTTCGGGTGAACCATTTCTGACCTCGCCGGGTGAATTTTCTGAAATCATTGCTGCTGCTGTTGAAGCGGAAACCGGCCTGGTGCCCGAAGCCTCGACCAGTGGCGGCACTTCGGATGCCCGGTTCCTGAAAGATCTGTGCCCGGTTATCGAGTTTGGCCTGTGCAATGCAACCATGCACAAACGCGATGAAGCCGTTGCCATGGCCGATCTGGAAACACTTGCCCGGATTTATGCGCGCATCATGTATAACACCCTGGCTGCATAGTGAATTTGGGTGATACCGGCCTGCGCCCGTTCTGTTTGAAGGGTGTGGTTTGGAGGTTGGTATTTCCGGTTGAATTATGGCATCATTGATTCCGGTTAAGGTGGTATTCCATAATCAGGGGAGTGAAAACAGCCATGCATATATCTCATATCATTGCCAATCGCGATGCCAGCGCCATCATCTCCTGTAATCCGGGCATGAGTGTGCGCGAAGCAGTCGTGCAATTGTCTGAAAAACGGATCGGCGCGATTCCGGTGGTGGAAAACGGCGCAGTCATTGGCATTTTTTCCGAACGGGATGTGGTTTATCGTCTCGCCACCGAAGGCGCTTTGTGTCTTGACCGTTCCGTGGGCGAGGTGATGACGGCGCCGGTTGTTGCTGTCGAGCCATCGACCCCGATTATCAAGGCGCTGGCCCTGATGACAAAGCGGCGCATCCGGCACTTGCCGGTAGAAGAAAATGGCCAGATGAGCGGATTTGTATCAATCGGGGATCTGGTGAAATTCCGGATCGATCAGGTTGAAATGGAAGCCGAGGCCATGCGTGAATATATCCAGACTGCCTGATTTTTGCTGCTTCTGCCTGACCGCGGGAGCAAAATGTTAAACCTTCATTAGCTACTTATCTGTATTGGATCATCGCTATAAAGGCAGATATGCACTGCCGGTTGCGCCGTGAAGAGAGAAGGGACCAAGCCAGAACATGTCCGCTGTAGATACGCGCCATATCTCACGCGATAGCCTGTTCATGCTGGCGGAAGTCCGCACAGACAGTATGACGGGCTGTGTGCGGGTGCGGGTGCGTAACCTCTCTGCCGGCGGCATGATGGCCGAGGGTGAGGTCGAGGTGATGCGCGGCACACGTCTTGCGGTTAATTTGCGCAATGTCGGCTGGGTGGAAGGAACGGTTGCCTGGGTTCAGGAAAATCGTTTCGGCATCGCATTTGGCAAGGAAATTGACCCCGCCAAAGTCCGGCCAGCAAAAGAGGGTGGGGGCAATGATGACTCCGCGACGCCGAGCTATTTGCGCACGGCAACCTTGCTCAGCGGAAAGACAGCAGACCCTTCCAGACTCCGCAAGCTCTGATCCCGGTCCCGGTCTGTCAGGTGACCGGAATTTTCGAAAAATCATCTCCGGCACTGCGCCTGAATATTGAATCAGTCACAATGCTGTAAATGTCTGCTTTAGACTCAATCCCGTTGATGCTGACGCATCCGGGATTGGCTTCGCTCAGGCGCCGCGCAGGCTAGACCATATCCCGATGAGTCAAACTCATCAGGATATGATATTACCCTGTTCTCCGGGCCGAAAAAGCCTATCCACTTTTTCGCGCAATGATTTACAGTCCTGCGGAGATGGTGCGAACATTCAAGAAACTGATCATTGCTGCCTTGTGTTGCGGCCTGATAGCCTGCTCCGGCGGGGCTTCGGATAGCGAGGCCCGGCTCGCCTTTGTCGGGTCTTCATCTGCCATGTTTGACAAGGGATTGCGACTGTCCCCTGCTGCCCAGCATGTGCGGGCCGCTACGGCTGAAGGACTGGTATCGCTGGACAAGGACGGGACAATTATTCCCGGTGTGGCAGAGCGATGGGTTATTACCGATGACGGGAGAAGCTATATTTTCCGTCTGCGTAATACGCATTGGCCGGGCGGAAAAACCCTGACCGGAGAAATGGTGCGCGATGCGCTCAACCACAATCTGGAACAACTGGACGGAACCTCGCTCGCGCTGGATCTGGACATTATTTCCGATATCCGGGCGATGGCCGGGCGTGTGGTTGAAATCCGCCTGAAAAGCCCGATGCCCGATTTCCTGCAATTGATGGCCCAGCCGGAAATGGGCATTGTGATTGATGGCCACGGAGATGGGCCAATGGGCTTGCACCGCGATGGCGATGTCGCGCTGCTGCGTGCTTTCCCTCCGGGGAG
Source organism: Sphingomonadaceae bacterium (assembly GCA_047975785.1). Classification (GTDB taxonomy): domain Bacteria; phylum Pseudomonadota; class Alphaproteobacteria; order Sphingomonadales; family Sphingomonadaceae; genus JACXVD01. The sequence goes on along the minus strand of JBKEEC010000181.1, from coordinate 6,534 downwards.
CCGCGGGCTGCCCGATGATCCGGATTGGGAAGATAATAACCGCGAAGTCATGGTCCAGGCCGGCTCTGCCGCTGCGGTCGTGGACAGTTTTAACAAGGGGCAGGTAGATACGGTTCTGGGTGGCAGCCTGTCCAACCTGCCGCTGGCGGCTCAGGGGCCATTGTCGCGCGGCACGGTGCGTCTGGATGCGGTTACGGGGATGCTGGGGCTGCGGGTCATGCGGACAGAAGGGATTCTGGCAGACGCCGGAAACCGCGAGGCCCTGGCCATGGCGATGGATCGGGAGGCCCTGCTCCAGCCTTTCAATATTGGCGGATGGGTTGCAACCACACGTATTGTCCTGCCCGGACGCCCGGATGATTCCGGCACGATCAAGGAACGCTGGATCGGCTTTAATCTGGATGAGCGGATCAACACCGCGCGCGCGCGCATTGCGGGCTGGTCATCGAAAACAGGCCAGAATGCCAGTGTCAGTGTGTTTTTGCCCGATGGCCCCGGATCAGATATTCTGTTCAACCGCCTGCAAGCGGATTGGGGGCGTGCCGGAATAAGAACCATAAGGGCCAAAGCCATCGGCGCAGCGGATCTTGCCCTGTTTGACCGCGTGGCCCGCTATGATGGCACGCGCTGGTATCTCAACCAGTTCAATTGTTCGCTCAAGGCCCTGCTTTGCTCTCCTATGGCAGACAGGCTGGTGTCCGAGGCTGTGGCCAGCGATGATATGGCCACCCGCATTGACCTTCTGGCCGATGCCGAAGCCGAACTGACCCGTCAGAACGGGTATATTCCGATTGGTGCGCCGGTGCGCTGGTCGTTGGTGCGCGGGAATGTATCGGCCTTTGCGGATAATCATTGGGGGGTTCATCCCTTGTTCCCCTACGCGGTAGACCCCATCTAGAGCGGGATGACATATGACAGAATCACATCCCGCTTTTTATACTTTTGTTGGCGTGTGATTTTTTGACAAAAACCGGTGCCCACTTTTTGTCATCACACTCTAGGGTCGGACTCATTGGGCACAGGGCTGTGACCTGAGTCAGAATTGCTCTGGACACGGAGCAAGTGAAGGAGAACATGATGCAACAGCCCCCGCGTCCGCAAGTCATGGGGTATAATGTGCCGACAGGGACTGATCCCGCCTCGGTCCGCGCCAGAGTAGAGGCGATGGAAAATATTCTGGAACGTGGCTTTCGCGTTCCCGGCATCAATTATGAAATCGGTCTGGATGCCATTATCGGGCTTGTGCCGGTTGTCGGGGATTTTATCGGCGCTGCGCTTGGGGCCTGGATTGTGTGGGAAGCGCGCAATCTGGGTATGCCGAAATGGAAATTGCTCCGCATGGGTGGCAATGTTGCCTTTGATACGGCGATTGGGCTGGTGCCTTTTGCCGGAGATGCGCTGGACTTTCTGTTCCGTTCCAATAGTCGCAATCTCGCAATCCTGAAAAAGCATCTCGACAAGCACCACCCCGAAACCCGCATTATCGAGGGATAAACCGTCGCCATCCCTGCTTGACAAGAGCGTGCGCAGATAGCAAGGCGCGACGCAGACGGTGCTGCACTTGCGAAATCATGTGCAGCGAAGAGGGAAGCCGGTGCAAATCCGGCGCTGTGCCCGCAACTGTATGCCGGGAGCCTCTGGCCATAATGTCACTGATATTCTGTCTTTCGGGCAGCATATCGGGAAGACGGTCAGCAGGGCGGTGATCGGCAAGCCAGGAGACCTGCCGTCGCGTCGTTCGTCCGGAGGCCGGGATCAGCCCTTGCGGACAGGAAAACGCGTGATTTTCCCACAGTAACGACAGCATCTGGCCGTGTATCCGGTGCCATGCCCGCTTTGGCGTGTGGCAGGCCATTACTGTCTTGCAGGATGCGGGTGCCGGTGCCGCTCGCGTTCTGATATTCGGGGTTATATCCATGCGAATTGCACATTCTGCATCTTATGCTGCTTTACTGGTGTCATGTGCTGCCAGTCCCGCACTGGCGCAAACATTGCCTGCACCTGACGACCAGATCGGGCTGGATGCGTCTATTATTGTTACGGCTAACCGGACAGAGCGCAGGACCGACCAGATCGGCCAGTCTGTCACTGTCATTGATGAACAGGACATCATCACGCGCCAGAATACGGATGTGGTGGATCTTCTTCGCACGGTTCCCGGCGTAAGCTATAGCCGCAATGGAGGCACAGGCGGCGTTGCGGGTGTGTCCATCCGTGGTGCGCAGAGCGCACAGACCGTAGTGCTGATTGACGGGATCAAGCTGAATGACCCGGCCTCGCCTGCCGGTGGCTTTGATTTCGGGCCGATGCTGACTGGCAATATTTCCCGGATTGAAATTGTGCGCGGTTCGCAATCTGTGCTCTATGGCAGCCAGGCGATGGGCGGGGTGGTCAATATGATTACCCGTGGCCCGACCGATGAGCCGACGGCCTTTGTCAGCGCCGAATATGGCGGGCGGGACAGCACGGAGATTGTCGGCAATGTCTCGAACCGTTTTGGCCCTGTTGGTATCAGCCTGGGCGGCCACTGGGCGCGCAGTGACGGGATTTCGGCCTTTAGCGAAGATCGCGGCGGACTGGAGCGCGATCGTTTCAGAAGCTATGGTGCCAATGGCAAGCTGGATATCCACCTCACAGATGGCATCGCGCTGGATCTGCGTGGATTTTATGCGGACAGCATCACCGGAATAGATGGCTTTCCACCACCTTTCTACAGCTTTGCGGATACGGCGGACCTGTCAAAGCGCAAGGATTATGTCGGATATGCCGGGCTCAAGGCGGATTTCTGGGACGGGCGGCTGCGTAACCGGATAGGATATGCCTATACGCGCACAGACCGTCATTCGGTTGATCCATCTTCAGGAACGGATGTAGAAACATTTGCGGCCGAAGGCACGAATAATCGCTATGAATATCAGGGCGTGTTTGATGCGGCAGATGTCGCGCAACTTGTTTTCGGGGCAGAGCGCGAGGAATCAGACTATCGCACATCCAGTTATGGCGGGCCGATGACGGGGGGCGATGCGTGGACCAACAGTGTTTACGGGCAAGTGAATCTGTCGATCCTGAACGGCCTCTCGCTTAGTGGCGGGGTGCGCTATGATGATCATGAGAATTTTGGCGGAGAGACAAGCTTTTCGGCCAGCGGTGCATGGGCCTTTAATAACGGGGCCAGCGTCATTCGCGCCAGTTATGGTGAAGGATTCAAGGCTCCATCCCTGTTCCAGTTGCTGAGTGATTACGGTAATAGCGCCTTGCGGCCTGAACGGTCAAAGAGCTGGGATATAGGCATTTCGCATCGCTTTGCCGGGGATCGCGCCGAAATTGGCGTGACCCGCTTTGACCGAAGCTCGAAAGATCTGATTGCCTATGTGTCTTGCTGGGGCAGCACAGATCCGATCTGCACCAATCGTCCCTTTGGCACTTATGACAATATTGAAAGCGCCAGTGCGGAAGGATGGGAAGTCACGCTTGCGCTACAGCCGGTTGACGGGTTTGATATCAGTGCAAACTATACAAGGCTGGAGTCACGCGACGATCTCACTGGCAATTGGCTGGCGCGGCAGGCACGGGACAAGGTCAGCCTGAATGCCGATTATCGCTGGCAAAACGGACTGGCGGCAGGGTTGTCCGTGCTGATGGCGGGCGACAGTTTTGACAATGCCGCGAACACCGTGCCGCTTGATGGCTATACTCTCACCGATATCCGGGCGAGCTATGCGCTGGGCAAGGGAATAGAGCTGTATGGCAGGGTCGAGAATCTGTTTGATGTGAACTATGAGACAGCGTTTCAATATGGCCAGAAGGGCCGGACCGCTTATGGCGGGGTGCGATTGCGGATGTAGGCCTTGATCTGATGATAAAACGCGCGTTTTTCCTGCTGTTTGCACCGACAAGGCTGGTGCTGGCAGGGCTGTGCTCTGCCTGTATGCCGGCACCGGCAGGAGAGCGCGCGCCAGATTCTGAAATACAGGCTGTCCGCACTGCGCCGCACCGTATTGTCAGCCTTGATCTGTGTGCAGATCAATATGTGCTGAAATTTGTGCAGCGGCAGGATATTCTCGCTGTGTCTCCCGATGCGGGCAAGTCATTTTCGGCCATGCGCAATTCTGCTGCTGGATTGCGCACCGTGCGTCCGCGAATGGAGGATGTTCTGGCTCTCCGGCCCGATCTGGTGGTGCGCTCCTATGGCGGCGGGGCAGAAAGTGTAAAGCTGCTGGAGGACAGCGGAATTGAGGTGATCCAGCTTGGCTATCCGCAAGATCTTGGGGGTGTGCGTGATGAGATCGTGCGTATTGGCTCGGCTCTGGGCAATGCGGGTCTTGCCCGGAAAATTGCCCACTCCATGGACCAGCGCCTCGCCACTTTGAAGGGCAGGGCTGTCTCCGTGCAGGGCGCAGCGCCATCTGCCCTGTATATCACGCCGGGCGGTGTGACCGCAGGCCCCGGAACATTGATGGATGGGCTGTTTCATGCTGCCGGCCTTGCCAATTTCCAGCAGCGCCCCGGATGGAATACCATTCCGCTGGAGCATCTGGCCTATGACTCACCGGATATGTTGGCCATTGCCCGCTTTGATGGTGCGGTGGGCAGTGTCGATGCCTGGAGCACAGCGCGGCATCCCCTTGTTCAGGACAGTCTGAAAAGCCGTCCGGTGGTGTTGCTGGATAGCGGCGCCGTTGCCTGTGCCGACTGGTCTTTGGCGGATGCGGCAGAGGCTCTTGCGTCTGGCAGGGAAGGGGCGACAGGAAAAAAGGTGGCGGCTCCATGAACCGGCACCTGATGGCAATACTGGTTCTGGCGGCCATCGTGACGATTACCGCCAGCCTGATGATCGGTTCAGTGCCGCTGGGGTTTGAACGGGTCATATCGGCCATGGCAGGGCAGGGCCTGCCGGGTGACAGAATTGTGGTATGGCAAATCCGCCTGCCGCGTGCGCTGGCGGCCGCCATGGTTGGCGCAGCTCTGGGGATGAGCGGTGCAGCCTTGCAGGGTCTGCTGCGCAACCCTCTGGCCGAGCCGGGTGTGCTGGGAGTTTCGGCAACGGCGGCGCTTTGTGCCACATTCACGCTCAGTTTTGGTTGGGCCACGGCCCATCCGTTTGCCTTGCCAGTGGCCACTATTGTCGGGGCGCTGGGGGCGACATTGCTGGTCGGTTTTGCTGCGCTGCGGACCCAATCTGCTGCAACGCTGATCCTGATCGGTGTCGGCCTGTCGAGTTTTTCCGGCGCGCTGATGGCCCTGCTTATGAACCTTGCTCCCAATCCTTTTTCGCTGGCGGATATGGTCAACTGGATGCTGGGCACGGTGGCCAACAGAAGCTTCGGGGATATTGGCTTTGTTCTGCCCTTTATGGCGGCGGGGGTGGCCCTCCTGCTGGCGGCGCGGCGGGGACTGGCGGCGCTGGCTCTTGGCGAGGAGGCCGCGCAAGGAATCGGGCTGGACCTGAAACGGCAACGTGTTCTGGTGATTTTGGGCACAGGCCTTGCCAGCGGTGCAGCAGTGGCACTGGCAGGGGCTATCGGTTTTGTCGGTATTGTGGCGCCGCATATCCTGCGCCCGCTTGTGCGCGGTAATCCTGCCAGTCTGCTATTGCCATCGGCTGCACTGGGCGCGATCATACTGGTTGTGGCCGATACAGGCGTGCGGCTGATCCCGACAGACAGCGAATTGAAACTGGGCGTTGTGGCTGCCCTGTTTGGCGCGCCGGTCTTTATCTGGATCATATCCCGGCACAGGCAGGTGACATGACCATGCTGGAAGCTCAGAAACTGACTTGCCGTGTAAAAAGCGGGACGAAAAACGGACAGATACTGGTGGAACAGATCTCGTTTGCTGTTCAGCCGGGCAAAACCACCATGCTGATTGGCCCGAACGGATCTGGCAAAACCACATTGCTGCGCGCGCTGGCGGGCCTGATCCGGCCTGATGCGGGGGCTGTGCTGCTGGGCAATCGTCCGATTGGTGACTATTCGCCAGCAGACCGCGCGCGGGAACTGGCCTATCTGCCGCAGGATCGTAGCTTTGCATGGTCCCAGCCTGTGCGCGATATGGTTGCTCTGGGCCGTTTTGCCTATGGCGGATCTCCGGGTAAACTCGCCACAGAGGATGAGCGTGCCATTGCCTCTGCCATACATAATTGCGGGATAGACGGACTGGCAGACAGGATGTGTGATACGCTTTCGGGAGGAGAGCGGGCCCGCGTTCACCTTGCCCGTGCCTTTGCTGCGCAAACTCCTGTCCTGATAGCAGATGAGCCGGTGGCCGCGCTCGACCCGAAAGCGCAACATGACATGCTGCAATTATTTGCCGATGCGGCCCGGCAAGGCTGCGCAGTGTTGGTGGTTGTGCATGATCTGGCTCTGGCTGCGCGATATGCGGACCATCTTCTATGGTTGCAAAACGGGCATCTGGTTGCCCAGGGGTCGGTTCAGGACACCCTGACTCCTGAACGATTGCGCGATATTTTTGGCGTTGAGACCGTGATCCATGAAACAGACGGGATGATGGTGCCAATCATCACGAGGCCTGTCT
>JBKEEC010000180.1:0-2111 GCA_047975785.1 Sphingomonadaceae bacterium | reverse complement strand
GGTCAGGGAAATAATATCGGCAGGCATTAGCGGATATTCATTGGCCCCAATCGCCGCGCCTGCCGGACTATTGGCAGATTGAATTTGATCCTGATAAGCACCGGGGCCGTAATCTTCAACTGGACGAGGGGTAGCCACACAGGCGGAGAGCATGGCCAGAGCCATAAGCGCAGCATATCGGGCGCCCGGCACGGCGCATGTGCTTTCAGAATCCAATGGAAGCCCCCGCCTGGTATTATTTTGGGTTGTAGTATTTTGGGTTGTAGTATTTTTGACTGTAGTAGTTTGGTTCCGGATGCCCTGATCCGGCCCTGATGCGTGTAACACTGCAGGATAATTAATCAACTATCCTACAGAAAAATATCAATAATTTTTTATTGATATGATCAATATGCCCGTTCGTGCCAGAGAACAGAAAAAGTCCGGAACAGGATCACAATATCTCCGGCCAATGACCAGTTCGCAATATATTCCAGATCAGAGTCCAGTCTGGCAGCGAGGTCGCTTTCCTGCTCGGTCGCACCGCGTTGGCCACGTATCTGGGCCAGACCTGTCAGGCCGGGCCGAAGTGAGTGACGGCGCCAGTACTGGCCATCCACTTCCCAGAATAATTTGGTGCCAGCCTGCGACCCCAGAGCATGGGGACGTGAGCCGACAATACTCATATCTGCACGCAGGACATTGATAAGTTGTGGTAATTCATCCATGCTTGTCCGGCGCAGGACAGCACCGATCCGGGTTATGCGCTCATCATCGCGCCGAACGGAGCACCTGCCTTCTTCATCGCTGCAATCAACCCGCATGGAGCGGAATTTTAGCATATCAAAGAACCTGTTGCCGTATCCAACCCGCCTTTGAACAAAGAAAACCGGCCCGCCATCATCCAGTTTGATTGCTATTGCGCAGACCAGAAAAAGCGGTGACAAAAGCACCAGCGCCAAAGCTGCAACAATCAGATCAAAGGCGCGTTTGACAGCACGGGCGCGCAAGGCGAGGGGGCCTGTGGAAACGACCAGTCCGGTTCTGCCCGTATTATCATAGCGATGGATACCTGACACACCCAGCATCTCTGCGGCATCGCTGATCAGCTCACCCCTGACGCCTGCTGCCCTGAGAATAAACGCCCAGAATTGCGCCCTGTCCCTGGGGCAAGAGACAATCACCTGATCCTGATTGGCCAGATATCTGCCAAGCTGATCCAGCCCGTGAGGATCAACTTTTGCGGGAGAAAGCTCCAGATCAATAGCATTGATACGCATGGTGCGGGGAAGCTGAAAGTCAGGCCCGCCATCATCAATGATCAGCACATTGCGCATATCTGCCCCCCAATAGTGCCGGATGACCCTGACAGAGGTATAACGGATCAGGGCTAGCGCAAGAGTGCTATAGAGCAGGCCCATGGCAAAGATTGTGCGAGAAATGGATGCTTCCGGTTTTGTGTAAAAGGCCATGAAACCCAGCAATGTGGCCGAGATAATCAGCGCGCCTGTCATTCTGGTGATAGCGAACCGGAAATCCGTTAGCGCACGGATGGAATATGCCGAGTGATACAGGGCGATGAGCAGAAATACAGGGGCCAGCAACTCTGCCCTGAGCAGGGTTTTTTCATCAATGCAGGCATACCGGCAAGCCTTGCTGGCCAGAACAAAGCACAACAGGATGCCAAGGTAATCCGCAATGGCCAGCACCAGATAGGCGCGCAGCCTTTTGCTTTCCAGAGAAGCCACAGGCACGGGGGAGGCGGGCAGCACAGGCGGCGCCATGTCTGTTTGTGCCAATGGCCTGATTTGCAGTGACATCGTGGTTTTGTGCGCCCTGACCCGGAACAGGCCTTGCCCGCGCTATACGCAACATTGCGTATTATGCCACCGTCAAAATCGATATTCTATACAAAAACATTCATGTTTTCAGTCCCGTATGGCAGATATGGATATGTGCCATACGGGGCTGATCTCTTATTTATTTTTACCGTCTTCCGGGGCTACAGGCCGTTTCCGCCACATCCGCTCTTGAAGTAGTTATCAATATAGCGGAGCTGGTCCGCCATGATTGCGCGGGTCCAGGCCGGACCGTGGGCGTAATCCTTGATCTCGTGATATTCGACCGGCTGG
>JBKEEC010000179.1:0-3230 GCA_047975785.1 Sphingomonadaceae bacterium | reverse complement strand
TGGCGGTTGCAGGCCTAAGCACCGATCAAGCCATCGGGCAGGCGATAGAAACGCTGTGCCGAACGCCAGAAAATGCTATCCTTCGCCTCCTCGCTTGCATCGCGAGTTATCTTCTTCAGTGCATTCAGACCGACCTTGAAACTGTAGCTTCCCTTGTCGACAGGAAAGTTGCTGCCATACATTACTCGATCCGGCCCGAAAGCCTCTAGACAATGTTCGACCCAGGGGCGCCAGGCATCGGCAAGTATGTCCGAGCTGGGCGGGGTCTCTCGCCTATCGAAGTCAAAGCCGCTGATCCGCATGCCCAGGCCGCTAAGCTTGACCATAACGTTCGGGCATGTCGCAAGATTCGAGATGCCTGCCTTCCAGGCTGCATAGATGTCGGGTCGCTCTGCATAGTCGCGGATACGCAGGATGCCGCCGCAGTGGTTCAGCACAATCGGTGTCTCGGGAAATCTCCGCGCAAGATCGGCAACCTTGTCGAGTTGGTGAAAAAACGACCAGGCTTCGAAACTCAGGCCGAACCTGCTCAGGTAGCCGAAGCCAGTCAGGAACTTTTCAGATTCCATCATGTCAGCTGTTGTCGGGTAGGCCGGATTTAACAACAGCGTGTCCTTGTCCCAGCACAGGGTTTGCCTGATGCCGCAGAATCGTCCACCTTCTTCCACCGCTCCGCCGCCCGCCATGATAAGGCGTTCGAGGACCGGTGCTACCTCGTGGGCCAATGTCAGATCCGCGAAGCCGACGATGCCAGCACAGATCCGGGCAGATCCGTAAAGCCCGCTTGCACTTATAGCGGCCACGCCATTGACGAATTCAGCCTCGCCGATCGGTTGGAGGTTTGGTGGCGCGTCCTGTCTGAGCATTGCGCGCGCCTGGACAAACACTGACGCGCGCAGATTATGCCCGAGATCGGTGTCCTGTAGATACTCATCGAGCAGATACCGCAAACCGGGACGATCATAGAGGTGGTGGTGTGCGTCGACAACGGGGCGCTCTGGCTCAAGCGCGGCCTCATCGTGCAGGGCCAGCCATTCCGGTCTGATCGAAAAATGGTTCGGTGATGCGCTCACGATACTCGTTCCTTCATTGGTCGCGCCGGATTTAGACGCGTCGTATATCCGCCTGATCGAGCGCTCTTCCCAACGGAATTTGCCACCCGACTGACGGCGAGCACACAACGTTTCACATTACGCTTCATCGATTTTCCGAACGTCGTCTTCGATCATATCTTTGGGGGCGATTTCGTTGAAATCGGCGGGTGCCAAGAGGTCGACGCGCAGATCGTAGCGACCAATCGCCTCTTTCATGATGACACACATGTATCGCTCGACCACTAGCGCGGCGTGAGTAACCGGGCGCAGACGACTCCTCACCTTATAAGCCGTTCGCACCACCTTCGGCTCGATCGGGACGAGCGAGACCAGACCATCGGCGGCTGGCTTGACAACAGCACCGTGCGGAAGAACGGAATATGCGGATGCCCGGCTGACCATCTCGATGATATGGGGAAGAGGATCGATCTCGGAAACGACATTTGGTTCGCGACCGATTGCCCTTGAAATAAGCTCTTTCATCTTGATGGCCCCACGACCTGGCCGGTGCAGAACCAGCGGCAACTCTGCGAGTCTGTTGGCGGGCACGGGCTCCCGTATCAGACCGCGCGCATCCCGTACTCCCTGCCAATTGTCTGGGGCTGTGACCAAAAAAAGCTCTTCACGGGCAAACGGTTCCGCTCGGAAGTGATCTGATTCAGATACCTCATACGCATACCCCACATCGACCCGGCTGGCCGCAACCCAGTCCAGGACGTCGGCTGAAAGCGCTTCCGCGATATGAAGCCGAATAAGCGGATGTTCATAGCTGATTGTTTCCAGCAGTGGAACGCCCAGCAAAACGGACAGTGAAGGCGGCATCCCCAACGAGACCGGACCGCTCGGGTCGCTTGAAACTTCATGGAGCTCGCTGAACATGCTATCGATGCAGCCCATGACTTCCTTTGCCCATTTAGCAAGAATTGCTCCGGCCTCGGTCAGTTGTACGCCATACGGACTTCGCACAACCAACTGAGTAGAAAGCTGTTTCTCCATTTTCCCGACGCTCAGGGACAATGTCGGTTGGGTGATATCCAGCGTCTTGGCAGCAGAAGAAATCGAACCATGCTCCGCAAGAGCTATGAAGTATGACAACTGTTTGATGCCTGGCGCCGAATCCAGATCATTGTGAGACTCTACCAAGGCCTCCTCCTCCCCGTCTGCTGGAAATTTATGGGTATAAAAAATGCTTATGCCCCATCCAGGAAATGTCAACGTAAAATCACATTGCGGTGGCGTTGTTAGAGGTCTATCGACTCATCGATTTGCACTTTTGGATGGCTCAGGTGTCGTTACAAAATCATTGTGTTGAAGGATTCGCTCTCTGAATCCATAGAGTTAAGAGGCCAGATTGAGCAAGCCTGAACCCGCCCGCAACCGAACGACGAACTGGAAATCCTACAACGATGCATTGTAGCGGCGCGGCTCGCTTCTGTTCTGCCTGGACAGGGATATGGATGGCCCGCGCCTAAAGCCGGTCGCAACGGTCGGCCGTCGGTCTTCAGCGCTGCCGCGATCCAGTGCCGCCTGATGTTGAAAGTGCTGTTCGGCCTGCCTTTGACACAGACGACCGGGATGTGGGCAGCATCCTGACGATGGCTGGGCTGGACTGACCGGTGCCCGACTTCTCCACCCCGAGCAGCCGCCAGAAATCCATCGCCATACAGATATCGTGGCGTCGCGCGGCAGGCCAGCTGAACCTGTTGGTGGACAGCACCGGGATCAAGTCCTCGGCGATGGCGATTGGCTGGCCCGCAAGCATGGAACCCATCGCAGACGCCAGCATCGCAAGGTTCATCTGGCGATGGACACTGGCACCGGCGACATCCGGGCTGTGGAGTTCACCTCCCGCGACAAAGGCGATAGCCCGATCCTGCCAGACCTGCTGGGCCAGGTGCCGCCAGAGAAACAGATCGACTCCGTAACCGGGGACGGCGCCTACGACACGCGCCGCTGCCATACGGCCATCCAGATCGTGGCGGCACCGCCGTTATTTCCATGCGTAATAGCGGGCGCCTCTGGACTGTCAATGAGCGTTCAAATCTGACCCGGTTTCAGCGTTTAAAATTGCGCCACGCATTTTGGCGCAAAGCCCCCAGGCGGGCTGCCCTCAAGTAGCGAGTCCGTCTGGGGGCT
>JBKEEC010000178.1:0-5815 GCA_047975785.1 Sphingomonadaceae bacterium | reverse complement strand
TGAAAATGTTGATTACAGCAGATAATAAAAAGGGCGGTATAAACCGCCCTTTTGTTCACGCAGATCGAACACGACCTGCCCGTTATCGTGCTCTAGAGCGGGATGACATATAACAGAATCACATCCCGCTCTTTATGCTTTTGTTGTCGTGTGATTTTTGACAAAAACCGGTGCCCACTTTTTGTCATCACACTCTAGCCTATTTGCCGAAGCCGCGATATTTTTCATTCCCGACAAAACCGAATTTGGTCACGCCGGATTGCTTGATGATATTCAGCACATGGGCTGAAAGATCATAGCTTGCCTGGGATTCAGGCTCAAACTGCAGTTCCGGTTCCACTTCAAAGGCTTTGGATGCTTCAAGGTTACGCACCAGCTCTTCCTGGGAAATGGGGGTGCCGTTCCAGAGAATCTGATTCGTCGGGGTCAGAACAATCTTGTTCTTGACCGGGTCGATCATATTTTCCGGTGGCGGGTTGGGATCGGGCTGCGGAAGGTCGATATCGACAGAGTGTGTCGCTACCGGAATGGTGATGATGAACATGATGAGCAGAACGAGCATGACGTCGATCAACGGCGTCGTGTTCATTTCCATCATCGGGGAGCCATCATCCTTGCCGCCTGACATTGCCATGGTCGGTTACTCCTGAATTATTCAGCCAACGCCCGTCAAGCGTTCGGATCGACGGGGTTGGAGATGAAGCCTACGGTCGGATATCCGGCCGCTTGCACGTTATAGATTGCACCGGCCACGCAGCGCCATGGTGCATTGACATCACCGCGAATGTGAACCTGAGGGATCTTGTCGGGATCTTTCATAATCTCTTCCGGGCCACCGGCGCGCTGCACGATTACGTCAAGACGACCGAACGCCTTGTCATACAGTTCTTCGGAAGTCACCGGGACGAGATTGTTGAAATAGACCCGGCATTCACCATTGCGGGTAGCACCTGCAAAGCCGGGCTGTCCTGCGCTCAGACCCGCATCATCTGTTGTGCTGACCGTCAATTGCAGGTTTTCCACCTTATCCTGTGATTCATGGGAAACCATGACCGGGATCTGCAGCTTTTCGATGGTCTGGATAGCGACAGGAACAGCGATGAGGAAGATAATCAGAAGAACCAGCATGACGTCCACGAGGGGCGTTGTGTTGATATCTGACATCGGGGTTTCAGCACCACCTCCGCCTGAGGAAATCGCCATTGTTGTTTCCTATTCTGTGTAATTGAAGACTTGACGCTAATAGTCCGGGGCAGGGAGCACCTGCCCCGGATGCAAAATTCATCAGGCCTTCTTGGGCGCAGCGGCGGCAGCTTTCTGCTGGTCCACTTTCTTTTCAACAGCGCGAGCTGCATTGGTTGGCGAAGTAGCAACTGCTGGCTTGACCACACCTTTTGATGTGATGTTGGCCAGAATATCAGTCGAGAAACCGCTCAACAGTTCAGCGATACGCTTGTTGCGGGCCTGCAACCAGTTATAGGCAAGCACGGCAGGCACAGCCACGAGCAGACCGATAGCGGTCATGATCAGGGCTTCACCAACCGGACCGGCGACCTTGTCGATCGAGGCCGAACCGGCAAGACCGATATTGATCAGGGCGCGGTAGATACCGATAACCGTTCCGAGCAGACCGACGAACGGTGCCGTTGCACCCACGGTTGCGAGGAATGGCAGGCCACCAGCCAGACGTGAATTGATCGAGGCTTCCGAACGGGCCATGGAATCATGCAGCCAGTCATGCGCTTCCATCGCATCGGTCATCTTGTTGTGCTGTTCTTCAGCGGCAAGACCATCATCCACGAGCTGACGCCATGCGCTGTTCTTGTCCAGCTTGTTTGCCCCTTCGCGCAGGGTCGGTGCCCGCCAGAAATTGGCTTTCATGGCCTTGAACTGGTTGAACACACGGTTTTGCTCAAGCAGTTTGGTAATCAGGATGTAGAACGAGCCAACCGACATGATGACGAGCACGCCAAAGATCGAGTAGGCAATGGCACCACCCTGGTTGAGGGCTTCCCAGAAGCCGAATTGGTTTACCGGCGCATCCCCACCAGCAGCAAGAAGTTCGATAAGCATTGCGATAAGTCCTCTTAACTAAAATCTGTAAACTGAATTTTATCCGTAGTCCCGGCCAGACAGGCCGGGCACGGACACGCTGCGAATTAATCCGGAATCTGCCACCTGACGGAGCTGGACCAGGTTCCTGCCACCGGATCTCCATTACCATCAGTTGCCGGCTTGAAGCGCCCGCGGCGGGAGATATTCTTGCAGGTTGCATCATCCAGATCGGAATGGCCGCTTGAGCGGGTGACACGACAGCTTTCCACCCGGCCATTGGTGCCAACTGACACCGTAAACCCGGTAACACCTTCACGCTCTTCACGCAGTGCGCGGGAAGGATAGTCATTAGGCGTTGCCCAGCTGCCAGGATTGCCACGAGGCTCAGCCTTTTTGGGCTGCACACGCGGTGGAGGCGGCGGCGGCGGCGCTGCAGGAGGTGCAGGCGGCGCGGGAGGCGGTACACGCAATACCGGCGGCGCGGGAGGCGGCGGGGTTGTGGTAGTCCTGATCGGCGGCGGTGCCGGCGCGATACTGATCGGCGGCGGCGGCGCAACCGGCGGCGGAGGTGCCACTTCCTGTTGCTCCGGCGGCGGTGGAGGGGGCTCCTCCTCCGGCGGCGGGGGTTCCTCGATATCCACGGTCGTCACACGCTCGATCACCGAAACGGCGGCCGAATAGGCCAATCCGGTAACGAGTACATAGCCGACGGCCAAATGGATCAGCGCAACGATGATAATAGCGATAATCTTGTTACCGCTCATCTGTTGGTCAGCGTAGGCCATTCAGTCGCATCACTCCATCAACATAGTCGGGCAAATGCCCGTTTCAGAATGTCCGGCACTGCCTGAAAACACAGAACCGGATCGAAATTCAATATTTCCACCCTGTCGACCCGACGACCTGTGGGAGGGCGCCAGTCGGGCACCATACCGATCATTATTATGAAGCGGCATGGCGATGCCGGGTAATTATGTTATTCAGTTCCCGGTCATTCGCGATCATTAGCTACGATCATCGCCCCAAGCAATCGCTTTATCAGGAAAAATGCAATTCTTTTGACATTTTCTGTAAGGCCATGATCGTCCGGGCGGCGCTGGTCTGTGCCGGTTCGCATATGTCTGCGATGATGAAATGAGTAATGGTAACGAGTGGTATGAAAAAGAAAAAATATCTATTAATATCAATAGGATGTGTGTTTCTCCAGGCATTGTCTCCAGCCTCTGCCCAGGATGGGGCCGAGGCTGCCCCGACATATGCGGATCTGGCGGATCTGGCGGATGCATCGACCCTGATAATTCACGCGAAAATTCGCAAACAGGCCACTTTGAAGCCTGAACGGGCGGCGGGGTTGAAGCCGGGATTTGCTCGGCTTTACGTAGAAGCGAACACTCTTGGCCTGATTGGCGGTGATGCGCCGGTGGGCGAATCCCTGCGTTATCTGGTGGATGTTCCGCTGGATGGACAGGGCAAGGTTCCCCGGCTGAAAAAGCGGGAAGTTCTGCTGTTTGCACAGGATGTTCCGGGACGCCCGGGTGAGCTGAAACTGGCGGGACCAGGCGCGCAGATGATGTGGAGCGAGGAACTGGCAGCGCAAGTCCGCCCGATTCTGACCGAACTGGCACGCCCTGATGCACCGACAGCCATAACAGGTGTGCGGGATGCGATTTCAGTTGCGGGCAATCTTGCCGGCGAATCGGAAAGCCAGATATTCCTGTCCACTACCAGCGGGGAGCCGGCATCGCTGACTATTGTTCATCGCCCCGGTATGGCACCGCAATGGGGTGTGTCGTGGAGCGATATTGTCGATCAGTCGGCTGCTGCGCCGCAGCCCGAAACGCTTGGCTGGTATCGGCTGGCCTGTTTCCTGCCTCGCAGCCTCCCGGCACAGGCCAATCTGTCCCGCGATGGCGAATCGCAAAGAAGGGCTGCTGCGGATTACCAGTTTGTAGTTGCGCAATTGGGCGCCTGTCCGCGAACCCGGAATTAGGATCAGGGCCGCAAAGTCAGGGTTTATCCAGTTTGCCACTGGCCTTTGGCCTCATGCTGCCCTAGGGCGCACGCCTGCAATCGTGCCAGAGGGATTTTTGATATGACCAAACCGCTTCGAATCGCACTTGCCGGGCTGGGAACAGTCGGGGCAGGGGTTATTCGGGTTTTGCAGGATAATCAGGACCTGCTTGCCCGGCGTGCCGGACGCGCGATTGAAATCGTGGCCGTCAGCGCGCGTGACCGGAGCAAGGATCGCGGCGTGGATTTGTCCGGGTTCGACTGGGAAGATGACATGACTGCCATGGCCGCACGGGATGATGTGGATGTGGTGGTTGAATTGGTAGGCGGCTCTGATGGTCCGGCGCTTACCCTTGCGCGCAATAGTATCGGAGCGGGCAAGGCTCTCGTCACGGCGAACAAGGCGATGATTGCCCTGCACGGTATGGAGCTGGCGCAGGCGGCGGAAAAAGCGGGGGTTGCCTTGCGGTTTGAGGCTGCTGTTGCAGGCGGGATTCCGGTTGTCAAAGGCTTGCGGGAAGGTGCTGCCGCCAATGAGATCCGCCAGCTATACGGTATTCTGAACGGCACCTGCAATTATATCCTCTCGACCATGGAGGATAGCGGGGCAGATTTTGATGAAACACTCGCTGAAGCACAAAAGCTGGGTTATGCTGAGGCTGATCCGACTTTTGATATTGAAGGCGTGGATGCTGCGCACAAGCTGGCGATACTGGCTGGCATGGCCTTTGGGGCACAGATTGATTTTTCCGCAGTGGATTGCGCCGGTATATCGAGTGTGCGCGCCGCTGATATCGCACAGGCAGATGCGCTGGGTTTTGTGATTCGTCTGATTGGCCGTGCGGATATTGACCACTCTGGAGAAAGGCCGTGCCTGTTTCAGCGTGTCCAGCCCTGTCTGGTGCACAAGGACCATCCGCTTGCCCATGTGGACGGACCGACCAATGCTGTCGTGCTGGAAGGTGATTTTGTTGGTCGGCTGCTGTTCCAGGGTGCCGGTGCCGGTGATGGCCCTACCGCCAGTGCAGTGGTGGCGGACCTGATTGATCTTGCCCGTGGCGATTCGGGTGCGCCGTTCTCGATTCCGGTCGAATCGATGATTCCCATGTCCAAGGCTGATGCCGGACACCGCACCGGGCGGCATTACATCCGCTTTACTGTAACCGACCGCCCTGGTGTGCTCGCGGAAATTACTGCGGCCATGCGCGACACCGGCCTGTCGATTGAAAGCCTGATCCAGCAGGGACGGCCACAGGAAGGCGGGGAAGTGCTGGTTGCCATGGTCGCTCATGAAGGGCCAGAGCGGGCCGTAAATGGCGCAATTCAGTTGCTGGAAGGCTCCACCAGCCTGACAGCGCCACCTCTGGTCATGCCGATTCTGGGCGCCTGATGTTCCGGGTGCCTGATGGCTCTGACCCTAATCAGGACTGATTTCTCCTTTGGCGATTCTGTCGGCGTCAGAGCCTGCGGGGGCCTGCGGCAATGCCGATACATCTACAAATATAACTGGCGGTGGCGGGCATTTGTTCAACCCTATACCACATAGACCGCTAATGGTTGCCGGGCCCTGAAATATATAGGGCCCATCAACATTGGGTGCGCGTGGCAGGCCATCGTCCAGTGCCTGTTTCGAGGCTGGATCGGTTTCCGATGTTGGTTTGACGCGAAATTGCGAACTGTCCTGTTCCTGTCCGCAAACAACGATCTCATCGCCTTTTTGTGGCTCACATTTCTTTTCTGGCGGCGGAGG
>JBKEEC010000177.1:0-2794 GCA_047975785.1 Sphingomonadaceae bacterium | reverse complement strand
TTGCCTTTTCCTATGCTGCCTTCGTCTTGTATGACAAGCCGCTGCGCGCCTGGCTTGGCCGCAGATTTGCACATCGCGCAAGAATCACACTCTGACGCCAGAAAACCGCAATAAAATTTCAATTGAAACGAGGTGCGCGTAGAAACACAATAGAATCGTCAGTAAGGACGACATTCTGCCCGCTCGATGCGACAGACTGAAGCCTCTGTTCATACAGGAGCAAGCCGGCGGTTTGTAAAAAAGTTGCAACAAGGCGATGTGAGGCGGGTTTCCCCCCTGTTGCCCTGGCCTCTCTTCGGGTCGCCTTGGTGAGCGTGACGAACGCTAACAAGGAGCCTCCGTCCCACCGCCCCCGGGACGGAGGTTTTTGTTTTTCATCATTCCGTTTGTTTCAGGATGCGATTCAGGACCGAAGCAAGGCTCTACCTGCATCCTTGCAGAGCCAGATTGGCAGATATGGCCGCGAAACTGCGCTTTCGAGCGCATAGGGCCACCAGCCCGGTCCGCACGGCATATAGAAACGCACCGGAATGCCCCGCTCACGAGCAAGCATTTGCGTTGTTCTGCCTGGCAGGCCTCGCAATTGTTCCAGCTCGAACGGGGTTCCGCTATGTTTCAGAACAGAGAATGCTGCATGAACCAGCGCAGCATCATGACTGGCGACAGCTATCGGAGCTTTGCGTCCGGCGAGCAGGGCAACAAGTTCCAGAAAATGGGCGGTCACATCTGCAACATCCCCTTCCGGATCGGCCCATTCACCCTTGACCAACCGGATACGCACCGGCTGGTCACGCAAATTTCTGGCATCTGACAGGCTGCGTTGCCAGCGGGCGGGAAGGGCGCAGCCGATACGGGAATTTGTCCCTGCTAAACTATCGATCGCGGCCAGCGTGGAACTGGCATCGGGCAGACTATGGGCATCAAATGCGAGTGTGATGCCTGCGTTTGCAGCGCGGCCTGCAATGTCCCGCAACAGGGTTTCGTCAAAATGGAGTGCAGGCAGTTTAAGCGCCAGACAGGGCCGGGGCGTGTCCGGTGCCCAATCTTCTGTGCAAGGCCTGAGTGCTTCGATTATGGCAATATTTGCCTGGGCAATCTGATCGGGGGTTTCGCTTTCATGCTGAAAATAGCCAATGGTTGCGGCCTTGCCTTGCTGATGCCATTTTCTGCATTGGCGTGCGGCGTCAGCGGCATCGGGCGCAGGCATGGTCCGGCCAATCCTGTCGGGCAGGTCATAGCGCCAGCGCCGAAGCGTTGCTTTCATTCTGTGGTGCCGGAAGCATTACCATCGCGGCTGCGGTGAAGTCTGGATTTCAGCCACCCTGCACCATCCTGCCCAAAATTCATCAGACCGCGCAAGGAATATGGATAATAGCGAAGCTGGACACATGGATGCGTATCTCTGGTCCAGAAATCGCTGATCCAGCTTTCATCCTCTCCGAGAAGTTCGTAAGCCCGAAGACCACGTTTGGCGGCCCAGCCCAGAGTAGCCAGCATGAGTAAAGTGCCGGGGGAGCATTTCCTATAGGCATTGTCATATGCGATCTTGAACAGCCAGTAGCTGTCTGCTTCAATCACGGCGAGCTGGGTTGCAACGGGCTTGCCGTCAACTCTCATAAAGGCGATGCAGAAAGTCTGTTTTTCACAGCAGGCCCGGAAATAGGCGCGAAAGAAAGCCTCTTTTTGCGGATCGCAGGCGATAGCCGTTCCTGCCTCGCGTTTCCAGCTGCGCATTTCCAGTGTGCAGGCTTCATCAAACAGCGTATCAAACTGATAAGGCTGCGGGATCAGAACATCCAGTGATACCTCGCCTGTTTCCTTGGCTTTTCGGCCAGCACGTCTGAAGTCCGACCTTCGGCCTGCATTGAACTTTTCATGTGGTTCAGCCCAGCTCTCATCCAGTGCAATGGTCGGGCAGGACCGTGCCGGAGTAATCCGCAAATGCCCTTTTTTCTTGCTGGCCGCTTGCAGCGCGGAGATGAAATGCGAGCCTTCGGGGACACGATCAAACTGGAAGGCGCGCCCGTCAGAAATCAGGAGCGGGGCAAGCATACGGGCTGCATCAGGGCAATCATACAGGGCATCGCCCGGCTCGTATATTTCATCGGCACCGATCATACGCCAGCGGCTGAAATATTCCGGCGATCGGCACAGTGGCAGGATAGCGCCAATCGCTTCATATCCCGGAGCGGCAAAAACCTCGACTGTCGATCGTTCCAGCATGGTCTGGGCCATGGCATAGGTAAAATGCCGACTTTGGGTAGGTAGTCTGGCATAATGCTCCAGATGTAACCATGCTTCGGCAAAGCCGGTTTCAGGCACGGCCTTGCTGTGTGGATACTGTAATCCCGTATGAAATGCCCTCAGGGCAGGCGCCTGCCCGGCATTGAGTTGCGAATGCTCCATGATTGATCCCGTCACGTGTCCTGGCCAACCGCGCCATATCTCCCAGGCGCCATAGCGCATGGCTATACGCCCAAGCGGTTAACAAACCTGCACTGGACCGGACCGCCTCAGCCGCTTACAGCAGGCTCATGGTTACAATAGCGACATGGAATATCAACTCGGTGCGTTTGCGCATGCCGATTGTGGAGCAATTTATAAAAGCGCAGGCCCCCGATGTGCTGTGCCTGCAGGAAATCAAATGTCAGGAGGATCAGTTCCCCTATGCGGCTTTTGATGCGCTGGGATACCGGCATCATGCGGTGAACGGACAAAAAGGGTATCATGGTGTGGCAACTGTCAGCCGGGTTCCGATTGAAGAAGTTTCCCGCCATGACTGGCAGGCCAATGG
>JBKEEC010000176.1:0-5945 GCA_047975785.1 Sphingomonadaceae bacterium | reverse complement strand
ATTGCAACTCCTGACGAAGCAAGAGAATTGCTTGGTCTCAAGGGTGGCGGAGACGTTGGTTTCTGATTAGCCCAATTGCTGTAATTGAAGCTCCCTTGGCCCCGTAATCGCCTGCCTACTGAGGGGGCTTCAATCGGACCTGCCGGTGGTTATTTTCGGCTCTTCCGTATTACTGAGATAGGCGCCCAGTGCAGCCAGTTCCTCATCCGAGATTTCCGTCTTTCGGAAAGGGGGCATAACCATTACGCCCTGGCGGACAAAAAGTGCGACGATCTCAGGGGTAAGGTCTTTACGCTGCTCTAGCGCAGCTGGCAGGCTATCGCAATATTTCACGGCGAGCGAAACTGTGCCAGGATAACGATCCCCTACGCCGTGGCAGTCTATGCACCATTTGTCAAAAACCGCTTCACCAGGAGAAGCAGGCGCTTCGTTTGCAGTTATGGCGGAGGGCGATTGCCTGCCTTCACTGTCTTCCGATCCACAAGCGGTGAGGGCAAGGGTGAAAATTGCTGTCGCCAGAGCCTTTTTCATGATGACTCTCCCCTGAGGTGACGCGGCCAGATTCCGTAACGCCCCGGTGATATAATGCCGTTCGGATCAAGCGCGTCCTTGATTGTTTCGTGAAAGCGCAGCAATGCATTATCATTGAACGAATAGGCCTGCATTACCTGGTCCTGGAATACAGGTGAGGTTCGGTACTCACCCCACCCCTGTTCTGCACCGATGCGGATCAGTTCACGGAATGCCGCAACCGACGCCTTATTTACCTTCGGATCATCCAGTACTGGGAAACCGAGCAGGAAAAGGAAGCTGCGTTCATAGAATGCTGCGGGCAGGGAGAACGGCAGAAGGTTGAACATCGGCACCTGTTGCAGCAACGGGATTTCACGCACAGCCTGCAAGAACACCCGGTTGGCTTTCAGGATACCCTCTGCAGTTTGCGGAATCACCGGTGAAAAGAACAAGTGACCGCGGGATGGCGGCTGGCCACCGGCGCGTGTTCCCAGAGCGAAAAATTCGAGATTGGGTATGCCCATATTCTGTGCATAAATCTCGCTCGAACTGACTGAATGCCGGTCTGTAACTACATCATGCGCAGTGAAAATTGCATCACTGACCCGTTCCGACATGATATCCTGCACAGCTTCCCATTGTGCTTCCACCACCTTGCGAGGGCCGTAGAAGGCGACATGGAACGTCCAGTAAGGGATGTTGTTATCAAGCCCGTATTGCTCCAGCTTCCGTGAGTAACCCAGTTCGGCCCCGGCAATCAGGTCCCGGTGATTCTTGTCGAATTGCGGTGGCCCGTTAAGGAAGACATTAACAATAGTCTTCGTATCGCCGCCGGCACCCAGCAACGGGCTGGCCATTTCCGGTGCACCCGGAGCAATCGCCATATTCTCTACATATTTCAGGACTTCGACAAGGTTGTGCAGGTCGTCATAACGCCGTACGCCTACAGTCCCTTGCAGGAACGCTTCGGGCTCAGGCATCAGCCAAAAGCCCATCTTGGTGACAATGCCCATGTTCGATTGCGAGAACAGACCGTCGATAATCGGACCCAGACCAGGTTTGTATTGCGCCCATGTTTCCGAATTGGGCATCGCGCCCATCCCGGTTCGCAGCAATTCGCCGTTCGGTAGCACCACCTCCATCCCGCAATGGGCATCGAAGTGGTTGCGGAAGCGCGATGCAGTGTGACCCACGCCGTGATCAAGGGCATTTCCCATAACACTGCCCCAGCCAGGATCGGGCACGTCGAGCCAGACCTTCTTTTTGTTTTTGATGCAATAATTATACAGATCGAAATAACTGACGCCCGGTTCAACAATGGCGTAGTGGTTGCTGTCGTTCACTTCAATGATCCGGTTCATCCGTTTCAGATCAAGAACCACACTGCCCGAATAGGCTGGCGCAGAACCGCCATAGCCGAGGTTCCGGCCAGTCGAAATGGCATAGAGGGGTATCCGATGGCGGTTCGCGATCCTTACGATTTCCTGTACTTCTTCCACGCTCTGCGGAGCGACAGCTGCGGAAGCGACACGCTCATCAGGCTCATCACGCAAGGGCGTGTAGGCATCGCGATAAGTGTGCATGTCCTCGTCGGAGGTAAGCACCCATTGCTCCCCTACAACACTGGCAAATGCCTGCAGCGCAGCAGAGAAAGTGGCTTCGGAGATTCCAGGGGGTGTTCTCATGATGTTACTCAATTATCCATGAAACGAGGTGTCGGGTGCCGAGGGCATACTGAGACGAGGAACCGATGCGACAGGTTTTCCTGCCAGCAGGCTTGAGGTGCAGGCATTTTTCGGCATTTTGAGCCAGGATCAGAGGCCAGTCGATATCCAGGAGGCCAGAGGTAAGGGCAGAGACTGCATCTGTTTCAGTCTGGACCTGCGTCAACATGTGGCCAATTGCGCGATCGGCATGATCGAAACTGTGTGTTCCTAGGATATGTGCCCGGCGGAATTGCAACTGGGCCTGCTGTGATAATCCCTCCCAGACACCAACGCTCGTCAATCCTGCAACCGCACCTTTTGGCGCCTCCCAATGGGGGACCAGAACCTGGCTCCAGAGAGCGGTCAGCCCTTCTGTCACCTCAAGCGGCTCGCTACCTCCACTCTGAAGGCAGGCGGCGAATGTCATGCTGGGGCGCAGCCGGTTGTCCGTCACGACATAGCGGATACCGTTTTTCGCCGTGATGGCATGCTCTGCCAGTGCCGGTGTGGCGACAGCCATGGTGACTATTGCCCCAGCGCTTCTCAGGATCGCCCGGCGGCTTACTGATGGCCCGTCAAATCGAAAATTCCCGGCTGCAAAGGGGATTGTTCTTTCAGTCATTCCTCTAAATCCTTGCCGTTCAGTGTGGGGCCTCATCCCAGACCGCCTTCGAATAGGCAGAGTAGCCAGGCACATGGATCGACACCCCGCCATCGGAAGCGAGAGTTTGCCCGGTGATGTTGCGTGCGGCATCGGAAGCAAGGAAAGCAACTGGTTCTGCGATGTCCTCCGGCGCGCCAGAGGTGCCGCGAGGCGTTTCGTCCTCGATGTTCTTTCGCCAGTGAGTCGGAAATTCCTTCGCCGCAGTCTCCGTCAATATCAAGCCAGGGGCTACGGCATTGCAGCGCACGCCCTGCGCGCCGTATGTTGTCGCCACAGTGCGGGTTAACTGGATCAATGCAGCCTTTGTGGCACCATAGGCGGTCTGGCGAACGTGACCCTGGAGACCCAGGCCGGACACCGTGTTGATTATTGATCCCTTGTTCTCGATCAGATATGGAAGACATTCTCTGGTCATCACCATGGTGCCGCGGCAGTTCACTGCAAAGACTTTGTCCCACACATCGGTATCAAGATTATGCAAGCTGCCGTCCTGGGCGAGAATTGGCCCTGCAATGGCCGCATTGTTATGTAAGATGTCGATCCTGCCGAACTGTTCCAGCACTTCAGCCACTGCGCGTTTGATCGACGTTTCTCGGGCAAGGTCAAGCTCGATCGCTACGGCAGCTGGTCCGATGGTTTTGGCAACATTCAGTGCGCGCATATGGTCGATATCGGCAATCGCCAGCTGCGCACCACGGGACGCCATCAGACGGGCAGTTGCTTGGCCGATCCCACCGGCACCACCGGTAATTATAGCCACCTTGCCCGTCAGGTCTAAGGCATCGTACACAGTGCTCTCCCATTTCGTTTACCAATAAAGAAACGATTAGTATCATAATGGAAGGGCGACAAGAGGGCACAGGTTTGTTCCCCCTGCCCATGATGAGGAAACAGAGAATACAAGTGAGAAGATACCTTGAGCCGGTTTGATGAATCCCTGCCCAGACAACAGTCTGAACTGCTGGCCACTTTGGCCAGGCAGGTGCAGGAAGGTGGTAAAAGGAGATACGAGTATCTGCGGGGCATCTTCAGCCTTCTGGGGGACAAATGGTCTATCATCATCCTGCTGGTTCTGGCGACCGGCGAGATGCGGCATGCAGCCTTGCGTCGAACGCTGGACCAAGTACTGCGCTTCGAGAAGATTTCGCAAAGGATGCTGACGCTGAAACTGCGGGCGTTCGAGGATAACGGTGTCGTTGAGCGTCAGGTCAGCGATGACGTGCCCCCCAGGGTAATGTATCGATTGACGGATAGGGGGCACCGGATTGCGCTAGAAGTGTTCCGGATGATCGAGGCACTGGAACAGGACTGATGCGTTAATCCTAGAGCATTGCCCGGAAAAGCCTGTCCTTGCATATTGGATTTGGCAAAGATGATCTGTTGATACAGGACATCAATCTGTCAGTGACCGGGTCATGACCCGGTCACTGACGGAATGGGTGGATGGAGCCTGTCCCGAGTGCATCGAGGGGCCTGTCCTGGGGCTTGGAGCTCGCTATTCTCAGCAAAGCCGCCCGTTCCTCCATGATCGTCTCGAACGGTTGATTGGACTTCGGGTCCGTATGCAAGGCTGAGGAACCATGATCATGCAAAACCCAAACTATGTCGGTGTCGATGTTTCGAGAGCGATGCTGGATGTGGCGCTCCCGTCACTTGGGCCATCACCCTGGCGAACGCCCAATACGCCCGCAGGCGCGGCAGCACTGGCCCGAAAACTTGGCCGTATCGAATGCCCTCACGTTGTTTGTGATTATGCCCGCCTTCTGGCAAAGGCCATGGATGCAGAAGGTATCACATTCAGCGCAGTGAACCCTCGGTAGGTGCGGGACTTTGCAAGGGCTAGCGGGCAACTGGCCAAGACTGATGCCATTGACGCCAGCACCATTCTCAGGTTCGCTTGTGTCATGCACCCCGAAGCCACGCCACAACAGCCTGAGAACCAGGCAAGACTCGCGGAACGTGTGCGGCGGCGTAAGCAACTGGTTAATATGCTGGCCATCGAAAAGCAGCGCCTGTCTGGCCTCTATGATGCTGATACTCTGGCTTCCATCGAGGCCCATCTTTCCTTCCTTGAAGACCAGGTCGACGCTGTAAATGAACAGATCGCCTCTGAAATTGCCGACGATCCCCGCGTCTCACCCGACGATCCACATTGCTGCAGTCGATCCCCGGTATTGGTGCAGTCACCGCTGCTGACCTGATTGCAGAATTGCCTGAACCGGGCTCATGCGACAACCAAAGATTACAGCAGCGAAACCAATTCAGATTTATGTTTTGGGGCTGTAATCGAAGAAGGAACAAAACCAAATCAGGCAGGTTCAATCATCGCCTTGCATTCGCCAAAGCCAATTCGCCTGAACCCCTCGCGTTCGGCCCACCCGGTCATGGTCACCTCATCACCATCCTCCAGAAATACACGGCTTTCGCCATTTGGCAGGGTGATCGGATTTCTGCCGCCGCAGCTCAATTCCATCATGCTGCCCTTCTGGGAGTCCCCGGTGCCTGAGATCGTGCCAGTCCCCATAAGATCCCCTGCTGCGATGTCGCACCCGTTAACGGTGTGATGGGTCAACATCTGTGCCAGGCTCCAGTACAAGTCGGTGGCGCAAACGCTGCCCATGGTGATAGCACTATCCCCGTCACGCCGCATTTTCGCGCTGCGCAACAAGACTTCTATGCGAATGTCGAAAGCACCATTGGTCTGATCTTGCTGGTCAGAAAGGTAGTCGAGCGGAGCCGGATCGTCTTGCGGGCGTGGAGGCATGGAAGTTCTGAACGGTTCCAAGGCTTCGGCTGTTATTATCCAAGGAGAGACGGTGGTGGCAAAATTTTTGGCCAGAAAAGGACCTAGCGGAACATATTCCCATGCCTGAATATCGCGGGCAGACCAGTCATTGAGCAGCGTGATCCCGGCAATGTGTTTGTGCATCTCGCTGATGGGGACGGACGATCCCAGCTGAGACTGGCCGCCAACCCAGATTCCTAGCTCCAGTTCGTAGTCAAGCCTTTGGGTGGATGTAACCACTGGTGTTGATTCGGCTGCAGCCTTCACCTGTCCGTTT
>JBKEEC010000175.1:0-23138 GCA_047975785.1 Sphingomonadaceae bacterium | reverse complement strand
TCGCGGCTGTCAGACCAGTTTTCTTCTACTTTAACATGAAGGAAGAGATGGACTTTCTGGCCCAGCAATTGAATCAACTCCGCGCGTGCCGCCTCTCCGATCGCCTTGATTTTCTGGCCACCCTTACCCAGAACAATGGCTCTTTGATTGTCGCGGGCAACGACAATCTGCTGATGAATTTCAAGGCTTCCATCCTTGCGCTGGCGGTAACTTTCCGGTCGCACCGCGCTGTCATAGGGTAATTCTTCATGCAGTTGGCGATAGAGCTGTTCGCGCGTGACTTCAGCCGCCAGCAAACGCTCACTCGCATCGGACACCTGATCCTCAGGGTAGTGCCACACACATTTTGGCATCAGGCTGGCAAGGGTTTGCCTGAGGCTATCTACCCCGTCCCCGGTCAGGGCGGATATAAAGAATGTTTCGGTAAATTCCACTTTTTGCCCCAGCTCGTGCGCAAGTGCCAGCAAGGGTTCTTTTTTGGCGATATCCACCTTGTTGATGACAAGAAACTTGCGTTCGGGCCTGTTGCTCAATGCCTCCAGCAAAGGTTCCAGTTCATGCCGCCTTTGTTTAACCGGGTCGACCAGAAGCAGTATGGCATCTGCCGCTTCTGCACCTTCCCAGGCAGCACTAACCATTGCCCGATCCAGACGACGACGCGGAGCGAATATTCCCGGCGTATCCACCAGAATGATCTGGCTTTTGCCTTGCAGGGCAATGCCCAGCATACGGGCGCGGGTCGTTTGTGCCTTGGCGCTGGTGATGGCCACTTTCTGCCCGACCAACGCATTTACCAGCGTTGATTTCCCGGCATTGGGCGCCCCGATCACGGCCACAAAGCCGCATTGTGTTTCAGGAGAATTATCCATTAGGTCAACTTTCTGGTGCAGACATGCCGTGAACAGGGAGTTCGCAATCAGCCATATCGGGCAAGGAATTTTTCAGCGGCCAGTTTTTCAGCTTCCTGTTTGCTGCTGGCAGTGGCTTTGGCGTCACCCACATTAGGGACATGCACACGTACGGTAAAATTCAGGGCATGATCCGGCCCTGAACGATCAATGATTTCATATTCGGGCATACGTTTGCGATTTCCGGCAGCCCATTCCTGCAATGCACTTTTGGGGTGTTTGGATCGCCCGGCGTCTCCCGCGATGGAATCTTGCCACAAACTGCGTATCCATTCACGAGTCTGGTCAAATCCGAACTCAAGAAAAGATGCACCCAGCAACGCTTCCATTACATCGCCCAGGATATTTACACTGTCTGCCCCGCCATCATCACGGGCCTGCTTTCCCAGCACAATATAGTCGTTTGCACCCATTTTCCGGGCAATGGCCGCGCAACTTTTCTTATTGACCAATACGTTCAGACGCTGGGCCAGCGTGCCTTCATTTGCGTCACTGCGCTCATACAGCCAGTCACTGATAGCAAGCCCAAGCACCCGATCTCCCAGAAACTCCAGCCTCTGGTAATCATAAGGTTTTCCGGAACTGCCATGAGTCAGGGCTTCACGCCAGATCGACGGGTTTTTGGGGATGATACCAAGCGTTCCAAGCCAATGGGTTGTTCGCTCGTCAAGCTCGTTCAAAGGCCGGTTCCGATCCGGTCCCAGCGGGCAGCACTGAACCACGTCCATGGCTTGATCCATTCAGCACTGCCATCGGTAGACCACATGATGACACTGGCTCGACCGACAAGGTTGCTTTGGGGCACCATGCCCACGCCACCGCCCGGAATAGCCGGAAAACGGCTGTCCTGTGAATTATCGCGATTGTCACCCATTACAAACATGGCACCATCAGGAACCATGACCGGGCCGAAATTATCCTGAGGGGCAGGGCCAAAATCAAGCACGTCATAAGTTGCGCCATCAGGCAGAGTTTCACGAAAACGCGTGTATATACAGCTCCGCGCTCCATCTTCATTCAGGGCAATCTGCGCCCCCCATGCACAATCTGTATTCGGAGACACAGCAATTTTGAAATCAGCAATCGGCTCTTTCTTTACAGCCTGACCATTGAGATACAATTGCCCCGCGGTCATTTCAACCGTATCCCCCGGCAGCGCAATCACACGTTTGATATAGTCGGTATTGTCCACCGGGTGCTTGAATATCACCACATCGCCGCGATCAGGCTGATGAGCCAGAATACGGCCGGGAATCAGCGGTGCGCTGAAAGGGAGGGAATAGCGCGAATAGCCATAGGGCCATTTGGCAGCGACCAGATAATCGCCATTTTCCAGTGTCGGAAGCATACTTTCACTGGGAATAGAAAAGGGTGAAAACACAAAACTGCGAAATAGCAGGACAATAACCACCAGTTTCAGCAGGAAAGAAAAGAAGCTGTCATCCTTCTTTTTCCTGACTGGCTGAGCATCGTCGACAGGCGCGGAAATAGTCTCGTTCACAGGAGAGGCCTGCGGATCAGCCTGCTCCGTTGAGGGCGCCGTTGAGGCGGTTTGCGCATCTGCACTATTGGTCATCAGAAGGCTATGTGTATCACTCTTGGGATGAGTCAAGCCCTCCTGACGGAATTACATCGGGATCAGGTGCTTATCCATTGGAGTGAGAAGGGCAGGAAAATCAGGATGCACGCTTTCCTTGGCCAGAGGCAATGCCTATTGAGAATATGTATATTGAAAAACGGGACTTGCCATTGTCATGTCATTTGCTGCCCGTAACAGCATTGCACGCATAGTATGAGGAGACCGAGACATCATGAGCAGCAGGATATCAGCCGCATGGACCAGCCTGGCCTCCTTGCCTCATCCTTCATTGTCCGAATTATTTCACGATCCCCGACGCCTTGACATGCTGAGTGCCCGTCTCGAATGGGCTGATGGCGGTATCATGTTTGACTGGTCCAAAACACATCTGGATGACGCATATCTGACAGCTTTTGAAAATCTGGCCGATGCCTGCGGTTTTGCAGATCAGCGCATGGCCCTGTTTGCTGGCGAGCGTGTAAACACCACTGAAAACCGGGCTGCAGAGCATACTGCCCAGCGGGGGCAGGGGCGGGACTCTGCTGTGGAAGAGGCCCAGGCCCTTAATGCGCGAATGCGTATTCTGGTAGAAGCACTCCATGAAGGCGCCCTGGGAGAGATCCGGCATGTAATTCACATCGGAATTGGCGGGAGCGCATTGGGACCGGCGCTTGCGGTTGACGCACTCGCGCGTGATCTGGCTCTCGTGGATGTTCATGTCGTTTCCAACATTGATGGATGCGCGCTCGAAGCTGCATTCAGAGTATGTGATCCGGCAACAACCATCATTGCTGTTGCGAGCAAGACATTCACTACTATCGAGACGATGACAAACGCGCAAACGGCATTGGAATGGCTCCGCGAAAATGGTGTAGCTGACCCTTATGGCCGGGTCGTTGCGCTCACCGCCAGCCCGGAAAAGGCAGTTGAATGGGGAGTGGATGAATCGCGCATTCTGCCATTTCCGGAAACTGTAGGTGGGCGGTATTCACTATGGTCGTCCATCGGCTTTTCCGTTGCCATGGCGGTCGGATGGGATGAATTCGCGCAAATTCTGGCCGGTGCGGCTGTGGTTGATGTCCATTTCCGTGATACTGATGGCCGTGAAAACCTGCCTTTGCGCGCAGCCTTTGCCGATCAATATTATTCACGCCTGCGCAACTGTCAGACCCGCGCGGTTTTCTCTTATGACGAGCGTTTCCGCCTTTTCCCGTCTTATTTACAGCAGCTGGAAATGGAAAGTAACGGCAAGAGCGTTACAATCGATGGCAAGGCAGTGAATATGCCCACAGCCCCGGTTACATGGGGAGGGGTTGGCACGGATGCGCAGCACGCAGTGTTCCAGCTTCTGCATCAGGGGACCAATATGGTGCCGGTGGATTTTATCGCCAGTATTGCGCCTGGCGATGAACTACCCGCCGAACACCACCGCATTTTGCTCATGAACTGCTTTGCACAAGGTGCCGCTCTGATGGCGGGGCGCATTAGTGATGACCCTGCGCGCTCCTATCCGGGGGATCGCCCAAGTGCGATAATGCTGTGCGATGATCTGGATGCAGCAACACTTGGTGCATTGATAGCCTTTCACGAACATCGCACCTTTGCCAATGCCGTTCTGATGCAAATCAATCCCTTTGACCAGTTTGGTGTTGAACTGGGAAAAGACATTGCCAGGCAGATTGAAACGGGCACAGGTGCATTTGATGTCAGCACCAAAGCTCTGCTGGCGGCTGCCGGGCTGGATTAAGGCTTTTGGGGTTAAGTCCCATACCATCAGACAGGCAAGAGGCGAGATCAATTGACATTTTCCTGTTCAACGCCCATCTACGCCTGAGAAACGGAATGGTCAGCGTGAAGCGGCAGGACTGTAAAGCCTGCCAGCGCCATCGTTTCATCAAGTTTTCAGGACTTCCCTGTTCACGCGGGTTGTTTGCATTAACCCGCCTTCGCACCGCCATATCTGGCGGATGCGTGAGCTTGTAATTGAGTACTATAAAAATATGACATTTGAAAAATTAGGCCTGTCTCGCCCTGTCCTGCAGGCGCTGGAGCTTAAGGGCTATGATACGCCATCCCCCATCCAGGAACAGGCCATACCGCATGTTCTGGCCGGGCACGATCTTCTTGGAATTGCCCAGACCGGCACAGGTAAAACGGCCGCTTTCATGCTGCCTTCGATTGATCGGCTTTCCAATTCTGACCATCATGCACCGCGCCGGTCTTGCAGAATGCTGGTTCTGGCCCCCACGCGTGAACTGGCTAACCAGATTGCGCAAAGTGCGCGTGATTATTCCGCTCTGGCAGCAATGAAAGTTGTCAGTATTGTTGGCGGAACCTCGGTGCACAAGGATCGGCAGAAACTGGCACGCGGAACAGATATTCTGGTCGCAACGCCTGGCCGCTTGCTGGATATGATTGACCAGAACGCACTGACGCTGGATGGGGTCGAAATTCTGGTTCTGGATGAAGCGGACCAGATGCTTGACCTTGGATTTATCCATGCTCTGCGCCGGATTGTCGGCCTGTTACCGAAGCAGCGCCAGACCCTGTTCTTTTCTGCCACCATGCCCAAAGCAATCAGGGAATTGGCGAGCCGCTACCTGACAAAGCCAGTTC
The DNA here is from genome assembly GCA_047975785.1 of Sphingomonadaceae bacterium. Lineage (GTDB taxonomy): Bacteria > Pseudomonadota > Alphaproteobacteria > Sphingomonadales > Sphingomonadaceae > JACXVD01. Next base: position 18,035 of record JBKEEC010000175.1, on the reverse strand, counting down.
AGGTTGCTGTTACGCCGGAATCCACAACGGCTGAACGTGTGGATCAATATGGTATTCTGGTGCAGCAGGATGAAAAACAGACCCTTCTGACCATGTTGCTGAGTGGCCGCTATCCGGTTGAAGGAAGCCTGGATCTGGTTTTGATCTTCACCCGGACAAAGCACGGTGCAGACAGGGTTGTGAAAAAGCTGGCACAGGCCAATATTCCTGCCAATGCTATTCACGGAAACAAGAGCCAGCCACAAAGGCAAAGGGCGCTTGATGATTTCCGTAGTGGGCGAGTGCCGGTTCTGGTCGCCACAGATGTCGCCGCACGCGGAATTGATATTCCGGGCGTGTCGCATGTTATCAATTATGAGCTTCCCAATGTTCCAGAGCAATATGTTCACCGGATTGGCCGGACCGCGCGTGCAGGCAGGGACGGTGTGGCTATCAGCTTTTGCGCAGAGGATGAACGCGCCTATCTTCGTGACATCCAGCGTTTGACCGGCGTTACTCTGACGCGCTTGCCTCTGCCGGATAATTTCCGGGCAGTGGTAGAAGGCGTAGGCCCCGAAAAGCGGCAGCCTCCACAGCGTCAGCCACGGGTCAAGGTCAAGCCAAGAGGGCCTGCCCGTCGTGGTAGCAGTGATAATGGCAGAAGCAGGCAAGAGACTCCGGAGAAGGCTTCTGAAAAGACTTCAGAGAAGGCAAGACGGCCCAACAAGCGCAAGCACTCCTCCCGGACAGGAAAACCACGCCGGGATTCAGAGGGAAGGCCTGACAGGTCGGAAAACAATCGCTCAGCTAACCGCTCCGGATCAGGGCGTGGCAATAGCCAGCGCAACCAGTCCGGACGGCAAACCCGGCGTGGTAACCGGGGAAATGCTCCTGCGCGGGGTTAGCCGAGCTTTTTCTTTAGCAGTTCATTGACAAGCTGGGGGTTTCCTTTGCCCTGCATGGCCTTCATGGTCTGGCCAACAAAGAAACCGAACAGCTTGTCCTTGCCATCGCGATATTCTTCAACCTTGTCAGAATTGCTGGCAAGAACCTTGTCGATCTCGGCTTCGATAGCGCCGGTATCGCTTTGCTGTTTCAGCCCCTCTGTTTCAGCAATTTCAGAGGGTTCGCGACCAGTCCTGAGCAGGATTTCATATATTTCCTTGGCCTGCCCACCTGAAATTTCACCTGCAGTTTGCATCTCGATAATTGCTGCATTGGCACCTGCGGTGTTAAATTCAGGATTGGCCTCATCGCCCAGCGCATTCAGCACGCCCGGCGCGACCGACAAGCTCCAGTTCGCAACCTGAGTGGCAATGTCACCTTCACTTTTGCCAAGACGGCGTGCGGTTTCGGCAAGCAATTCCTCAAACCGGGAAAATGTTTCGACTTCGGCAGTAAGCACGCCGGCGTTATAGTCGCTCAATCCCAGTTCACCGCGGTAGCGCGCACGCTTGGCATCGGGCAGTTCAGGCAAGCTTTCCCGGCAGTGGGAAAGAAAATCGTCATCCAGTTCCAGCGGGAGCAAATCCGGGTCAGGGAAGTAACGGTAATCATGTGCGTCTTCCTTGCTCCGCATACTGCGCGTGGTGCCGGTATTCGGATCAAACAGACGGGTTTCCTGCACAACTGTTCCGCCGCCTTCGATCAGATCAACCTGACGGTTGGCCTCATGCTCGATTGTCTGCATGACAAAACGTACGGAGTTGACGTTCTTTGTCTCCGTGCGTGTGCCGAACTCCTCCCCCGGACGGCGAACGGAGACATTGACATCCGCACGCATGGAACCTTCTTCCATATTGCCGTCGCAAGAGCCAACATAGCGAAGAATTGATCGCAGCTTCCGCACATAAGCCCCTGCTTCAGCGGGGCTACGCATATCCGGCTGGCTAACGATTTCCATCAGGGCGACACCGCAGCGGTTCAGATCAACATAGGACATTGTAGGGTGCTGGTCATGCATCAGCTTGCCCGCGTCCTGCTCAACATGAATACGCTCAATGCCGATGGTCTTGTCTTCTGCGATGCCCGCTTTTTCATCTGCCTCGATCGAGAGTGATCCCTCTCCGACAAGCGGATGATAAAGCTGGCTTATCTGGTATCCTTGCGGAAGATCAGCATAGAAATAGTTTTTGCGGTCGAAACGGCTCCATTTGTTGATCCGGGCGTCGATAGCCATTCCGGTGCGCACGGCCTGGCGGATGCACTCGCGGTTAGGCACAGGCAGCATACCCGGCATGGCTGCGTCAATCAGGCTGACCTGCGTGTTTGGCTCTGCCCCGAATGCCGTTGCGGCGCTTGAAAACAGCTTGGAAGCGGAGGTAATCTGCGCATGGACCTCAAGGCCGATCACGACCTCCCATTCACCTGTTGCACCCTGAATACGGTAGTTACTCATCGTCCATTTCCCGCTTTTTTGCGTGGATATCATCATTCCGTCTGGCGGGGACTACTGACCCGGCCAGACGGCTTTTCTTGCCATTATCGGGTTTGCCCGCTTTGCTATCAAATCTGGCCTCTCCATATTCGACCCTTTGCGCAATGAAGAGCGCAAAACCGACCAGAGCAATCAGAGAGCCGAACAGGATTAGCAGAAAGATCATTACCACCACCGCTCAGGCCGCGTGGCAAACCCCGCGCGCTGTTCAATCGCAAGACCGGCATTCAGTACGCCCTGCTCGTCAAACGCCTTGCCAATCAGCTGCAAGCCAAGAGGCAAGCCTTCGCTACTGGTTCCACACGGAACGCTCATCGCGGGAAGGCCCGCCAGAGAAGCAGGAACGGAGAATACGTCATTGAGATACATGGCGAGAGGATCATCCACCTTGTCACCCAGTGCGAAAGCAGCGGTAGGCGTAGTCGGCGCAAGGATAACGTCACATTCCTGCCACGCCTGTTCAAAATCGCGGGCAATCAGCGTGCGCAATTTCTGGGCCTGGGTGTAATAGGCATCGTAGAACCCTGCGGATAGCACATAGGTTCCAATCAGAATCCGGCGCTTGACCTCATCGCCAAAGCCATCTGCACGAGTGGCAGCATACATATCCTGAAGGCCGGCCCCTTCGGGCAGATCACGTAGACCATAACGGACGCCATCATAACGGGCGAGATTGGATGAGGCTTCTGCCGGAGCCACAATGTAATAGGTGGGGAGGGCATATTTTGTATGCGGAAGGCTGATATCGACAATTTGCGCACCGGCATCTTTCAGCCACGCCTTACCCTGTTCCCAGTAAGCGATTATTTCGGCATCCATGCCATCCATCCGGTATTCTTTTGGAATACCGACTTTCTTCCCGGCCAGATCGGCATTCAACCCGGCTTCCCATGCAGGCACGGGGAGGTCGAGACTGGTGGAATCCCTTGGGTCAAAACCGGACATCGCCTCCAGCATGATCGCGCAATCCGTTACAGATCGTGCCATGGGGCCAGCCTGATCAAGCGAACTGGCAAAGGCGACAATACCCCAGCGAGAACAACGGCCATAGGTTGGCTTGATACCGGTAATGCCGGTAAAGGCCGCAGGCTGACGAATAGAGCCGCCTGTATCTGTTCCGGTCGCAGCCGGGCACAGGCGCGCCGCCACCGCAGCCGATGACCCTCCGGATGACCCCCCCGGAGCAAGGGCCGCATTGCTTCCATTCTTGCGCCAGGGGCTTTTCACCGGCCCGAAATGGCTTGTCTCATTGGAAGACCCCATGGCAAACTGGTCCAGATTGAGTTTGCCCAGCATCCCTGCGCCTGCATCCCACAGTTTCTGGCTGACTGTGCTCTCATAGCGTGGGATAAAGCCTTCGAGTATATGGCTTGCCGCTGTGGTCTGGATATCGCGCGAGGCGAACAGATCTTTCATGCCAATCGGCACGCCTGCCATTTTCCCCAAAGTGGCGCCGCTGGAGCGCGCAGCATCTACGGCCTGAGCAGCAGAAAGGGCTTTTTCCGGAGTCGTGACGATAAAGGCGTTCAATTCGCTGGCCTCAGCAATAGCAGAATTGAAACTTTCGGCAATTTCACACGCGGTAAAGTCGCCGCGAACAACACCGTCACGGATATCCTTGATGCCAAGTTCGGTCAGACTGGTCATTATTCGATCACCTTCGGCACGCCAAAAAAGCCATGTTCAGCGACCGGAGCATTGGCAAGAATATCCTGGCGCCTGTCGCCGCCTGTCAGTGGGTCAGCATCCACAACATCATCACGCAAACGCTGCGTAGCCGGTATCACGGCCGTCATCGGCTCAACAGATGAGGTATCCACCTCACCAAGTTGTTCTACCCAGCCAAGAATCGCGTTAAACTCCGGCGCCATGCGCTCCAGCTCCGCGTCATCCATCCTGATTCGCGCAAGAGAGGCGATTTTTGCTACCTCATCTTTTGTGACGGACATTGCCCGTCTCCTTTATATGTTAATCAAATGTTCTGATCCGAGGCAGCAGGAACAATAGCAATCATTCCTGCGCCTTATGATGCCTTACTGCCCTTGCGGCTGTGCCTGCGGATCGGGTGCTCCGGGCTGGCCCTGCTGCTGCATCATTTGCTGCATCTGCTGCATGGCCTGCATTCGCTGCTGGAATTCCTGTCCATTGACAAAATCAAGCAGTTCGATCTCGAATGTCAGGTCACTATTGGCAGGGATGGGGCCTCGTGCTTCGGAGCCATAGGCTTTTTCGGCAGGGATGAAGAGTGTATATTTTCCACCCTTGTTCATCTGTTGCAAACCTTCAGCAAAACCGGGAATCATCCCCTCAAGCGGCAGGGGTGTCTGCTGCCCCTGATCAAAAACCGTACCGTCAGCCAGCTTGCCAGTGTAATTTACCAGAACAACATCGGCTGCCGTCGGACTGGGACCTTTACCTGCAACGATTTCCGTTACAGTTACGGTTTTGGGGACAGAAGCATAGGCAATGCCAGCACCAACCAGCAATGCAATCAGCACACCAAGCCAGATTTTGGTGAGTGACCCTTTTTCGACGGGTTGAAGCGGAACACGTGTGATCTCGGTCATGGTCAAGTTTCCTGAAATGCCAAAGGCGGCCTGTCCAAAACAGCGCCCTGCAACAGATAGAATGCAAAAGGGCGCGGGTTTCGCCGCGCCCTGATGACTTAATTACACGGCAGGTTCAAGCAGCCGCATACAAAAAAGCAGGAATTATTTGATGCCGTCACGTTCCATACGCTTGCGCTCCAGCTTGCGGGCGCGGCGCACAGCAGCAGCCTTTTCACGAGCGCGCTTTTCGCTAGGCTTTTCATAGTGGCGGCGCAGCTTCATTTCGCGATAGACGCCTTCCCTTTGCAGCTTCTTTTTCAGAGCGCGAAGGGCCTGGTCGACATTGTTATCGCGGACGATGATCTGCATAAATTAAAACACCTCAAATGCTCAAAACAAGAATCTGAAGAAATTTCCCCCTGCTGTTCAGCAAAAAGACCCGCTTCAGAAAAACAAAAATTGGCCGAATCCCTTAGGGGCCGGCTGGTCGGGAGCGCACATAGTGCAGCTATAGCACTATTGCAAGCACAAGACGACGATATTTGACGACCTAGCGACGGAGAGTATCCGGGGGGCTTTCACTTCAGGCACGGGCGGTCTACAGCGCGGCAATGTCTCAGATATCTCCTTTTGCAGCATCCATCAATGTCACTGTTGGCGGTGGCATCGGCGCCCTGATGCGCTATCAGCTTGGCCGGGCAATGACAAAATGGCTGGGGCCGGTTGCAGTGACAACATTTCCCTGGGCTACGCTGACGGTCAATATTCTGGGCAGTCTGGCAATGGGGGTTCTCGCGGGCTGGCTTGCACGTCATGGCAGTATTGCCAATGAGCAGATTCGATTATTGATCGGAGTGGGAGTGCTTGGCGGCTTCACCACCTTTTCAAGCTTCAGCCTCGAACTCATGCTCCTGATGGAGCGTGGGCAGGCAGGCACAGCCTTTGTTTACGGGGCCGTGTCAGTTCTGGCGGGGCTAAGCGGACTTTATATTGGCCTTATTATCATGCGAATAGCCGGATGACCAACACCCGAAAACAGACAGAGGTCCGCATCTATACGGTTTCACCCGATGATGACGATGTCCGGCTTGACCGCTGGTTCCGGCGTCATTTACCCCAAATCGGATTCGCAATGATAAGCCGCTGGGCGCGCACCGGACAATTGCGGGTCGATGGTAAACGTGCCCGTCCCGAAGACCGCATCCATACGGGCCAGCAAATTCGGGTTCCTCCCGGCTCGGAAAACACTGCGCGTCCGCGGGCACCGCGGCGTGACTTGAGTCCGGATCAGCAGCGCGAGGCCCAGGAGATGGTTATCCATCAGGATCGCGCGGCAATTGTGCTGGACAAGCCTCCCGGTCTTGCCACGCAGGGGGGCAGCAAAACACATCACCATGTGGATGGCCTGCTCGATGCCTTTGTTGAAGGTGATCAGCCACGGCCACGTCTGGTGCATCGTCTGGACAAGGATACGTCCGGCGTCTTGCTGGTGGCGCGCACACCGGGAAGTGCGGCATTTTTCTCGAAAAGATTTTCAGGCCGCTCGGCCAGAAAAGTTTATTGGGCGCTCGTGGTCGGCGTGCCTGAAGTGCCCGAAGGACTGATAGATGCGCCACTCGCCAAGCAGCCCGGGTCAGGCGGCGAGAAAATGCATGTCGATGAAGAGAACGGGCAAGCCGCACGCACACGCTACCGGGTTGTCGACCGCGCCGGAAATCGCGCCGCATGGGTTGAGCTTGAGCCACTTACAGGCCGCACGCACCAGTTGCGCGTTCATATGGCGGCAATAGGCTATCCGATTGTGGGTGATGGAAAATATGGCGGCAGGGATGCTTATCTGACCGGCTCTATCAGTCGCAAAATGCATCTTCATGCCCGCAGGCTGGTGCTGGACCATCCTGATGGTGGCAAGCTTGACGTCATGGCCTCATTGCCGGAACATTTCGCCATTAGCATGGAGCAATTGGGCTTTGATGAAGGCATGAGCGATGCCTTGCCCGAACAAGGCCCCCCGCCAGCAGACAGGGAGCAGCGCAAGAAAAAGGCCCGTGCCCATGCCAAGCAATATCGCAAATCCCGTCGGGGCGAGCGCAGAACGCGCGGAGCAGGCCCCAAAAGCGAAGGCCCGAAAGGCAAGCGGAGAAGCTGATGCATCCAGATATGGCTTACCAGATCAATGATCGGGTGCTGCATGAAGCATTGCTTGATGAAATTGGCTTCGGCATGGTCTTCCTGACCACGCCTGATGGACCACGCATTGCCCATACGCCGCTACTCTCCACGGGGGATGGCGTTATCCGGTTCCATCTCGCAAGAGGCAATGCGATGGCCCGGTATCTGGCCGGTGAAACGGCCCTGATCGTGGTGAATGGACCAGATGGATATGTCAGCCCTCGCTGGTATGCGGATCAGGCTGCAGTGCCAACATGGGATTATGTCTCGCTGGAGCTTGAAGGACCGGTGCAGCGTATGGATCAGGATGGGCTTGAAGGCCTGCTGAATGACCTGATCTCCCGGCATGAATCACGCATAAGCCATGGCAAGGCCTGGCACCGCGGGTATGTGCCAGAGGCGGACTGGCGGAAAAAAGAAGCCGGTATTGTCGGTTTTGAGCTGGAGATTCTTGCCTGGCGGCCGACGTTCAAATTGTCACAAAACAAATCCCCCGCTGACCGTGAAGCTATTGCGGCAGGGCTTGAAGCCAATGGCTCGCCTGCTTTGGCGCAATTGATCAGGACTTTGGCGCAATGAGCACGGATAAAGCGAGTGCGCGTCTGGCTGTATTTGACTGTGACGGAACGCTGGTTGACGGGCAGGCCGGTATTTGTCAGGCAATGGAGGATGCTTTTGCGGCCGTCGAATTGTCTGCTCCCGATCGCCACCAGATACGCCGTATCGTTGGTCTCAGCCTTCCGCAAGCCGTGCGTCTGCTTGCTCCTGATGTGGGTGATAAAACCTGTGCGGTGATGGTTGAGGCATATAAAGCTTCCTATCGGAACCAGCGCAGCAAGGGGTATCTGGAAGAGCCATTATTTGACGGTATCAGGCAGTTGTTGAGCAGGCTTACTGAAGCTGGGTGGCTATTGGGCGTTGCAACCGGAAAATCCATGCGCGGGCTAACCGCCTGTCTGGCAAATCATGATCTGGATGATATGTTTGTAACCCTTCAGACTGCCGATCATCATCCGTCCAAGCCTCACCCGGCCATGTTGCAGGCGGCTCTGGATGAAGCAGGTGCCAGAAGAGAAAATACCGTCATGATCGGGGATACCAGCTTCGATATGGTCATGGCCCGCTCGATAGGGGTCAGGGCAATCGGAGTGGATTGGGGCTATCATTCACCAGAGGAACTGAAAGCCGATGGAGCAGAAGCAGTCGTGCACTCTCCAAAGGATCTGGGAGACATTCTGATATGAGCAAGCTGATATGAGCAAGGACCCTGCTGCCGGGCGGTTTGCGATCCTGTCTCTGTTGCGCCTGCTGGGGGCTGTTCTGGTGATGCTGGGAATATTGGCAGTGCGCCAGAGGCTGGGTTTGCCTGAAGAAGCAGGCTATCTGATGCTTGGCACTGGCCTGATCTGCTTCTTCATCGCTCCCCAGATCCTTGCCCGCCGGTGGAGGACACCCCGACCGTGAAACGGTTTTATCGCAGTGTGACGGTTGAGGAAGATACAGGGCGCGCAGGCTGGCGCGTACTTCTTGATGGGCGGGCTATCCGGACATCAGGCGGCGCTGATCAGATTGTGCCGTCTCAAGACGTTGCCGAAGCGCTAGCGCAGGAATGGGAAAGTCAAGGCGAGGAGATAGATGTTTCGCGCTTTCTTTTTCGTGACCTGACGGATTACGCCATTGATATTGTTGCGCCTGACAGAAAAACCGCCATTCACAATCTTCTGGATTTTGCGCAGACAGACACACTCTGTTACCGCGCGCCACCTGAAGATGCCCTTTTTGAGCGTCAGCAGGCAGAGTGGGAGCCACTCTTGCGTCAACTGGAGCTATCAGAAAACCTTCTGTTTGAACGTATCAGCGGGGTTATTCACCGGCCGCAACCTGCCGAAACTATTGCTGCATTGAAGAGCCGGCTTGAAGGAATGGATAATTATACGCTGGCAGCCATGCAGCTTCTGGTGTCGCTTCCGGCATCACTGGTAATCGGTTTGATCGCTCTGGACCCGGATGCCAATATCCATGACCTGTGGCAGATTGCCAATCTGGAAGAGCTTTGGCAGGCTGAACTTTGGGGCATGGATTCCGAAGCCGCGCAAAGACTGCGCGATCGTGAGAAAAAATTCACGTCAGCAGCACGTTACGTCGCATTATTACGATAAACAGGTAATACCAATGTGCGATGAGCTTGACTCATTAAATATTGGTCAAGCCCGCGCGGCGCCTGAGCGATTCAAACTGCTGATAAGTCAGCATCATTGCAGTTTGGTATAACGTCACCATCCAGGTTCATTTGGGGAAGTTCATCGGGTTTTGATCCAATCCGCAATCTGGGCTGCAACATCGTTGGCCGCGTCATTCAATGCCATGGAAACTGGCCCTGCCTCTGCTGTCACTCCTGGTATTACGGCTTCAAAGCGTCGTGCTTCAAAACTGCCACCCTTGCCGCGCAAAATGGCATCATAACGCACAATAACGGAGTTGCTGCGTGCATCATAACCAAACTGGCGTAGCACCCCGCCAAGCCGGGAATCAATTTTCAGTGTCGGATCACCGCCATCGACAGCCATGGTTGAATTGCGGACCCGGATAGTTTCCGCCAGCAGGCGGGTGAAGAGTTGAGCAGGCTTTTCCACCCACTGCGCATCTTTCAAATAGGCAATTTCACTGTCAGTAACCTGCACGGGAACCCGCAACACATCAAGCGAGGCAGGAACATCAGGCACATCAACGGCAATAGCATTGCTGGCAGTGACTTCGGTTCCTGCGGGTGCTTCTGCCTGAGGGCTGAGGGTCATCAGACTGGGGGGAATATCCGGTGACAGGCTGATACAGCCTCCGAGCAGAACAAATGCAGCCGGCATAATATATTTGCGGCCCCGGTTAGTCATCGCGTCAGCTCTCCTCACGGTTTATACTCCGGTAGTGATTGCCCCTTGATCAGAGAGCCGGCTCCCTGATTGGAAATCTGATCGGTCAGGGACCGCAATGCCTTTGTCGTTTCGCGCAAATCCTTTAACGTAGCCTCGGCATTGGGCAGGGTTTCATCATTGAGGCGACTGGCTGCAGGAGCAGCAGTTTCAGCAACCACGGTCAGCTTCTGAACTGCACCATCTGCAGTCTTGAGCGTTTGACGCAGCTGGGCTGCCAAGGCGACGCCCTCTCCGCCAACCAGTTTATCCGCAGATCCCATAACCTGTTCAAAGGAAGCCATGGCGTGATTTGCCTCGCGCAAGGTGCCCTGTAACTCAATCAGGGTTTTTTCAACCTGTGGGCTGCTATCTGCCAGTTCCCCGGTCAATTTGTTAGCATTGCGCATGGTGCTGGAGAATTGGTCCAGATTTTCATCAGAAAGCAGGACATTCAACCGTTCAGTTGCAGTGGCCACACGCTCCAGAATCATGGGCGCATTGGCCATCAGTTCGCCCAGCTCGCTCACTTTGGGCGGGATAAGAGGGACTCCATTGGGGCAAGCCGTGGTTTCACAGGAAATGGCAGGAGCATCTGCCCGTGCGCCGTCCAGAAGGATTGATGACAAACATGTAAAAGAAGATTGTAAAGTCGCCGTTGTGCCCACCAGAATGGGCACATCATCCTGAACCTGGACACGAACCCGCACATAATCGGGGTCTTTGCCCCACAACTCTATTTCGCTGACCTGACCAACCGGAACCCCGGCAAAAGAAACCTGAGATCCTTTGGCAAGACCTGATACTGATGTCTTGAAAAGAATGTCATACTGCTTTTGCGCACCGGCATTCAATCCGGCAAGCCAGACAATGAAAAACGCCACCAGTGCGAGCAGCGCCAGCGTAACAATTCCTACCCAGAAATGGTTTGCGCGTGTTTCCATTCCGGCCTCCTATGCCCCTCCTGACGGGGGTTTGTCCATGCCAGCCTGAGCTGCCTCTTCACGAAGCTGTGCTGCACGCCGGGTTGAATCCTGTGCTGCGCGCCCACGCGGGCCATTGAAATATTCCTGAATCCAGGGATGGTCGAGTGCCAGAAGCTCTGGAATTGTTCCAACTGCAATCACCCGTTTTTCAGCCAGAACGGCCACACGGTCACAGATTTCATACAAAGTATCAAGATCATGCGTAATCAGGAACACAGTTAGCCCTAGTGTTTCGCGCAGGGCACTGGTCAGATTGTCGAACTGCGCGGCACCGATAGGGTCAAGCCCGGCGGTCGGTTCATCAAGAAACAGCAATTCCGGATCAAGGGCAAGAGCACGAGCAAGCCCGGCACGTTTTCTCATCCCGCCCGATAACTCACTGGGGAACTTGCTGACTGCATTTTCGGGCAAACCCGATAACATGACCTTGTATCGGGCAATTTCATGCAGCAGGTCATCCTCGATTTCCGGATAAAACTTGCGCAGTGGAACCTCGACATTTTCACCCACTGTCAGAGTTGAAAATAGCGCGCCTCCCTGAAACAATACGCCCCAGCGGCCTCGCACACCGATATTTGCGTCGGGATCATGCCCGGTAATGGATTTGCCGAACACCTCGATATTTCCGGCAGCAGGCGTTTGCAGGCCGATGATGGAGCGCATGAGAACGGATTTGCCCGTTCCTGATCCCCCGACTACGCCCAATATCTCTCTGCGCCGGACCTTGAGATCAAGATCTTCATGAATGACCTGATCGCCAAACTGGTTGACCAGACCTTCAACAACAATGGGGTATTCCCCACGATACCGGGTATGTCCTGTCGAAAAATCAATATCGGGCAGAGTTTCGTTCATCCCCAGTCTACCTCGGTAAAGAAGACGGCAAAAAACGCATCCAGCACAATAACGGCAAATATTGCCTGAACCACGGCAATGGTAGTTCTCAGTCCCACTTCTTCGGAATTACCCTTGACCTGCATCCCCTGATAGCACCCTGAAAGGGCTACAATCAGGCCGAAAACAGGCGCCTTGATCAGGCCCACCCAGACATCATGCAGTGGCACGACCTCCTTGACACGGGCGAGGAAGGTAAAAAAAGGCATACCCAGCATGACATCGGCAATCACGGCCCCGCCAACAATAGCGATGACAGAAGAATAAAAACCCAGCAGAGGCATCATCAGGACTGATGCAAAAATGCGGGGCACGACCAGAGCTTCCATCGGGGAAATACCGATGGTGCGCATGGCATCCACTTCTTCTGTCAGCTTCATTGTGCCGATTTGCGCGGCAAAGGCAGAGCCGGACCGGCCAGCAACCATGATTGCAGTCATGAGCACGCCCAGTTCACGCAGGGTAATCCGGCCTACAAGATTGACCGTCAGGGCTTCAGCTCCGAACTGGGCAAGCTGAACGGCGCCCTGCTGGGCAATCACCACACCGATGAGGAAGCTCATCAGGCCAACAATCCCCAGTGAGGACACGCCGACCATTTCCATTTGCCGAACAAGTGCCTTGCCCGGAAACCGGGACGGATGGAGAAGAACCGAGCCGGATGCAGCGATTGTGTGGCCAAGAAAACTGACAATATCGACCATGCCGCGAGCGGTTTCGACCACCCGTGTTCCGACAATGGCAGGAACACGCTCCCACAGGGGGAGTCGCTTTGGCTCAATCGATTCGGAGCTGGTAAAGCCATGGAGGGCAGCAATAAGGCGGTTTGCCCGTTCATTACCCCCTACAAACTGGCCGCCATTATCACGCTCGATCGCGCAGATCATCCATGCGCCAACAGTGTCAATCTCGCTGATGCCAGACATGTCGATTTGATCAATGCGCTGCTCAATCGCGCGCAAATCCTGATCAACCGCGCCAATGGTCGAGACAAGATAAGGCCCTGACAGGACAAGCCGGACGCCCCCATCCCCGGTGTCTTCCAGATAAAAACTTGCCTCACTTGCCATTGAGGCAAGCTATGCAGGTAAAATCCCTTGGCGACAAGACTTGTCGCACTGCCTGTCCGCTGGCAAAGGCGGGTCATTATGGAATCTACACTCGACACGACTTTCGATCCCGCCGCGATTGAGGCAAAATGGTATGCGCATTGGGAAAAGGGTGGCCTGTTCCGCCCTGATCGTCCGGACGCCGCCCCGTTTACCATCGTCAACCCGCCGCCCAATGTGACGGGAAGCCTGCATATCGGCCACGCGCTGGACAATACCCTGCAGGATATTGTGGTTCGCCATGAGAGGTTGCAGGGCAAGGATGCTCTGTGGGTTGTCGGCACCGATCATGCCGGTATCGCCACGCAAATGGTCGTGGAGCGTCAGCTTGAGGCAGCAGGTGACAAACGCATTAACTACACGCGTGAGCACTTTGTGGAAAAAGTGTGGGAGTGGAAAGAAGAGTCTGGCGGAACCATTACCGGCCAGCTTCGCCGTCTGGGCTGCTCGATGGACTGGAGCCGGGAACAGTTCACCATGGACCCGCATTTTACCAAAGCTGTGGTGAAGGTGTTTGTGAACCTGTATAATCAGGGCCTGATTTATCGGGACAAACGCCTTGTAAACTGGGACCCGAAGCTGAAAACCGCCATTTCCGATCTGGAAGTGGAAACGCGCGAGGTGAAGGGGCACTTCTGGCACTTCAAATATCCTCTGGCCGATGGTGTTACACTTGATAGCGGGCAGGATTATATCGAGGTTGCCACCACCAGGCCCGAAACCATGCTGGCTGATATGGCTGTAGCAGTGCATCCTGATGATGAGCGTTATAAAAGTGTTATTGGCAAATATGTCGTGCTGCCGATTACAGGACGGCGCGTGCCCATTGTGGGGGATGAACATGCCGACCCTGAGCTGGGGTCAGGCGCAGTAAAGATCACGCCGGGGCATGATTTTAACGACTTTGAAGTGGGCAAGCGTGCCGGAATAGCCGCAGGTGATATGCTCAACATGTTCGATGCCGAAGCGCAGATAGTGCAGACGGCAGATGGGCTGATTCCAGCAGAATATATCGGGATGGAGCGATTTTCCGCGCGCGATGCCGTGGTGGCAGAACTGAAGCAATTAGGCAGGCTCATCCCCTATCTTGCGAAAAACAAGGACGGCGAGGAAGAGTCTCACGATGCCGAGCCGCGCACGATCCAGACTCCTTATGGCGACAGGGGCGGGGTGGTAATTGAGCCATGGCTGACCGATCAATGGTATGTGAATGCAGAGGAACTGGCCAAAGGGCCGATCGAAGCTGTGCGAAGCGGTGCAATAGACATCGTGCCCAAAAGCTGGGAGAAGACATTTTTCAACTGGATGGAGAATATCCAGCCATGGTGCGTTTCGCGCCAATTATGGTGGGGACACCAGATTCCGGCCTGGTATGGATCGGATGGTAAATGCTATGTTGCGCATAGCGAGGAAGAGGCGCAGGCCCAGGCGGGTAAAGGCGTTGAACTGACACGCGATCCTGACGTGCTCGACACATGGTTTTCCTCGGCCCTGTGGCCGTTTGCGACACTGGGCTGGCCCGAAAACACCGAACTGCTTGAAAAGCACTATCCCAATAATCTTCTGGTTTCCGGCTTTGACATCCTGTTCTTCTGGGATGCGCGGATGATGATGATGGGGCAGGCGATGACAGGCCGGAATCCATGGCCACGCCTGTATCTGCATGGGCTGGTGCGCGCGGCTGATGGGCAGAAAATGTCCAAGTCCAAAGGCAATGTTGTCGATCCGCTGGTGCTGATTGACAAATATGGCGCGGATGCCTTGCGCTTTTTCATGGCGGCGATGGAAAGTCAGGGTCGCGATGTCAAAATGGATGAAAAGCGGGTAGAGGGCTATCGCAACTTTGCTACCAAATTATGGAACGCTACCCGTTTCTGCCAATCTAACGGAATAGGCGCGAGCACAACACTACGTGCCCCATCTGCCAGTCATGCCGTGAACAAATGGATTATCGGCGCTGTGATTGAAACACAGGCCACATTGGACAAGGCGCTCGCAGATTTGCGGTTTGATGCGGCTGCCAATGCGATTTACCAGTTTACATGGGCGACATTCTGTGACTGGTATCTGGAGCTGATCAAGGGCCAGATTGATGAGGAAACCCGCACTGTAGCGGGCTGGGTGCTTGACCAGATTCTGGTGATGCTACACCCCTTCATGCCCTTCATCACAGAAGAGTTATGGCACGCACAAGGGAAAAGGAGCTATGAGCTGATTCTTGCCCGCTGGCCTCAGCCACAGGCGCAGGTGGACCCTGCCGCCAAAGCCGAAATTGAGTGGCTGATTGCCCTGACCAGCACCATACGCGGCGCGAAAAATGAGCTGGGGATTGCGCCGGGGGCAAAGCTGGATGCCTTCCTTGATAACCCTTCAGATCTGGCGCAATCGGTCATTGCAGGCAATGGCGCGGCAATTGAACGCCTTGCCCGTTTTGGCTCTCTGGCATTGACATCGGCGCCGGCAGGGCCGGTCATGCAGATTGGCGTGGGGAAAGATCAATTCGTGATTCCGCTCGAAGGGGTTATCGATATTGACGCCGAGAAAAGCCGTTTGCAAAAAGCGCTGGCAGCATCGCAAAAAGAAGCAAAATCGCTGGAAGGGCGGCTGTCCAATCCCAAATTCGTTGAAAAGGCAAAACCTGAAGCAGTTGAAAAAGCACGATCAGATCATGCGCATCATAGCTCCGAAGAAAAACGTCTGACCCTCGCATTGGGCCGTCTTGGGTAATGCGCCCGTCCGGGATCACACGATTGCGTCTTCTGCCCGTTGCGATACTGGCCTGTGCAGTCCTCTTGCTGTTCGGCACATTGCCGGCGCCTGCTGCTGCTCAGGAGACTACAGGTCAGGTCATCACCGGCGTTGTTGATGGTATGGGCGGCAACACCGTGCAAATAGAGGGTGAAGAGCACTCAACTCTTTCCGTGACCCTGGTAGCATGGCAAATCGGCGATGGCCCGATACAGACCAGCTCACTGGAAGCCCTCCTGCAAGGCAATTTTGATCCGGATGCGGCTTACGAGGCAATGGATGCAACGCAAGCCCGCACACTGATTGCCTTTGTCGCAAAAGGCCCCATAAGACAGATTGTGACTGACCAAATGCTGGGGGCAGGCAACCCCGCGACGCAGCAAGTCGATATAGAACGCCTGATCGCGACGAAGGAAAATCCGGCACTGCTGCAAGCGGCAGATACCATCCTCAACCCTCCTGACTATTTTGATGAACACCTTGGAACATTCACGGCGAATCACATTTATCCCTTATGGTTCGACCAGACACGCGCATGGCAAGGCACGGCTATCAAGGTCACGCTGAATACCGAGACAGCCTCTTTGGCGGATTGCAGCGCCACGCTTGTCCGGATCGTGAGTCAGGAAGCTGAACTGAACAAAAGAATGCGGCAGACTATTGAAAGCAGGCTTTACCCCCGGTGGCTGGAACAGTCGCACACGGAACAGCACTCCGGCCTTTCACGACAGGACTGGTTGAAAACGATTACGCCAAAAGCCTTGTATATCAATGCAAATGGCTTTTTCATGTTTAATTTTGATGCTGGCAATCTGTTTGGGGGAAAGGGCATAACGGTCAGTGGCGATTCCCCCACAGGCCCCCTGAGTGCATTTACATCATAATAGCTATGTCACTTGTCTGCGCCACCACTACACCAGGTAAGCCGGAGATTTTTGCTTCTCTGCAAGGGGAGGGGGCCAGCATCGGATATCCTAGCACCTTTGTCCGGCTATCACGCTGCAACCTTGCCTGTGTCTGGTGCGATACGCCCTATACCTGGCACTTTTCCGGCGATAACCGTCCGCATCGGGGGGACCTGCAATTTGATCGCAAGGCAAACCAGATAACACTTCCGGTGGAGGAGGTAGCGCAGAAAATTCACTCTCTGCCGCCGCGCAGGCTGGTGGTGACGGGGGGGGAACCTTTGCTGCAGGCAGGCCCACTTGCGCATCTGCTCCGTTTGCTGCCGGATTTTCACGTCGAATTGGAAACCAACGGGACAATTGCCGTGCCTGCTGCGCTGGATGAGCAGATAGACCAGTATAATGTCAGCCCCAAATTGGCATTTTCTGGCAATGCCACTGAATTGGCTCTTGTTCCTGAAAGGCTGGCATATTGGGCGCAGGAACCACGCGCATGGTTCAAATTTGTTGTGTCAGACCATCAGGATATCGAACAGGTTCTGAACTTGCGCAGCCAATTTTCCATTTCCTCTGATCGCCTGTTCGTGATGGCCGAAGGAACAGAAAGCGCACAATTGCATGAACGCCAGAAGTGGTTGGCCGATCTGTGTATTGCGAATAATCTGCGAATGGCGGATCGTCTGCATATCCACCTCTATGGTGACACAAGGGGCACGTGAGTTTTGAAAAATGGCATTGGGGCAGCCACTGCAATGAGCCTTGTTTTCTTTGATGAAAAACTCGGAGCAATCCAGTAATTGTGCTGGTGCTGGCCGGGAAACAGAAAACTCACAATTTTATGAATACCAGAAATGGCTGGCCGAATTGTGTATTGCGCACAGCCTGCGAATGAGTGATCCTCTCCCGATCCATATATTCGGAGTCACCAAGGGAACGAAACCATGGCAGGCAAGCCGGAAGGAATGCAAAAAGGGGACCTGACTCAAGGCCCCATCATGCAGACATTGCTGATATTTGCGGTCCCGACCTTGCTTTCCAATATGCTCCAGTCACTGAGCGGAACGGTCAATTCAATCTGGGTAGGACGACTGATAGGCGAAGCAGCCCTTGCTGCAACAGCCAACGGGAATATAATCGTATTCCTCCTTTCCAGCGCCGCATTCGGTTTTGGCATGGCTGCCACTGTGCTGAGCCTTGTTTTCTTTGATGAAAAACTCGGCGCAATCCAGAAACTGTACATTGTGCTGGTGCTGGCCGGGAAACAGAAAACTCACAATTTTATGAATACCAGAAATGGCTGGCCGAATTGTGTATTGCGCACAGCCTGCGAATGAGTGATCCTCTCCCGAT
>JBKEEC010000174.1:0-16629 GCA_047975785.1 Sphingomonadaceae bacterium | reverse complement strand
ACGGCCAGAAGCCCGTATAGAAAGGAGGCTTCATGGGCAAAAACTTCAACCAGGCGCTCAAACCCTACTTTCTTGACCTCTACTTCGGCGATAGCAGAAGCCACGACGCGTCCGTTTGCAATTGCAAAGGTCTCAGCAGTGTAATTGCCTGTCTGGACATTGGAAGGTAATGAAATACGGGCCTGATACAGCACTTTTTCATTGATTTTTACACCGCCCATATCCGCCTTGTAGAAACCGTTGCGGCCCATAAGGTCAATCAGACCGACCCGGAAGCGTTCCTGCTCATCCAGGTTAATGCTTCCACTCGGAGAATACTGGATATTCTCAAGCCCCAGCTCATAAATCATCGCGGTTTTCTTATCGACAATATCCTCTATCGGGCGCGATGAAGCGACCGCAAAAAAAGCAGGAGCAGACCGGAAAGACGTGCTGGCGGCATTGATCCATATCCCGCCTACCCGCTGCTTCTCTCTTACGGTTACAGCTTCTGTCGGCCCTTTGAGCACAACGACAATATCATAAGCATCACCGCCCCGTTCTCCTCGCGGGTCAAGTATGGCGCCGAATAACAGCAACTCCGTTCCGGTGAAGCCCTGACGAACTTCAACCTCATGCTGCGACACTTCTGGCACCAGAATCGGATCTGTCTGTGCCGTCAGTGTCAGAAAAAACAGGCACAGGGCGAAAAAGCGCATCACAGGGCCACTACCGAATAAATTTCATCGGGGCGGACTCCCAGCCCGAACAGCATCCTCAATGCAATGGCCAGCACAATCCCGGCCAGGACTACGCGCAGTGCTTCCGGTCTGGCGTATTGGGCCACTCGTGTTCCGATTTGGGCTCCTGTGACCGAGCCAATCAGCAACAGGCCTGCAAGGACAACATCAACCGCCTGTGTCGTCAGCGCATGCATCATGGTTGTAACCATTGTCACGAACAGGATCTGGAAAAGTGATGTTCCGACCACCACGCTGGCGCTCATCCCCAGAATATACAGCATGGCAGGAACAAGAATGAACCCTCCGCCGACCCCCATCAGCATGGTCAGTATCCCTACCCCAATTCCGATAATGAAGGGGGCGAGCGGAGAAATATACAAGCCGGAGCGATAAAAGCGCCAGCGCATGGGCAGGACTGCAACAAGCGGGTGATGGCGCCGTTTCATGACCACCGGCTTCTGTCCGGATCGGGAAACCCGAAGAGACTGGATCGCCTCGCGCATCATCAGAGTGCCGATTGTGCCGAGTAAAACGACGTATAATATGCTGATCACCACATCGATCTGGCCGATGGATTCAAAAAACCTGAAGAGCAATGCGCCCAGAGCCGAGCCGACACCGCCACCGGCAACCATTACCCAGCCCATCCGAAAATCCACGCCATTGCGCTTGCTTTGCGCCAGCACACCGGAAACGCTTGCCCCTGTTACCTGAGTGGATGCAGATGCGGCGGCAACAGTTGGTGGCACGCCATAAAATATCAGCAGTGGTGTTGTCAGGAAGCCGCCGCCCACGCCAAACAGGCCAGATAATATACCCGTAAGCGCCCCCAGGCCTATGATAAACAGCCCGTTGACCGATAAATTGGCGATTGGCAGATAAACATCCATACAGTGACCCGCCTACTCCAGTCAGGCGATGGATTAAAGTGATCCATTCAAAATCCGGTCGATAGTGTCATACCGGCACCATGCCCAGGCTCCGCATCTCCTGCCAGCTTGATCCGGTAATCGACTGACAGACGTGCGGGAATATCACCCAGCTTCATATCCAGAGTGGCAGTTGGTCCTGCATCCAGTCGGGACGCCCCCTTTTGTGCCCCACCCCATGCACCGACCCCGACATGAAGCGGTATGTCCTGCAGGTCGGATATTTTTCGGGTAAAGCGTATCTGGCCATCGGCGAAGGCGGATTCGTAATCACCTCCGACAAAGCCGACCTGCCCAAAAGCTTCGACCCTTATGTTGTCCGACAGGGAGAGAGGAGCAAACTCGCTATTTACGAAAATTGCAGGACGCAGCTCTGTATTTTCTCCAATACGAGTGACGCGCAGTTCGGCATTGGCTGTCAGGGGCACAGACCGGAGCGGACGGGCCGCCAACCCTGCAGCAATATCGGTTTGAGATTGCCGTCCAGGGGCCAGAGTCGCGCGGATAAACAGTGCTGGCCTGTTCTGGCTTGAAGGATCAATATAATAGCGCATCACTGCACCTGCCTGACTGTATCCATAGGCCGGTTGACTGGGGGCGGAAGATGGCGCCCGGTTCGCTCCCTGCCGTAAATATAGCCATCCATCCGCAGACCATCTTTGCCGTGTTCCTTCTTGTGCCACCGTGAGAACAGGGGCTTCTCCGCTGATACAGTCTGGACGATCAGCTATTCCCTGCCGCCGGGGCAAGCCCTGTGAAACGGAAAAGCAGGCAGGCTGGACAAGCCGGGTGTGCTGATGGTCATATTCAACAATATTGATATGAGTGTAGCCTACCTTGCTGCCTGTCGGGCCCTTGCCATCGTTATGCCCATCCGGCTTCGCAAGCGCGGGGCTGTAATTATTGCCTGCATCTGTCCCTCCCGCCGGATCTGCGCCATGCGTTGCTTTGGTGGAGGCTGATAGAGGTGCAGAAGACAGGAATGCTGAATGCCTGCCCCGTTTGCCTGAGGCATAATGGGCAATTAAAAGCGTTTTATCCGGAAATCGGATATCAAATGCCGGCGGTGTCCATGAAAATACACGGATGACTACCCAGCCAAGTAGCAATAGCCCCATCATCAGCAGAGGATTGCCCTTGCGATAATCGCGGGATGAAGGTGCCGTCATGCTTTCTGCTGGCGAGGTTGCATTATACTGGCAGATGCCGGATGACGATCGTGATCTGTCTTGTCCCAATGCAGTTTTTGTCCGGCCAGCACACAGATATATGCCTGAATGGCCCTGCGCGCTGCCATGATCGCAATGATATTGGCTATTGGTATGCGTATCACCGCCATCAGCCCCTCAACTGGGCCGTAATCCCGCGATGTGAATGCAAAACGCAGGCTGGCCCGCCAGATCAATGCAGCCAGATTAAGACCGAGAAGCATCCAGACCAGCAGGGGGATTTCCATCAAGGGCTGCCCCGCTACCAGATGTATAATGGTCGTCATTGCACTGCTGACCAGCAGAAAATAGGCGATCATCATCAGCAGTGCGGAGAATGGGCCGCGCCGGTCGCGCTAGCGCATCCAGGTTTCAAGATTGCCTTTTCCCCACCCGGTTCGATCCCAGCCCTGTAAGGCAATCCCATGCACCCAGCGGGTTTTTTGCCTGACAGCCTGCTGTAAATTTGCCGGAAAATAGGATCTGCTTGCGATCAGCCTTCCTTCCTGCGTCCTCACCCTTACAAAGCGGGAGCGATATCCTGCCTCGTGGATACGAAGCCCCAATTCGTAATCTTCGGTCAGGCTCTCGGCAGAAAATGGACCGGATCTGTGTTGTGCCGTCATATCCTGTAATACGGACCGCCTGATCGCGCACCCCACTCCTGCCGAGGGAAGGGAAGCCCTGAGATAATCACGAACAACCATCGCCTTGGTGTGGGATTCGGCAAATTCCTCAATATAGTGGCCACCGATGAAGCGGGAATCGCGCTGTGACATTGGCATGACCGGAAGCTGGACAAACTCAGCTTCCCTGACGGCTTCATCCAGAACACCGAGCGCCGCCGGATCAACCATATCCTCGGCATCATGCAGCACAACCATATTGGCCATATGTCCACTGCGTTGCTCATCTTCTCTCAATGCCGCGTAGAGGCGGTTGAGGCAGTCTGCTTTTGTGGAAGGGCCATTCACATCATGAATGACCAGCCGAAGACGTATATCTTCCCGGACAGCATCCACCACTGCGCGGATAGTTTGACTGTCATTGCGATAGCAGCCGATATAGAGCCTCAGTTCCGGATGCCTCCACACCTCCAGCATGTGACGTATTGTGGACCCGATGACTTCTTCTTCGCGCCATGCAGGCACAAAAATGGCCGCCGGAGCCGAGAGTGAGCGTTCTGTTGCCTCTGTGTTTTTCAGCCTGATTGTCCGGATCTTTCCGTTCAGTCGATTCCAGAGCCATATCAGATCTATTGCAAATTCATCCAGCGCACCGACAAGGAAGAACACGCCGGCAAAAAGTAGCAGTTCCATCTGGATGATGGACAGCCACTCCCAAGGAGTAAATCCGCCTAAGTGCATGAAGATCCCCGCCTTTTTTCTTTAATGCACCTAACGCATTGTGTCAGGCCTTGCAACAGGCGCGCAATTCAGGAAAAGGGGCAGCCAATGACACAGCAAAACTCATTTCTCCGCACAGCCATAGCGCCTGTTCGCTCATTATTTGTCAGCGATGCATTTGCGGGCATCCTTCTGATTCTGGTCGCGGCCGGAGCGATGATTATTGCCAACTCCTCGCTCTATGATACCTACCACCACCTGCTTCACGGGCAGATTGGCTTTCTCAAGGGCTTCAAGCTTGATACGCTTCATTTGTGGATCAATGACGGGCTGATGGCGATATTCTTTTTCGTTGTCGGCCTTGAGGTCAAACGTGAAGTAATCGAGGGTCAGCTTTCCAGCCCTGAAGACCGCCGCTTGCCCGTTCTTGCCGCAGTAGCCGGCATGGCCATGCCGGCAATTGTCTATTATTTCTTTGTGTCAGGAGAGCCTCAGCTTCATCGCGGATGGGCGATCCCTGCGGCAACAGATATTGCCTTTGCCATGGGGGTTCTTGGTCTTCTGGGCAGCCGTGTTCCTGCATCGCTGCGGCTATTCTTGCTGACAGTTGCGATTGTAGACGACATTGGCGCTGTGCTTGTGATTGCCATTGTCTACACTGGTGGGTTGAAGGTCGCATGGCTGATTGCATCATTCGTTGTTTTTGGCCTTATGCTTGGCCTCAATCGTGCAAGAGTCGGGAGCATATGGATATATGTGTTGTTCTCGGTCCTGCTGTGGTTCTGCGTGCTGAACTCCGGGGTTCATGCCACTATTGCCGGTGTTGCTGCCGCCCTTACCGTCCCCCTTCATAACAAGCAGGGAAAACCTGTTCTGGAAGTTATGGAACATTCGCTTGCCTCATGGAGTGCCTATGTCGTGGTTCCGATTTTCGGATTTGCCAATGCAGGGGTGAATTTGAGCGACCTCGGAGTATCTGGCTTGCTGGCGCCCTTGCCTCTGGCAATTGCGGCCGGGCTTGTCATCGGGAAGCAGGCAGGCATTTTCACCGCGATTGTGATTGCTGACAAGATTGGTTTTGCAAAGCGCCCGGAAAATGCCGGATGGGTAGAAATCTGGGGAGTTACGATTCTCTGCGGGATCGGTTTTACCATGTCCCTGTTTATCGGAGAGCTGGCGTTTCCTGGCTACCGGTCGCTGATCGAGGAAGCTAAAATCGGCATTCTCATGGGGTCGCTGGTTTCGGCCGTTCTTGGCTATATTGTGCTGCGCATGACCACCGAACACCCGGAAGAAGCGGAATTAACAGCCCCTCGATCGCCGGATTGATGGCAAACGGGGGCTTACCAGTTCCCGGTATTTTCCATACTTGCCCATGGCTCCTGCACCGGCAGATGGCCATCTTGCAGTAATTCAACCGAGATTCCATCGGGTGTTTTGACAAAAGCCATATGACCATCTCGTGGGGGTCGGTGAATAATATGTCCGGCTTCCATCAGCCTCTGACATGTCTCGTAAATATTCTCCACCTGATAGGCCAGATGGCCGAAATTGCGCCCCGATTCATAAACAGGGTGAGAAGCCCCGTCTTCTGGTGGCCAATTATAGGTCAGCTCAACCTCAGCTACACCTTCTTCTCCGGGGGCTGCAAGGAAGATCAGCGTAAAGCGTCCCTGCTCTACATCAAACCGCCGGACCTCATCTAGCCCGATAAGTGCGAAAAACGCCAAAGTCGCGTCCGGATCAGTTACCCGGATCATGCTGTGCAGAAATTTGACCATAAATGCTCCGGCAGATTTATGTGCAATGCTATAAACTTTGATGGGGAACATAAAGCCATAAAAAAGGCCCGCCCATTTCTGGGCGAGCCTTTTCCTGCTTCAGCATTCAATATGCGTCAGATGCGTCAGAATGCTGCCGTCAGACTGAAGACAAAGGCATCGTCTGTAACATGGTTTATCGACGGGCCTTCAACCGTGGTGTATTTTACACCAGCGGTCAGATTCTCTGTTACAGCCCAGTCTGCTCCAATAGAAAAATCCCAAGCCTTGCCATTGGCGGTATAGGTCAATGCACCATCGGTAAAGCCAACGTGACCCGCCAGAGTGATGGGCGTATTGGGGATAGAGCCGGACAGATCGGAGTAGAGATACAGATTGTCCTGGCTGCCCAGAGATGCCTGATCAAACGCATAGGCAACGCCGAATTTTGCTTCCGCCGGGCCAAGTGCGAGTGCAACTGAGCCATAGGTTTCGAAATAGTCGAAATCTCCGGGAGGGGCATCGAAATAGGTGTAGTAAATCAGACCGGCATCAAGCGTTACGCCTTCTGTAATGTCACCGCTCCAGCCACCGTAGAAATCAAGCTCGGTGCTACCAAAGCCAACGGTTTCGTCCAGTGATGATGCCCAGGTTCCGACATAGATACCGCTGGAATGGGAAATATCCATTCCTCCCTGTATGGCAAAGTCACCATCTGAAAGGCCCACGCCGCGAAAGCGGTAATCATTGGTCAGCGTGACATTGGCTGAAAATGTCAGGCCACTCGAACCGCCTATCTTGCTGACGGATTTATCGGCAGCAGGTTTTACAGCACGATCAAGCTGCAGCTCACTCTTGCTTTCTGGTGAAGCTGCAACAGGGATCTGGCTGATATCAGTGATAACAGGATCGATTGCAGTCAGAGGAGCGATTACGGTAGTCTCACCGGAAATCTGGTCTGCAACAGCCTGTGTTTCAGCATCATCTGATGCTTCAGCAGCCCAGACGGGAGAGGAAATGGCGATTGCCGAAGTAATACTTGCAGCGAGAAGGCTGCGAACGGACGTGAGCATTAAAAAACTCCTTGGGTTTCTACGCTTTCGTCCCACCTGCCCAATTGCCGGCCACCGGTTTTGATGGTGATCTCTTGCAATTGCTCTTTGCAAATGCACACATTTGTTGCATCGCACAAGAAAATTTTGTTATATTTCCACTCAAGGCTGGAACAGTGTTGATTTTGTGCATCAGGTGCCCATTCAGTATCACGCAAGTGATTGTCCGCCATGGTGGATGTGATATTGGCAATACCCAGACACTTCAGAACAGATAACATAATGCTCAAGCCTCTGATCAAACTCTTCCGAAGCGAACCTGCTGCCCCTGGTGCCCATGTGCCTGAGGGAACGCGGTATTATGCTATTGGTGATATTCATGGTCGGCTTGATCTGTTTGAGGCCATGATTGAAGCCATCGAACAGGATGACAAGACCGCCTCACCTGCGGAAACCACCATTATCCTGCTAGGTGACCTGATTGATCGGGGGCCGGATAGTGCGGGCGTTATCCGGCGAACGCGGGAGTGGAAAGGAAACCGCACAATCAGGATTATCGCAGGAAATCACGAGGAAATGTTTCTCGCCTCCTTTGAGGATCTTGATAAACTGCGTGCCTTCAACAAATTTGGTGGTCGGGAAACCATACTCAGTTACGGGGTGGACAAGCAGGATTATAACCGTACTTCCCTTGAGGAATTGCAAGTGCTGATGCGCAATACTGTTCCCGAAGAAGACCGCGCATTTATTGGCAGCTTTGAGGATTGCATTATTGCCGGTGATTATTTGTTTGTTCACGCAGGTATAAATCCGGACAATCCGGTTAATGAGCAAAAGCAACAGGATATGCGCTGGATCAGAGACCGCTTCTTGCGACACACTGGCCAGTTCTCTCATGTTGTTGTGCATGGACATACGATAATGGAAAATACCGAGAGGCGTATTAACCGTATCGGAATTGACACGGGGGCCTATCGAACGGGCCGATTGACCACACTTGTGCTGGAAGGAGGCAATTGCCGCACTATCCAGACGGTTGATCACGATGGAGTCATTGCGACAGAGCATCAGGATGCTTTAGCATTTTCCCGTTAGAGCACATTACCCGGCAATGATTCTGCCGGTATCACCGATAGTTAAGGAAAGCTCAGAATATGAAGATCGCAATGGTGGGGTCCGGCTATGTCGGTCTTGTTTCTGGTGCATGTTTCGCAGATTTCGGCCATGATGTTATCTGCATAGACAAGGATCAAAACAAGATTGACAGTCTGCATGACGGGATCATGCCGATTTATGAGCCAGGTCTGGCGGAGCTGGTGAAATCCAACAGAGATGCGGGCCGTCTCTCCTTTACCACCGATCTGGCAGCAGGCATTGACGGGGCAAAGGCGATTTTTATTGCAGTTGGAACGCCAAGCCGCCGTGGTGATGGCCATGCGGACCTGTCTTTTGTATATGCTGTAGCGCGCGAAGTAGGGGCTGCCCTGCGTAATGATGCAGTCATCGTTACCAAATCCACTGTTCCCGTTGGCACGGGCGACGAGGTGGAGCGTATCCTGCATGACAGCGGCACACTGCATAAGGTGAGTGTTGTTTCAAACCCTGAATTTTTGAGGGAAGGCGCCGCAATTGGTGATTTCAAACGGCCAG
This sequence comes from Sphingomonadaceae bacterium, assembly GCA_047975785.1. Lineage (GTDB taxonomy): Bacteria > Pseudomonadota > Alphaproteobacteria > Sphingomonadales > Sphingomonadaceae > JACXVD01. The sequence continues at coordinate 7,962 of JBKEEC010000174.1, read as the reverse complement.
ACCGGATCGTTATTGGTGCCGAGGATGATTTCGGGCGCGAGGTTATGCGTGAGGTCTATCGTCCGCTATTCCTCAATGAATCGCCCATCCTTTTCACCAGTCGCCGCAGCAGCGAGCTGATCAAATATGCCGCCAACGCCTTTCTTGCTACCAAGATCACTTTTATCAATGAAATGGCTGATTTGTGCGAAAAAGTCGGTGCTAATGTGCAGGATGTCAGCCGCGGCATTGGCATGGACAACCGTATCGGGTCCAAATTTCTTCATGCGGGCCCTGGTTATGGCGGCTCATGCTTTCCCAAGGATACGCTGGCATTGCTCAAGACGGCAGAAGATTATGAAAGCCCGGTGCGCATCGTTGAATCTGTGGTCAAGGTCAATGAAAGCCGTAAGCGTGCCATGGGTCGCAAGGTTATAGATGCACTGGGCGGAATGGATCTGGCCCGCGGAAAAAAAGTCGCCCTGCTGGGCCTGACATTCAAGCCCAATACCGATGACATGCGGGATTCCCCCTCTATCGCTATTGCGCAGACCCTGATTGATGCGGGAGTCCGTGTTTCCGCTTTTGACCCGGAGGGTATGGAGCAGGCACGTCCGCTCATGCCGGATGTGGAAATGGTCAGGGATGCCTATGCCGCGATTGACGGTGCCGATGCCATCACCATCGTCACCGAATGGGACGCTTTCCGGGCGCTGGACCTTTCCAGAGTGAAGCAATTGGCGAAGGCACCCGTGCTGGTTGACCTGCGAAACATTTACAAGCCGGCAGATATGAAAGAGGCGGGTTTCACCTATACCAGCATTGGCCGGGGCCAGAGTCAGGCAATTGGCGACAAAGGGTGACGTTTGCGCCATCCGGGCCTACAGCATTGTTTCTGAATGTTGAATCGGATGCAATGCTGTAGTTATTTGTTTTGACGCATTTTCCGGGCCAAAAAAGTCTATCAACTTTTTCTGGAAATGCTCTAGGACGTTACAGACGCAACCAGATAGACTTGCCGGAGCATTAGATGAAATTCAAAACTGCTGTAGTCAGTTTCGCCGCCCTTTCCATGGCTCTTGCTTCCACTGCACTTCCTGCCTCCCCAGCACTCGCCCGGTCGGACACGGCATCAGATACGGCCTCAGATACCGGCCCTGCCCCGGTTTCAGAATTGATTGCTGCGGTGGATATTCCTTATCAAAGTTTTACGCTGGATAATGGACTGACCGTGCTGGTGCATACAGACCGCAAGGCACCGGTTGTTGCCGTGTCTGTGTGGTATGATGTTGGCTCCAAACACGAACCGAAAGGCAAGACCGGCTTTGCCCATTTGTTCGAACATCTGATGTTCAACGGGTCAGAACATCTTCCTGGTGATTTTTTTGAACCACTCCAGCAGATCGGGGCGACGGATTACAACGGCACGACCTGGTTTGACCGGACAAATTATTTCGAGACCGTGCCGACAGGCGCACTTGATTCGGCCCTGATGATGGAAAGTGACCGTATGGGCTATCTGCTTGGTGCGGTGACTCAGGAAAAACTGGATAACCAGATCGGCGTTGTCCAGAATGAAAAGCGTCAGGGCGATAATGCGCCTTATGGAATTGTCGAGTATGAGCAGCTTGAAAATCTCTATCCTTCAGGACACCCCTACCATCATTCAACCATCGGCTCGATGGACGATATATCTGGTGCAACGCTGGATGACGTAAAGGCCTGGTTTACCGATCATTACGCCCCCAATAACGCTATTCTTGTCCTGGCTGGCGATATTGATGTGCCCACAGCCCGTGAAAAAGTAACAAAATGGTTTGGTGCCATTCCTTCAGGCCCCAGGGTCCAGCCTGTATCGGCCCCGGTTCCGGACCTGCCCGCCCCACTTGTCAAAACGATTTATGATCAGGTGCCGACCACACGCATCTATCGGATGTGGGCTGTGCCGGGTCTGGATAATCCCGATTATGTTCCGCTTACACTAGGCATAACGGTTCTCGGCGGGCTGGCAAGCTCACGTCTGGATAACAGCCTTGTCAGAGGAAAGCAGCTTGCTGTCCGTGTGTCTGCCGATGCGCAGACATTTGCCCAGGCCGGGCAGGTCGTTATTTATGCTGATGCCAAACCCGGTGTCAGCAAGGAAGATCTTACTGCCGCGCTGGATGCAGAAATTTCCGACTTCCTGAAAAACGGTCCGACACTGGACGAACTCCAGCGTGCAACAACCAGCTATGCAGCCGGTCAGATTCGCGGTCTGGAATCGGTGGGCGGATTTGGGGGCAAGGCGCCAACTCTGGCAGAAGGTTTGCTCTACTCTGGCGACCCCGCACATTACCGCGCCGAACTGGAGGCAGCCGCCAGTGCTACACCGGAGCAAGTGCGAGACATTACTTCCAAATGGCTGAAACGTCACCCTTTTACACTTGTGGTTGAGCCGGGCACCCGAACAGAGGGCGGAGAAAATCGCGGCGGGTTTATTGTGGCCCCTGAAAAGCACAGCCTACAACCTGCCTACTACCGGAATCCGGCCTTTATGGCCGAGGGGGCAGTAACCACCACAGGCTTGGCCAGCGAGAAGGATCGCTCGCAATTGCCTGCGGTTAATGATTTGTCATCGCTTGATTTTCCTGCCATCGAACGGGGGAAATTATCCAACGGTATCCCCGTGTTCTTTGCCCGTCGTGATGCCGTGCCGACGATTTCTGTTCGCGTCTCTTTTGATGCGGGTGTGTCCGCCGATGCGCGTGACAAACAGGGTTTGCAGTCCCTTATGCTTAGCGTCATGAATGAAGGCACTACCAGCCTTGATTCCCAGAATCTGGCCATTGCAAAAGAGCGTCTAGGTGTAAATCTTGGCGGATATTCCGATGCTGACAGCACTGTATTCTATGTCAACGCCCTGTCTCCAAACCTGGCTTCCTCGCTTGATTTGCTTTCCGATTATATTCGCCACCCGGCTTTCGAAGGCACAGAGATCGAGCGCGTGCGAGCACAGCAGATCAACCGGGTTGAGGGTGAATTGAATGAACCGGGCGAGATAGCCAAACGTATCCTGGCCAGCACATTGTTTGGCGCGTCTCACCCCTATGGTATGCCCCCCAGCGGATTGGGAACCAGACAGTCGATAGAGAAACTGTCTCGCGAAGATATACTTGCTTTTCATGACACGTGGATTTCTCCCGAAAATAGCAAAATCTTTGTGGTCGGAGACACGACACTTGCCGAAATCACGCCCATGCTGGAAAAAAGTTTCGGCAACTGGCAGACAAGCAAGGTTGCGCCGGCAAAGAACTATGACGCGCCTGTTCCTGAGCAAACCGCGCGGATTGTTCTGATTGACCGTCCGGCCTCACCGCAATCTGTAATTATGGCCGGACGTGTGCTCCCCCAGAAGGGCACGGAAGACCTTGTTGACCTCAAGGCGGCCAATGAAGTGTTTGGCGGCAACTTCCTGAGCAGAATCAATATGAATCTGAGAGAGGACAAAGGCTGGTCCTACGGGGTGCGCAGTGTAATTCGTAACCCGCTGGAGCAAACCAGCTTTGTTATTTATGCTCCCGTTCAGGCCGACCGCACCGGAGATTCAATTACCGAACTGCGCAAGGAGCTGGCCAATTATACCGACAAAGGTGGCGTTACTTCTGAAGAACTGGACCGATTGCAAAAAAGTAATATCAGGGCACTTCCCGGTGCTTTTGAAACATCGGGTGATGTTCTGGGCGGAATTATCAATATCATCAATTATGAACGCCCTGATGATTATTACGAAACGCTGGCTGGTCGCTACGAAGCCATGACTGCATCCGATCTGGACAAGCAGGCTCATGATTACTTCAAATCTGATGATCTGGTATTTGTTGTAGTAGGTGATGCTGAAAAAGTGCGGCCGCAACTGGAGGGGCTGGGGCTTCCGGTAGAAACCGCATCTGCGGGAAGTGAATAGATTTTCCCAGACCACATTATTTCGACCGAGGAGAATATCATGTCTGTTGCAGGTAGCTATGAGTGCATCACTAAAACACCTATGGGCGATCAGACCAGCATTTTTACTGTTGTTCCGGGTGAGGACGGCACCAGTTTTACCGGGACCAATGCTGGCCCAATGGGTAGCCTTGAAGTGGAAAACGGCAAAATTGATGGCAACACGCTGAGCTGGCTGATGAAAATGACTACGCCAATGCCCATGACACTGGAGGCGCAGGCTACAGTGGATGGCGATAATCTGACCGGAACAGTGCAGGCGGGAGCCTTTGGCGCGATGGCGATGAGTGGAATTCGCAAGAGCTGACGGGGAAATTCCTTACGCTCTGGCCGGCCAGACAGGGCCGGGTCCGCCCCCTCATTATGATGAGGGTTCTTTTTCCCTGACTCCCTTTCAGGCATCTTCCTCAGGAGCCACTCATGGCAGAGTATGACTTTGATCTTTTCGTAATCGGAGCAGGATCGGGAGGTGTGCGTGCAGCCCGTATCGCCTCGTCACACGGGGTCAGAGTGGCCATAGCCGAGGAACACCGCGTTGGCGGAACCTGTGTTATTCGCGGCTGTGTCCCGAAAAAAATGCTGGTTTACGGCTCCATGTTTGCTGAAGAACTGAGCCATGCCAGTGCTTATGGCTGGACCATAGAGAATGCCCGATTTGATTGGCGAGCCTTGCGCGATTTCGTCAATGCCGATGTAGATCGTCTGGAGGGGCTTTATCGCAATACCCTGACCAACCATGGCTGCACCCTCTTTTCCGAACGGGCAAGGCTGACTGGCCCGCATTCCGTAAAGCTGGCATCTGGCGAAGAGATTTCTGCCAGGTATATTCTGATTGCAACCGGAAGCTGGCCTGCAAAACCGGATTTTCCGGGCAGTGATCTGTGTATTACATCCAATGAAATGTTCCATCTGGAAGAACAGCCCAAGCGGCTTGTCATACAGGGGGGCGGGTATATCGCGCTGGAATTTGCCGGGATATTTAATGCCCTGGGCAGCAATGTTGCACTGGTCAACCGCACAGATATTATTCTGCGAGGGTATGAAGAAGCTGTAGTGGAAAGATTGCTTCATATTGCCATGGCGCGTGGCATTATCTTTGCGATGAACAGCCAGATTCGTTCCGTCTCGAAAGATACCGACGGGACACTTCTGGTTGATACGGGGCATGGAGAGATCATCCATGCGGATCAGGTGCTGATTGCCACTGGCCGCACACCCAATACTCACGGCCTTGGGCTGGAATCAGCCACTGTCACAACCAGAGAAAATGGCGCGATTATGGTTGATGAATATAATCAGACCAGTTGCAAGAGCATCTATGCCGTGGGTGATGTGACAGACCGGGTTCAGCTAACGCCTGTAGCCATACGCGAAGGGCACGCCTTTGCTGATACGGTTTTTGGTAATACCCCGCGCACAGTTGATTACAGCACTATACCCAGTGCCGTATTCAGCCAGCCTCCTCTTGCCGGGGTTGGTCTGACAGAAGCCGGTGCACGAGAAAAATATGGCAATGTCAAAGTCTACTCGTCCGATTTCCGACCCATGAAAAATATTTACTCGCCGCATCCTGAGCGTGGCCTCTACAAGATGATTGTTGAGGAAACATCTGACCGTGTGCTTGGCCTCCATATGATCGGGCCGGAATCTCCTGAAATTTTGCAGGCTGCCGCTATTGCTATCAAGGCCGGGCTGACCAAGGCCCAGTTTGACGATACTGTCGCCCTGCACCCCTCCATGGCTGAGGAACTGGTGTTGATGCGTTAGTGGATTGATTTTACGATCAAATCCGATGCTTTCTCTTTGCCGTCACATTCTGGCAATTTGTATATCTGGCGCAGCGGAGACGTGAGAATGCGGATCGAATTAAGCTGCTGGTTGCCACGCACGCCGGAATGGGTCTGGGAGCAGGTTCAGAAGTCTGAGACTCTGGATTTTGTTGCGGCTCCGATGATCAGGTTTGTTCCGAAATCAGGCAGTTTTCCTGCAATCTGGACTGCCGGAAATCACGAGGCATCCATGCTCCTGTTTGGCATTTTGCCTTTGGGACGACAGCGAATCGGGATAGAATATCCCGAAAGCAGCGATCCCATGGTTATGAGGGACAATGGCGGTGGAGCCATGGTCAACACGTGGGATCACTGGATGTTTGTTTCAGCGCATAATGGCGGCTCGCGCTATACAGACCGGGTAGATGTATCGGCAGGCGCTTTGACACCATTTGCCGCCCTGTTTGCCCGTATATTCTATGCCCATCGTCAGCGCAGATGGCAGAAATTGTCCATGATGAACAAACCGGCATCCCAATGACGCCCAATCCCTGCGGGTTCCTTCGCGCTATGAAGTTCGGGGCTGTCTTTGCGCATCTCCGGCCTTGTTATAAAATTATATATTCGGATTAACTCTTCCGACCGGCTCCCCAATAGTCTGGCAATGCTCTGATGCTTCCGCCGAAGATTCCCCTATGGCTGATTTACGCCAGTTTCCGCGATAATATACGATGGCCGTCAGTATCAGCGAGACAATTCCTGCTACGGGAAAACTAAGCCAGATCGCATCTGCACCCAGTGTCGGATAGGTCAGATAGTAAAACCCCAGACGCACCGGATAAAGCGTAAAGGCAAGTATCCCCAGCGGCACCCAGACAGCACCGGCAGCGCGCATTGTCCCTGTCATTACCATCGTCATGCCAAAGAAGATAAAATTCCATACGACTTCGCGCTGGATATGCTGTGCAAGAGGCACTGCCGGGCTATCCGACCCAAGAAACAGAACCATAACCGGCCTGTCAAACAACAGCACAATCACGGTCAGGCCTCCTGTCATGATAGCATTAACAATCATTCCGGAACGGGTCAGAGCATCAATTCTTGTCCACTTTTTTGCGCCGATATACTGTGCTGCCATTGCGCTGACTGCTCCGCTGATTGCCATGGCCGGCATCTGGATATAGGTGAATATCTGCATGGAGGCGCTATAAGCCGCAGTGGTAAGCACTCCTTCCCGGTTCACCAGTCCTACCACAATAATGCCTGCTGCCGACATGATCAGCATTTGCGCTCCCATCGGGAAGCCTTTGGTCAGAATGAATTGAAGCTCTTGTGCTTGCGGCCTGAGATAGTTCAACTCAGGACCCCTGAGCCTCAGGGGCAGGTCTTTGGCGTAAATATACCCGATCATGGCAATCAGCGATACGGTTGATGCCAGCAGCGTAGACAGCGCAGATCCGGTTATTCCCAGTTCGGGGAATGGACCATATCCCGTTATCAGTAACGGGTTCAGCACGATATCCAGCACAACCGTTACTGCCATGAATATCAGGGGAGTTCGCGCATCCCCTCCCCCGCGCAAACTCATGGAAATAATGATAGACAACATTGTGAAAGGCATTCCGAGGAAAACGACTTTCAAATAATCATTGGCAAGATCAAAAGCCTGCTCCGGTGTATCCAGCATCTGCAGAAGCGATGGTGAGGCGTAATATCCCACCACCCCGATAATCACGGTCAGCACCAGACAAAACCCTACGGCTGTGCCTATTGTCCGGCGCGCTCCATCAATATCACGCGATCCGAATTGCTGGCCGATCAGCACGGTGGCAGCCATGCCAAAACCGAATGCGGCGCTGGAAAGGAGGAATACGATAATATTCCCGTTGGCTGTTGCAGCAAGGGCTGCTTCGCCTATCAGTCGGCCTACCCAGATTGAATTGACCGTTCCGCTCAGTGACTGGAGCATATTGGAAAGCAAGGTCGGGACCGCAAATATCAGCAATGTCTGCATGATCGGGCCTTGAGTCAGGTCCCCTTTTTGCATTCCTTCCGGCTTGCCTGCCATGGTTTCGTTCCCCTGGTGACTCCGAATATATGGATCGGGAGAGGATCACTCATTCGCAGGCTGTGCGCAATACACAATTCGGCCAGCCATTTCTGGTATTCATAAAATTGTGAGTTTTCTGTTTCCCGGCCAGCACCAGCACAATTACTGGATTGCTCCGAGTTT
>JBKEEC010000173.1:0-3707 GCA_047975785.1 Sphingomonadaceae bacterium | reverse complement strand
TTGCCTTTTCGCAGGCTCTGGCAACTCTGGTAGCGATGAGTTTCAATTTCTGGCTCAATAACTGGCTCACCTATCGTGATATACGATTGAAATCACCCGGAGCACTGTTGCGCGGCTGGATAGGGTTTTGCGCAAGCTGCTCGGTAGGGGCTTTGGCCAATGTCGCGCTGGCTGCACTATTGCAGGCACGCGGTGTTTCTTGGGTTGTTGCCGCATTGGCGGGTATTATCGTAGCCTCTGTGTGGAATTATGCGCTTTCCAGCCGGTTTGTCTGGGGTCGGTATTAAAAACAGAGTATTTTTTCAGAATCAGAAATAGGTGATAGATTTTTTCGGCGCATCCGGACCGGAAAATGCGGGCAAACAAACAGCGATGGAATAACAGAAGGCTCTATAGCATCGCGAGAAAAGGTTGAATCACCGCGATGCTATAATTGCTTGTTTTCGCTTTTCTTTTGCGGAAGCGAAGCTGGCCATAGGTCAATAACCGGTATCCGCTTTTTCGCGAAAAGCTTTATTTACGCACTTTGCCAAGCCCCTTGCGGAAGCGTTCAACGTCACCCTGCCTGATCTCAACGGCACTGCCCCGCGGCAGGTCGCCAAGTGCAAACGGGCCGTATGATGTGCGTATCAGGCGGCTGATCTTGAGGTCGAAATGTTCCAGAACCCGTCGCACTTCACGGTTTTTTCCTTCGGTTATAGTCATTTCGATCCACTGGTTGCGCCCGGTTCTACGTTCCATATTGGCGTCAATCCGGCCATAATGAACACCGTCAATCGTGATCCCGTCAATCAGGTCTTCAAGCTGTTCCTGTGTAATATCGCCAAAGGCGCGGGCGCGGTAGGTGCGCGGGATGCCGCTGGATGGCAGTTCCATTGCCCGCTTCAATTCCCCATCATTGGTCAGCAGCAACAGGCCTTCGGTATTGAGGTCGAGCCGTCCGATCGGTATCAGTCGTGGTGTTTGCGCAGGCAAGGCATTGCGTAATGCAGTGTAAATAGTGGGGCGCCCTTTGGGGTCACGTTCTGCGGTAATCAGGCCCTGCGGCTTGTGAAAGGCAAACAGGCGGGTGGCCTCTGCCTTGCCCACGGGTTTCCCATCCACCGTAACACCCTGCAGCGATTTGAGAATGGTGGCAGGTGTTTCCACCACGGTTCCATCGCGTGCGACGCGGCCTTCGGCGATCATGCGCTCGACTTCGCGACGACTGGCAATGCCGGCACGGGCAAGCATTTTGGCAATGCGGTCCCCTTCGGGGCGTTCAGCCGGGTCCCAGATATTGGCACTTTTTCCTGGCTCTTGTCGTCGGGGGCGATGGGCATGGTTGTGCCGCCTTTGGGCACCCGGCTTGCGGGGGGCGGCTTTGCCGCGCGGTACACGACCAGAAGAATGATTATCGGGCATGGGGTGGCCCTTATACTATTGGCTGAAAAAGTGGATATTGTTTTTCCCCTGATGAGCTGAATCTGAAGTTCGCCACACTGTCCGGATGAGTCAGCCTGACAAGCCAGACAGGCGCTTGCTGTTCCGATAGACAATACGCGCTTCTGTTGACGGTTTGTGTGTTCGCCATTGCCTTGCCCCTCTCCTTGCGGCCATAGCTGTCGGTGCGCATTCGCGAATGGAATTGCGGAAGGAGAAATACGCGACATTATGGCTGATGTAGCAGCACAAAAGCCCGCAAAACCCGGATGGCGGACGGTATTTGCCTCACTCAGGCAGCGCAAGACCGGCTTCATGCTGATTTTCGGCTTTGCCTCCGGTCTGCCCTATGCCTTGTTGCTGGGCACTCTCTATGCGTGGCTGTCTGATGCCAAAGTTGATCTGGAAACCATGGGTGTGTTTTCACTGATCGGGCTGGCTTACGCCTTCAAGTTCCTGTGGTCGCCTGCGCTGGACCGGATTGATCTTCCTGTCCTGCGCAAGCTGGGCAAGCGCAAGCAATGGATTGTTACCGCGCAGGTTTTGCTTGGCGTGATACTGGTGGTGCTGTCCTTTCTCGATCCGGCCAGTTCGCTGGGCTGGTTCTCGCTTCTGGCGGGTATAGGTGCCTTTGCCAGTGCAACGCAGGATGTGGTGATTGATGCCTGGCGTGTTGACGTGGCGGATGACAAGGCAACTATAGAAATCCTCTCCACCGTCTACCAGATGGGCTATCGCATTGCTGCCCTTGTTGGCGGTGCGCTGGCGCTGTTTCTGGCCGAGCGCATGGGCTGGCCTGGTGTCTATCTGACCATGGGGGCTGTTCTGCTCGTAGTCGGGATTGCGGGGCTGTTTGCGCCCGATGTTGATCCGGCGGAACTGAAACGTGAGGAGGCGGCTGATCATGGCCTGCGCGAGACGGGGCAGATTACTCCGAAAATCCGCGCGATTGCACTGACAATTGTAGGCATTCTATGGGGATGGGCGCTGGTTGTTGTCGGCATCTTTATGGTCCGCTCGCTCACATCCGACCCTGAAGCAAGGCCGGATTCGGTTGAATTTATCGCCACTATGGGGCCGGTCATCGTCATTGCGACTGTCGTTATCCCGACCCTGATTGCCGCCTGGCTGGTGCAACAGCAACGCAAGGGGCAATATCTGCTGACCCGGCCTGAGCCATCGCGAAGCGAGGCGGGGCGGATGCTTGACCATCTCTATCGCGCGCTTGTCCTGCCGCTGACAGATTTTGTCGGCAGGCTGGGCTGGGCGGTGATTATCGTTTTTGCGCTGGTGCTGACTTACCGGATTACGGATTCCATCTGGGGCAGCTTTGCCTATCCCTTCTATCTGGGCGAGTTGCACTATACCAAGGATGAAGTGGCGGTTGCGTCCAAGCTGTTTGGCGTGGGAGCACTGGTTCTCGGCCTTGCGCTTGGTGGTTATCTGCTAACCGTGATGGGGCGGATGGCAGCCCTTACTCTGGGCGCTGTTCTGGCAGCTTCCACCAATCTGCTCTATGCGGATCTTGCCCGTGGCGGACATGTGATGGAAACGGCCAGCGACATGACAGGGTTTTCATGGCTTGTCACGCAATTGGGCGGTGCGGACTGGATGCCCAAGCTGATGCTGGCCATTGCCGGAGAGAATATAGCCGTCGGTATCGCGGGTGCGGCCTTTGTTGCCTACCTCTCATCCATTGTGGCGAAGGGGTATAGCGCAGTGCAATATGCGTTGCTTTCCTCGCTGACCATGCTGGTGGGGACGCTCGGACGAGGCGCATTGGGGCAAATGATTGAGGAGCAGGGCTATTACCCGGTCTTTTTACTCACGACTGCGATGGGCGGAGTTGCTGTCATTCTGTGTCTGGTTGAATGGGGCCGCGTATCGCATATGTCCCGCAAGACAACCCAGCCGGGCGGGGTCGGTGCGCGGGGGTAAAGCCTTGTTCGGGTCGCTGCTTCATACGGCAACGCCTGCGATCTTGCCGATCCCGGCAGTAACCGCCATTGCCGCAGCGCCCCAGAATGTGACCCTGAAGACTGACTTGCCAATCGGGGCAGAGCCTGCACTTGCCCCAAGATAGCCCAGCAAGGCCAGACATAGCATTGAACTGGTAATGACTGCCGGCACAACCAGCGTCAGCGGTGCCAGCATAACAGCGAGCATGGGCGCCGCTGCACCGGCGGTAAAGCTTGCTGCCGAGGCTGCCGCAGCCTGAACAGGCCGAGCTGATGTCGCATCTGTTATATGGAGTTCGTCGCGCGCATGGGCGCCCAAAGCATCAT
>JBKEEC010000172.1:0-26594 GCA_047975785.1 Sphingomonadaceae bacterium | reverse complement strand
GATGAAGAACGAACGGGTCGAAAAGCCGACCGATGTCGTGTCCGAAGGTCAGGAAGTGAAAGTCAAGGTTCTGGAAGTGGACAATCGCGGCAAGGTGCGCCTGTCGATGCGTCTGGTCGATCAGGAAACCGGCGAGGAACTGGAAGATACCCGCCCCCCGCGTGAAAAGCGTGAGCCGCGCGGTGACAGGGGTGACAGGGGCGATCGTCGTCCGCGTCGCGATGGGGATCGTAACCGCAATCGTCGTGGGGACCGTGGACCGCGTAAGGATAATGAAAGCGGTGGCGATCCGGATCACATGCCGGCATTTCTGAAAGACGACTAATCCCAGAGTGCGATGAACTTGACTCATCGGGATCTGGTCAGGCCCGTGCGGCACCTGACCAGATCCCATTCCGTATGCGCCAGCATTAGAGCGGGATGACATATGACAGAATCACATCCCGCTCTTTATGCTTTTGTTGTCGTGTGATTTTTTGACAAAAACCGGTGCCCACTTTTTGTCATCACACTCTAACGGGATTGAGCAAAAGGTTTATTCGCTCAAGGCATAGCCATCTATTCGGGGCCATCTATTCGGGGCCATCTATTCGGGGCCATCTATTCGGGGCCATCTATTCAGGGCCATCTATTCAGGGCCATCTATTCAGGATTGCCTGAAAAACAGATCGAAAAAGGGCCATGGGAAACTGCTTTCCGTGGCCTTTTTTCTTGCGCTTTACAGGTCATCTGTTGATTGTCTGCCTGTTGCTGACGGAGGTGGCATTGATGAACTGGAATAAACCTGCACTGGCTTTCCCGATTTTTATGGCGGCATTATGGGCTGACCCTGCCGGAGCAAGCAGTGATTATGGTTGTGAAGCACTCTGGAAACTTGCCAATCCGGATACACCCTGTGTCAGCAGCGCCATTCTGTCACCGGGTAATGATACGCGGGTAAACCTGCTTTATCTTGTGCAGGAAGGGCGCGGCGAATTTTTGCCCCATCAGGCCGACCCGGAACCGGATATCTGGTCATATGCGTCCAACGATGGCTATGGTAAGACCTTCTTTGACTGGAATAATTTTCGCGCTCAATTTTATGACAGAACCGAAAACGAGGAATATCCAGAGTTTTTCGGCACCCGATGCGCCAGCTTTGATAGTGGCACACAGGCATTTCTGGATGGGTTGAAATCTGCCAAAGGAATACGCGCCAGCGAACAAGCCGTTCTGGGCGACACACGCAGCGCCATGCGTTCCACTTGCGAGGCAGGTCAAAAGAGGTCTTACCGATCGAACCATGCCGAAGAAGCGCCTGCTAATATTGCCTGGCCTGAAAATATCCAGACGCGGGCAGGCAAGGAGTTTCTCGCCTATCTGGTGGCCAGTCATGCCTTTTATGATGAGGACTGGACCGTTGCGCGCGAAACATTCAGCCAGTTACGTGATGCAAACAATAAATGGGTAGCCGAAACCGCATCCTATTTGCTGGGCCGGTCAGAGCTGAATGCTGCTCAGGCGACTGCATTTGATAAATGGGGGTTTTATTCGGGACCAGAGGGTGCCGATAAACCGTCTCTGGCAAGGGCGCGTGAAGCATTTGCCAATTATGTGAAGCAATATCCTTCTGGCCTCTATGTAGCATCTGCGCATGGTCTGCACCGGCGTTTGCTGTGGGTGAGCGGCGATGTAAAGGGGTTGGGGCAAGCCTATGCCGCCCTGCTGGATAAAGCTGATATTTCCAGCGAGACGACCGCCTATCTGGTGGAGGAAATTGATACCAAACTGTATGAGCCGACCCCGTCTTTTGACAGGATACAAGATCCATTATTGCTGGCGACGCTTGATCTTCAGGCCATGCGGTCAACATGGGGTAATTCTCAGGCACCGTTAAGCCGTGAAGCATTGGAGGCGCAGGCGCCGATGTTCACGGGGAGGGAAGATTTATTCAATTTCCTGCGGGCCAATCATGCCTTTTATGTCACGAATAATCCGGCAGAAGTGTTGCAGCACATTCCCGATGCCGCGCGGCAAAAGGCGTTTTCTCCCCTGCAATTCAGCCGCCAGATGCTGCGCGGTCAGGCGCTTGCCAGTCTGAATGACCCCAATGAAGAGGGATTCTGGCTGGAAATGTTGCCGGGAACGGTATTCAATTTCCAGCAGCGTAATATGGTGGAGCTGGCTCTGGCCATGAACTGGGAACGAGCGGGCAGGGTGGACAAGGTTTTTGCAGATTCTTCCCCGATTAAGGATGATATGACCCGTAGCATTCTGCTCCGGCAAGTGGCTGGACCGGATATCCTGCGCAAGATTGTGAAGGATGATGGCGAGAGTCAGTTTGTGCGGGAGGTTGCTTTCAACACGCTGCTTCTGAAAGACCTGAACCGTGGTCATTACAGTGACTTTCTGAAAGACCGGACGCTGCTTCCGGCTGATCTCCGGCAGGGATGGAGCCAAAATCCGGCATCTGCTTCACAGCTCACATCGTTCTTTAACCCGGTGAAGAGCAGCACCCGAACCTGTCCTGACTTACCTGTTACGGTGGAGCAACTGTCGAAGAATGCACAGGCACCTCTGGCGCTCCTGTGTCTGGGTGAGTTCTATCGCAATAATGGCTTTGATTACCTCTATTATTCAGGAGCAAGTCCATCGGACCAGCTCGGAGGAGGGAAAAGCCAGTTTCCCGGTGGGAAGATTTCACGGCAACATCTTTACCAGATGGTTCTGGCGCAAAAAAACACCGACCCTGATGCGCGGGCCTATGCACTTTATCGGGCTGTCTGGTGTTATGCTCGCACCGGCAATAACGGGTGTGGGGGTGAAGCCGTGCCGCAAAGCCAGCGCAAGGCCTGGTTCACCGAGTTGAAAACAAAATATGCGAATAGCAAATGGGCAAAAGATCTCGATTATTACTGGTAACGCTTCTGTGCGCAGGGGTTCTCGCCTGTTCGGACCAGACAGGCGCGGATAGTGTGACCAGAGCCGATGCCGCCGGGCAGGATGCGTATTTTCTGTGGGCGGGGGTTCGACCACCACCTGAACTGGCCCATGCACGTATGGTCTATATTCTGGCCGGAGAGGTAAGGGCAGGCAATGGAGCGTATATCGTGCCGCTGCGGCCACAGGTCCCTCAGATTGACCATGCCGATATCTGGCTGGTTATTCGTGTAGAGACGCTGGACTGGCAGGAGAGCACACAGGATCAGCTTGCCCGCATGATCGGACAATGGAGCGCACAGAACCGGCTTGCCGGGGTGCAGATTGACTTTGACTCCGCGACATTGGGGCTGGAACATTATGCCAGTTTTCTGGCCGACCTTCGCAAGCGGCTTCCCGCGCAGTATCAGCTTTCCATTACCGGCCTGATGGACTGGAGCGCCAATGGTGAGCGGCAGGCTCTGGACACACTTGCCGGAACCGTTGATGAAATCGTGATCCAGACCTATCAGGGACGTAGCACGATACCCGGTTTTGAAGCCTATCTGGATAGTTTCGTAGACCTGCCCATGCCCTATAAAATAGGGATCGTTCAGGATGCTGACTGGCAGGTTCCGGCTTCTGTAAGACGTGACCCTGAATATCGGGGCAATGTGGTGTTTCTGCTCAATCCGCCCGGACGCGCATCCGCCCCATAAAATCAAGTTTCCCGACAGGGACGCCTTTCATGCGCAACAGGTCATAGGCTGTCGTGGTATGGAAATAGAAATTGGGCTGGCTGAAACTGAGCAGGAAATTTTCTGCAACAAAGGAAGCCACAACCTTGCCCCTGAAAGCAAAATTGACCGGCGTTCCGATCAGGTTCTCCATATCGTCTTCGCTATAGCTGTCCAGCACGGCCATTGTGTCATCCAGAAGCGTGCGCATTGCCGCAAAGCTTTGTGGAGGAGGCGACATGTCCGGCTCAAACTGGCCTGCTTTTACGCCGGCAATAGCTCCGGCAGTATGAACGGCGACACTTTTGACCTGATAATCGAAAGCGAACATGTCCTCAATCAGGCGGCATGTAATCAGCTCTGACGGGTCTTTGTTATTTTCTATGCACCAGCCTTCTGCTTTATCCACCAGCCCTTTGGTCGTGCCCAGCATCTGCATGGCTGAGGGGATGAAGGCGGCGTGAAGGGACATAGGCATTCAGGAATCTCCCGCATTGTTTCCAGAGGTTTGAACAGGGCGCCTCTGTTAGAGCATTGCGCGGAAAAGTGGTATCTTTTCCTGCAACGCCCTGTTCGTGTCATCATCGCTTCGTCGCATGTCGCGCTCCTGTTATCTGTCTGATTGTGGAGATTCAGTAATATTCATGAAACAGACAGGTTAAACTGACAACGCATCGGCTGATGGTATCGTTGAAAAAGGCGGGAGTTAAATAATGCGTTTCATTTCTTCAAAATCAGGACTTCCTCTCCTGATGGCTGGGCTGGCTATTTCTGCAGCAGGTAGTCTGTCAGCGCAGGAGCAGGGTTATTATCAGGAGGATATTACTGTTGAAGGGCAGGTTCCAGCGGATTTATCCGAAATGGAAGAAGGCCCTGAAGTTGAAGGTTTTATCTCGGCACGCAGTATTGACAGGATGCAGGTCACCAATGCCGGTGGCGGTGATACGGTCGTTGCTATCAGCGAAGGAACAGAGATTCGGGCCAGCAAGGGGCCGTTTGGTGTTGGTCGCAGCAAGCTCGGAGCAGATTCCTTGCTGAACGGCCTGCCCGTTACCGTCAAGACGGTGCAATGGGGCAATGGCCTGGTGGCGCGTCATGTTCAGCTCAAGAACAAGGATCTCAGGACTGCAACCATGATTCGCAGCGGCACAGCACAGGGCTTTGCCGAGCAAACTGCAGCGACAGAAGCCCTGCGTGGCCGAATGGGCGATATTGACAAATATAATATCAAGAGCACGACAAATGTGCATTTCGATACGGGCAAATCTGTACTGACCAATCAGGCAAAGGGTGATTTGTGTGCCGCAGCAAATGAGGCCGACGGCATTGATAACGCACTGATGCTGGTCGTTGGCTATACGGATTCGACCGGCAGCCAGGAAGTCAACCAGCAGTTGAGTGAAAAGCGCGCCAGCCGGGTTGTCAATTATCTCCAGCAGGCTTGCGGCTGGAAGCCTTACCGTATGCTGACACCTACCGGCATGGCCGAGGCGGACCCGCTGGAGAGCAATGACACTCCTTATGGCAAGGCGCAGAACCGCCGTGTTTCAGTCAATATTCTGGTCAGCAAGGGCCTTGATGGTTTGTAATTTTTGGCTGCTGCACAGGCTGCCAGATCTTAACGGTATCGCAGTTTGATGGGTGATGCTCGTCAAACTGCGATATGAACCATTAAATCAGGTGCTTGCTTGCAGGGATCAAGCGGCCTCTTTAAATGACTGTTAACCCTGATCGGGATATTTCCACGATCAGGGATGGCGTTGTTTAAAAGAGAATCCATGCGTAATTGTCGACAGTATATTTCCGCTCTGCTGGCGGTAATTATTACTATATGGGCATCTCCCGTTCTTGCCGGGCAATGCCGCACACCTGTTAACCTGACGCCGAATGGCGGGTTTGATGACCCGAAGGTGACCACCACGATTGGGGGATATACCAACAGCACAAACTGGGTTCACAACAGTATCCAGGCACAATCATTTCCGGTTTTTGCTACCCATCCGGCTGTCGAAACCTCGCCACCCCCGCATGTGCCGACGGGTGCTGATGCGGCGGCATATCCGGTAGAAACACTGAACAGTTTTACCCTCTCGCAACTGGATAATATTCAGGCAAACCTGACCCTGCCGACCAACACGGCGAATTCTCTCTATGTCAATGGCCAGCTTCATATCTGGTATGATGTTTCGTGGCGCCACTCCGGTGGTGCATCGAGGACGGCAAGTCTCAAGGTCAATGTCAACGGCGCAACCTATATGGATATCCAGACCGTCGCGGGCACAGCTGCGGGAAATGCCACCATTGTTCTGTCGGGTGGTGCAACATTGGGAGGCACCGCGCCGCCGCTATACAATGCCGGGGGCGGGGGCACTTTTGGAAGATGGTACACGGTGCATCTCATCGTGCCTTATACATCCTCAACCATCCCGACTGTCACCTTCAACATGAGCGCAGTCGGTTCAGAGGTTGATGACTTTTCGCTGGACCGCATTTATGTGCCCATGTGCCGGGATGCGGCGCTCAGGACCGTCAAAACCCTGACTTCGGCTGATGCCACCCCTGATGAGGGCGACACCGTGACCTTCGGCATTACGGTTACCAATTCCGGGCCATCCACGGCAACCAATGTCACCATGACGGATCTTTTGCCTGCGGGCCTTACCGCAACTGCAGGTAATGGCGTGCCGACCCTTGGCGCCTATACTGCGGGAACAGGACTATGGACCATTCCCAGTCTGACTAACGGCCAGTCCGCCACGCTGACCATGCAGGGCACGGTGGATACAGGGCGGGCAGGCCAGACGATTACCAACCTTATCCCGTCTGCGGCGCTGGGCGATCAGCGCGATACAAGCACGACCGGCGATGATCTGAGCGAATCTGTGACTGTATCCGTTCCACAACTGGCGGTGTCAAAGACAAGCGCAATTTACAATTCGTCATTTTTCCTGCCGCAAAACGATGTGCTCTATGCCATCAATGTGAAAAATACGGGCGGTGGGTCCGTTGATAATAACAGCCTGTTCGTGATCGATTCCCTTCCTGCGCAGGTTGAGTTCTACAATAACCCGACAGCAGAACTGGGCGGGCAGCGTGTGGGCTGGTCGCAGAGCGCCACCAGCCTGACATTCAACGCCAGCACCAATGTCGCGTTTTCGGATCAGGTGACAAAGCCTGCCAGTTTTTCCCAGTGTAGCTACAGCCCTGTATCAGGTTATGATCCTGCTATCAGGCATGTCTGTTTCCAGCCATCGGGGAGTATGCTTTCGGGCAATCCTGATCCTGAATTTACCCTGACTTTCCGTGCTCGGGTAAAGTAAAGCCGGAGTGCGATGACCTTGACTCGCAGCACCCGGACAAGCCCCGGCGGTGTATGGGCGTTTCAACCTGCTGATGCGACAGCATCATTGCAAATTGGTATAAACGGAGCTGCGGAAACAGCGTGACCTTGTCAGCATGAATCACAGGCATGGATGCACTGACCATCCAGGCCGGTTTCAATCTGCACCGTGGCATGGCCAATATCGAATCTGTGAAACAGATCATGAGCCAGTTCATCCAGAAAGGCATCGCCGGGATGTCCGGCGGGAATAACGAGATGCGCAGTGAGTGCTGTTTCCGTCGTGCTCAGGGGCCAGATATGCAGATCATGCACGGTGCTGACGCCGGGAAGTGAGCCCAGATAGCTGCGCACGGCCTGTTCGTCGATATTGTCCGGAACGGCAAGCAGGCTCATACGCACGCTGTCCCGGAGCAATCTCCATGTGCCAATCCCGATCACGATTACAATGATGATGCTGGTCACAGAATCGACCCACATAGCCCCTGTCCACAGGATGATGGCGCCGGAGATTACAACGCCAAGTGAAACCAGCGCATCGGCAGCCATATGCAGAAAAGCACCACGAATATTGATATCATGCTTCCCGCCGCGCATGAACATCAGTGCCGTTACCGTGTTGATGATGATACCAATTCCGGCAACCACCATCACCGTTCCTGCGGCCACCGGCTGCGGACTGGATAGACGGTTAATCGCTTCAACCAGGATCATACCCAGCGCGATCAGCAACAGCATGGCATTGGCGAGAGCGGCCATAATGGTGGAACTTTTGAACCCGTAGGTGAAACGCCCGGTCGGAGATCGTTTGGCCAGTGAGCTTGCGCCCCAGGCCAGCAGCAGGCTGAACACATCTGACAGATTGTGCCCTGCATCGGCAATCAGCGCCATGGAGCCGGCGAGAAAGCCATAAACGACCTCGATAACGATAAAGACGGTGTTGAGCGCAACGCCAATGGCAAATGCACGGCCAAAATCGGCGGGTGCGTGCGAGTGGCCATCATGCCCCTTGATGTGAGCATGATAATGATCATGCTGGTCTGGTCGTGTATGGCCCATATCCTCAATCATAGACGCAGGAATCAAGCCCGTCACGCTTCACGACGCCCATGCGGGCGCTAATTATATTGCCATAACGACGGGTAAAGCCGGTTGCGCCATTTGCGGGTCTTTCCTTCGGCAAGGGGAGAACCGCAGCCATGCGGGCAGCCTCCTGAGTGCTGAGCTGTGCGGCGGAATGATCGTAATAACGCTGCGCGCCCGCTTCTGCGCCATAAGTCCCGATGCCGGTTTCCGCGACATTGAGATAGACCTCCATAATCCGTCTTTTACCCCAGATTGTCTCAATCAGGAAAGTGAACCAGGCTTCAAACCCCTTGCGGATATAGCCGCCTCCCTGCCACAGAAAAACATTCTTTGCGGTTTGCTGGCTGATGGTGGAGCCACCACGCAGTTTCTTGCCGGAAGCGTTGCTCTCTATTGCTTTTTCAATAGCCTCGCGGTCAAACCCGTCATGGGTGCAAAACTTGCTGTCTTCTCCGGCAATGACAGCGCGGACCATATTGCGATCTATATTGTCCAGCGGTTCCCACTGTTTGGTGATACCATTATCATCCATCAGCATGGTGGCGGTAACAGGCACGGGAATGAACTTGTAAGCGACCACTATCAGCAGGGAAAACAGGATGAAATAGACAATCATCCGCAGCATGAATTTTGCAAACCGAAGCATGGGGGTGCTCTATTATTCTTCACCCTGCGGAGCAATGCGTATTCTGCCTGTTTTCAGGGGCGTTTGCGGAACAGCAGGGTCATCCGGTCACTTTCCCCGATATTTTCCAGCTTCGGGTCTTTGGTCGAGAATGAGGGAGGCATTTCCCACACCCCTTTGGGGTGGTCGGCGCTATCTTGTGGATTGGCATTGATTTCGCTCATTCCAATCAGGTCAAAGCCATTGCTTTTCATAAAGGCGATCACGTCATCCTGACGCAGATAGCCCTTTGAGCCATCACTGGTGGAATAGGGTGCATCTGCGCGGGCGCGATGCTGCACAATCCCCATCATACCGCCATCTTTCAGCAGGCTGCGCATGGCCTTGATCTCGCTATCGGCGATGCTCCACCGGGTCATGTTATGAAGCATACGGATAACCAGAATACGATCAAACGTGCCTGCTTCGCTTTCAGGAATCCGGTCCAGTGTAAAGGCGGAAAAACGCTCTGCCGGTTTGCCCGTCTGGCTGGCGAGTTTTTGCGAAAATCCGGCAGCGCCGGCACGAATCCCGGCCTGTGCCTTGTCATCAAAAGGGCCGGAGCCGGGGTTGAAATACAGACCGACAAGCTGGCCTTTATCTCCCAGGTAATTGCCAAGCAGGCGTGAATACCATCCGCCACCGGGCGCATATTCCCCTACTTTCATATCTGGTCTGACGTCAAAAAATTCCAGTGTCTCTACCGGGTGGCGATATTGATCGCGCGCAGCGTCTTCGCGGCGATTTTCATTGGTGGCGGCCTGCATCAGGGTGTGATGGGCCTCGTGCCACGCATCATATTGCGAGGTATAGCCGGACGGGGCCATATTCTGGGCTGAAACAGAAGCAAGAGGGATGATGAGTGCACCGGCAAGGGCAGATGCCAACGCCCCGGCCCTGTATCCGGTTATGCCAGTAGTGTTCAGACGTGTGCGTATCATGTGTTCTCTCCTGCTTTTATCTTAACCTGCCATGGTGCTGACGCAGAAGCAGGTTGCAAGGCTCAATCGCGGCGCGGGCCTGGCCGGTATACCATATAGGCATTCGCGCATGGCAATTGTCCGCCATCGGGCCTATCTTTTAGCAAAGAGGTGGAGATGTCGATGACAAATGTAGAACAGGTGATTGTTGCAGGAGGGTGCTTCTGGTGCACGGAAGCCGTGTTTCGTGATGTGATCGGCGTAGAGAATGTAGAAAGCGGCTATATTGGCGGCAGTGTGCCCGACCCGACCTATAAACAGGTATGCTCCGGCCAGACAGGCCATGCCGAAGCGATCCGCGTAACCTATGATCCGGATCAGATTGCTCAGGCCGATATCTATAATATCTTCATGGCCACGCATGATCCCACGCAATTGAACCGTCAGGGAAATGATGTGGGAACCCAGTATCGCAGTGCGATCTTTGTTGCAGATGATGCCGGCAGGCAGCCGGCGCAGGCGGCTATAGATCGCTGGGATGAGGAGCATCAGGACCAGTCGGCGGTGACAACCATTGAAGGTCCGGCCCCATGGTATCCGGCAGAAGACTACCATCAGGAATATTGGGATGGGGAGGGACAGCGCAACCCCTATTGCCTGTCGGTGATACCCCCAAAACTGGCAAAGCTGCGCAAGAGTTTTGCCCATCGGGCGAAGGGGTAACAGCGGAATTAAACGGGCGCGACAAACCGATACAAAGCAACACTCCCGTGCGACAGGCCATATCGCTACTGTTCATATTTCAATCCATAAACATGAACAAGTGGAATGAGCCACATTTTGTTGCACATACAGGAGAGTGACAATGACAAACAGGTTTCGTATCGCAGCCCCGCTTATCGCAGCCAGCCTTGCACTGGGATTATCCGTTCCGGCATCGGCAGCGCCCGGTTCGCATGATCGATCCCGGTCCTATTCCTGGACGCAGGAACGCGCGCAGGACATAAGGCAGGATATTCGCCAGATGGACAGGCAGATCAACCGGGCCTTGTCACGCAATGCGATCTCATATCGTCAGGCAAATCGCTTTGAAGATCGCCTGAACACGCTTCAGCGGACCTATCGCGAGTTTGCCCGTGGCGGCTTTACCCGTCAGGAACTGCGCATTCTGGACCGGCGCGTAGATGCATTGCAGATGCAGATACGTCGGGAAATGGTCAATTCTCACAAGCAGGCTCGTAATGACAGCCGCAATCACAGAGGTCGTTACATTCGTTGAGCCATGTTGACAGGCTGGTTGCAGATGCGCCCCCTTTTTCCTGATGGCAGGAAGGGGGCGTGTTTGCCATGTCAGCCAGGGTCCTGACCCCATGATATGCTCTGGCTTGAGCGGGGTGAACATTTCCTGTCTTGCCCCGACACCCGGCGGGGACTAGGCGCATGAATATGACCAAAACCAAACGCACATTGTATGAAAAGATCTGGGATGCCCATGTTGTGGAAACACGCGCTGATGGCACCAGTCTGATTTATATTGACCGTCACCTTGTTCATGAAGTGACCAGCCCTCAGGCGTTTGAGGCTCTGCGTCTTGCAGGCCGCAAGGTTCGCCGGCCAGACCTTACGCTGGCAGTGCCGGATCATAATTTGCCGACAACGGCGCGTGTGGATGGCGCCGGCAATATTCTGCCTGTGGCCGACCCGCAAAGCGCGCAGCAATTATCTGCGCTGGAGCGTAATGCCCATGATTTTGGCATTCGCTATATCGGGGCGACTGACCCTGAACAGGGCATTGTGCATGTTGTCGGGCCGGAACAGGGCTTTTCCCTTCCCGGATCGACAATTGTATGCGGAGATTCGCACACCGCAGCCCATGGCGGGATCGGGGCGCTGGCTTTCGGGATTGGCACGTCCGAAGTCGAACATGTGCTGGCAACGCAAACTTTGCTGCTCAAACGCTCCCGAACTCTGGAAGTGCGGGTTGAAGGTGAACTCTCGCACGGCGTCACATCCAAGGATCTTATCCTGCATATCATAGGCGTCATTGGCACGGCTGGCGGAACGGGGCATGTGATTGAGTTTCGTGGCCGCGTGTTTGAACAGATGAGCATTGAGGGCCGGTTGACCATCTGCAATATGGCGATTGAAGCAGGCGCTCGTTCGGGCCTGATAGCGCCTGATGATATCACATTCGCCTATCTGAAGGGCAAGCCCATGGCGCCTGTGGGCGAGGAATGGGATCGCGCTGTGGACTGGTGGCGCAGCCTCGCGACGGATGAAGGCGCACGGTTTGATAAATCAGTGGTGATCAATGCCGCCGAGGTGGAGCCAAGTGTAACCTGGGGCACCAGCCCTGAAGATGTCGCCGCGATTGGTGATATTGTTCCGGCGCCAGAGAGTTTTTCCGATGCCTCCAAGCAGGATGCAGTGCGCAAGAGCCTTGAATATATGGGGCTGGAGCCGGGCACTAGATTGCGCGATGTGGCAATCGAGAATATTTTTATCGGCAGCTGCACCAATAGCCGGATCGAGGATTTGCGTGCTGCCGCTGATGTGCTGCGCGGACGCAGGAAAGCGGAGAATGTCAAATGGGCGATTGTTGTTCCCGGTTCCGGTCTGGTCAAGGCGCAGGCCGAGGCCGAGGGGCTGGATAAAATCTTTATCGATGCCGGTCTGGAATGGCGGGAGCCAGGTTGTTCCGCCTGCATCGCCATGAACCCTGACAAGGTGCCGGCGGGAGAACGCTGTGCCTCGACCTCGAATCGCAATTTTGTTGGCAGGCAGGGGCCGGGCGCGCGGACGCATCTGGTCAGTCCGGCCATGGCTGCTGCTGCTGCCGTAACCGGGCGGCTGACCGATGTCCGGGAACTGCTTGACTGAATTTTACCACATCGCTGCTTGCGGGCAGCGTGCGGGATGATCATAGGTGTGTTATGACCAACAAGAACAAAACTATAGCTGGCGCAATTGCCGGAGCCGCAGTGGGGTCGGCAGCTATTGCCGCTGCCTTGCTCTATTCCAACAAACGCAAGAGCAAGGACAGGAAAGCCGGAGATAAACCGCACCCTGCAGTGCCGGGTGGCGAGAAGCCAGAGACAGATTGATGGACAAGGTTGACCATGTTGAAGGGCGTGCGATCCCCTTCGGGCGCAAGAATGTTGATACCGATGTTATCATTCCGGCGCATTGGCTCAAGACGATCAGCCGTGAAGGGCTGGGGCAGGGCGCCTTTGAAGTTGTGCGGGCAGAAGCAGGCAATGTATTCGATGCACCGGAATTTTCGGGCGCGCCAATCCTGATTGCGGGAGATAATTTCGGTTGCGGCTCCAGCCGGGAACATGCGGCCTGGGCCTTGCTTGATATGGGGATCAAGGCGGTAATCGCTCCCGGTTTTTCAGATATTTTTTCGGGTAATGCCTTCAAGAACGGGATTCTTACAGTAGTTCTGCCGCAGGAACAGGTGGATCGCTTGCTTGAAGTGGCGCAGACAGATGAGATTACCATTGATCTCGAAAACCAGAGCGTCACTACACCTTTTCAGGATCGCTTCGCATTCGAGATTGATCCGTTCAGAAAACATTGTCTGGCCAATGGGCTGGATGAAATTGGCCTGACCATGGAGCAGGATCAGGAAATCGCTGCCTATGAGGCGCATCAGGCAAAAGATATGCCCTGGCTTGCTGAAGGAACCCGCGCTGCATGAGGGCGCTACTGTCGAAAAGCGCAGGTGGCCCTGAAACACTGGTTCTCGAAGAGATAGCCGATCCGGTGCCGGAATCCGGACAGGTGGTGGTGCAGGTAGAAGCCTGTTCCATCAATTATCCCGATGGTCTGATGATCCGCGATCTCTATCAGTTTCGCCCGGAACGCCCTTACTCGCCCGGTAGTGAAATCGCCGGCGTGGTGCGGGCCGTCGGGAACGCAGCATCCGGCTGGAAAACAGGTGACAGGGTGATTGCCATGATCGGCCATGGCGGACTGGCAGAACAGGTGGCGGTGGAGTGTGACAGACTGTTCCGTATCCCCGATGGCGTTTCATTCGAAGAAGCGGCGGCTCTTCTGATGACTTATGGCACGAGCTATCATGGCTTGCATGACAGGGGCCATATCTCTCCGGGGCAAACGCTGCTGATATTGGGGGCTGCAGGCGGTGTTGGCCTGTCTGCGATTGAACTGGGAAAATTGTCGGGTGCCCGCGTAGTCGCAGCAGTCTCGTCAGAAGAAAAGGCTGCAATAGCGCGCGAGGCAGGGGCGGATGAAACGCTTGTCTATCCTCGTGCCCCGTTTGACAAGGCGACATCAAAAGATCTGGCGGCCCGGTTCAAACAAGTAGTTGGCCCGGAAGGGGCGGATATCATATATGATATTGCAGGAGGGGATTACTCCGAACCTGCCTTGCGCTCCATCGCATGGGAAGGGCGGTTTCTGGTCGTGGGCTTTCCTGCCGGTATTGCAAATATTCCGCTTAATCTGCCTTTGCTCAAGAGCTGCGATATTTGCGGTGTGTTCTGGGGCGGTTTTATGGAACATGATGCCGGGAATTTCCGTGCACAGGTCGATGAGTTGTTGCAGATGCTGCAAGAAGGCAAGATCAGGCCACGAATATCCGGACTTTTCCCGCTTGAACGGGCCGCAGATGCGATAACGCAACTGGAAGAACGCATGGCAACCGGAAAGCTGGTTGTGACAATGAATGGCTGAAACACCTTGCCCGCCGGCAAACAGCGGCCTATCTGATCCCAAAGACCAAGCAAGGGGCTGAAATGACAGATTTCCAGGATCGCGAACGCGCTGAAGAAGCCAAATTCGCATTTGATGAAGAAAATGCCTTCAAAATTGCCGCGCGCCGTAACCGGTTGCTCGGACAATGGGCGGCCGAGAAAATGAGCCTCACACAAGAGGAAACGGACGCCTATGCCAAGGCAGTTGTTCAGGCAGATTTTGAAGAGGCAGGGGATGAAGATGTCATTCGCAAGCTTCTGGGTGATCTGACCGGCGCCGGTATTGACGTGGACGAAGCCGGTGTGCGTGCGGCTCTGGAAGAAAAAGCGATCGAGGCAAGACGCCAGATCATGAGCGAATCCTGATCACACATAAGGTTACGAGGCAAGGCAACCACCATGGCCATGAGCGCAGAAGATATTGAAGCAATGATCCGGGTCGCACTGCCCGATGCCGAAGTGGAAATTACTGATCTCGCCGGTGATGGCGACCATTATTCTGCCCGTGTGGTATCCCCCGCATTTACCGGAAAAAGCCGCGTTCAGCAGCATAAAATGGTGTATGATGCGCTGGGAGGAAGGATGGGCGGTGCGCTCCATGCCTTGCAACTCAGCACGGCCATCCCCAACTGAAGTGAATTGATAATTATTCAACGGGTTTCATAATGTCCGACACCAATCAGCGTATTTCCGATATTGTCAGCAGCAATGACGTCGTCCTGTTCATGAAAGGCACGCCGCTTTTTCCCCAATGCGGGTTTTCCAGCCGGGCAGTTGCGATACTTGATCATTGCGGCGTAGCCTATGAAGGGGTTGATGTGCTGCAGGATATGGATATCCGTCAGGGCATTAAATCCTATTCTGACTGGCCGACCATCCCCCAGCTTTATGTTAAAGGGGAGTTTGTTGGTGGCAGTGATATCATGATGGAAATGTATGAGGCGGGCGAACTTCAGCAATTGCTGGCTGAAAAACAGGTCGCACCCGCCACCTGAAAACCTGTCCGGTCAGGTTTTTGAACTACACCATAAAAATGGCCCGCTTCGTGCGGGCCTTTTTCTTCGGGGAGGCGGGGTCGGGAGACTGATGACCCCGCCTGCATTCGAAGACTGTTAGGGTGCTTATAGTATTGCATGTCCTGTGCCAGTTTATACAAATAACATAAATCCGGTTATTTTAATGGTTAAGATGAATTTACCGGGCTGTAATGTGTAAAACTATCCGACATGGGAACTAGGCAAAGAGCACGTAATCGCGTTACGCTGCTTCCTGAAACAACAGGATGATCAAGGGTTATCGTGCAAATGCAAGATTCCGAGAGAGTGGAAGCAATTCCGGCAGCGACGCTGGTGATTTTCCGACAGTCGGCAAACCATAACGGTCCGCCGGAACTGTTGATGGTGGAGCGATCGAAAAACATGACTTTTGCCGGAGGAGCAGCGGTTTTCCCCGGTGGGCGTGTTGACCCTGCAGACAGGGAACTGGCGCGCAGTTTGCGTCCGGTTGCCGATCAGGATGACATGACAGCACGGATTGCCGCAATCCGTGAGACACTGGAAGAAACGGGGCTGGTAGTCGGGCTGGAAGGAGAAGAGGTTAATGCGCGGACTGCGGCTGAGGCGCGCTCCATGCTCCAGCAACAGGAAAGCCTTGCCCCTGTGCTTGAACATTTTGGCTGGCAAATACGGTTCGAGGATATTGTTCCCTTTGCGCGCTGGCTCCCGCGCGGGCTGAAGCATAGCCGTATCTTTGATACGCGGTTCTATCTGGCTGACCTTGGCACAGGAGATGTGTCCCTTGACGCGGACCAGACAGAAACGACCCGCCTGTTCTGGACCAGTGCCAGTGATGCCCTGAAACGGGCCGAGCAGAATAATCTCAAGATTATTTTCCCCACGCTGCGTAACCTGGAGCGTCTGGGTCAGTTCCGGACATTTGCCGAGGCCCGTGCCCATGCAGCGGAATATGAAGTGCAGCCCATCACGCCAAGAGTGGTGGTTGAGGATGGAAAAAAATGGCTGACCATTCCCGATAATGCGGGCTATCCGGTTTCTCGCGAGCCTTTCACCTCCGCCATGCGCGCGTGATCCGCAATCATCGAGAGGTTGATGTATCTGTGACGGGTTCGCTTAACTGCCCATGGACCAGATGAGGCCGGTAACCACTCCGGCAACGATAAGGCACAGGAGAGCAACCCATCCTTTGCCGGACTCCATAGCCTGATTGCCCATGTCCGGTGTGGCTTTGGCCTTTCCGGTGACCATCGGCCCGACCAGCCGCTTGCCGCGAAGAGCATAGACGATGATGGCACCGACATGCAGGGCAATAAACACGAGCAGAACATTGAACATGCTTTCATGCAGGTCGGTGAGAGTTTCCGCCATTTCAGGCGATAGTTTCATGGATAATGGCCCGGCCATCAGACCGTCATTATCTTCGGAGAAAAGGCCCAGTATAACCTGAAATGCAGTGAGGCCGAGCAATGCGATGACGCTCAGCGCGCCAAGCGGGTTATGGCCGATTCCGGCCTTGCTCTCCCCCTTGAGATAGGCGGCAATGCCTGCCGGCCCTTTGATAAACTGGCTGAAACGGGCGGTCGAACTGCCCCAAAAACCCCAGAGAAAGCGAAAGACGAGCAGGAAAAGAATGGCCATGCCGGATCGCAGATGCCAGTCGAGCATTTGCTCTTCTGCAGAATACCAGGAAAAGGCAATCAGGGCCACCAATGCCCAGTGAAACAGCCGGGTTGGCGCATCCCAGATACGAACCATTGTTCTCCCGCTCGTCTGCTGCAAGGATTAATCCTCCTCGCGATAGGTGTCGTGACAGGCCTTGCAGGTTCCGCCTGTATTTTTGAAAGCTTCCTTGAAGCCAGCCGCATCGCCAGCCATGGCGACGGTGTTCAATGCGTTGGCGGCGTTGTTGAAATCCTGCGCCTTGCTCATGTAGTCGTCCTTGTCCTGCCAGATATTGGCCTTGGCTTCGGTTTTGCCAGCTTCAGGGCCGGTGCCCGGAGCAAACAGACCGGGAAGTTCGGCGCTTTTTGTCGCAACGATTGCGCTGGCCTGCTGGACGGCGGCCATATCTGGTGCATCCGATTTGCTCTGACGGTTCAGGATCTTGAAATTGTCACCCAGTTCCTCGAACCAGTCATGGCGCTTTTTCATCTCGGCAGTAGCTGCCTCGCCGCTCAGCGCCTCAGTGGGCATGGCTGCAAGCGGGGGATTGGTGTTTCCGGTTCTGGCCGTTGAGGCAGTTTCGGTTCCGGCCGGTGTGTCAGCACTCTTGCTGCTGTCATCCTTTCCGGAGTTACATGCTGCGAGTGCCAGGCTGGCTCCCATCAGAAAGACAAGTTTCTTCATTGGTATCCCCTTTGCGAATCAGGAGGTAGATTGTGGCAGGCCCTGCATTGCAGGTATAGCCCTGCAATTGTCGCACTATGTAGCATGGAGCATGGAGCAGAAAGTCAAGTGACGGCAGGTTTGCGGTTCATTTTGACAGCGAAAACCCCGGCAAAGCGATATTGCCGGGGTTCCCATAGAGTAGTTCAGCGAAATCAGGCGCTGTAATACATGTCGAATTCGACCGGGCTGGGGGTTGTTTCCCAGCGGCTGACTTCTTCCCATTTCAGCTCGGCATAGGCGTCGATCTGTTCTTTCGAGAACACATCGCCCTTGAGCAGATATTCGTGATCTGCTTCAAGTTCCTCCAGAGCCTCGCGCAAGGAGCCGCATACGGTTGGCACTTCGGCCAGTTCGGCAGGTGGAAGATCATAGAGGTTCTTGTCCATCGCTTCACCCGGATGGATTTTGTTCTGGATGCCATCCAGCCCTGCCATCAGCAATGCCGAATAGGCAAGGTAAGGGTTGGCCATCGCATCGGGGAAACGGAATTCAACCCGCTTGGCCTTGTCACCGGCACCATAAGGGATACGGCAGGAGGCCGAACGGTTGCGGGCCGAATAGGCCAGCAGAACCGGCGCTTCAAATCCGGGAACCAGACGCTTGTAGCTATTGGTTGTCGGATTGGTGAAAGCATTGAGCGATTTGGCATGTTTGATAACGCCGCCAATGAAATACAGGCAGTTATCAGACAGACCGGCATAGCCATTGCCAGCGAAAAGCGGCTTGCTGCCTTCCCAGATTGACATATGCGTGTGCATACCGGAGCCGTTATCATCCTTGATCGGCTTGGGCATGAAAGTGGCGGTCTTGCCATAGGCGTGGGCTACCATATGGACGACATATTTGTAGATCTGCATCCGGTCAGCCGTTTGCACCAGCGTGCCGAATGTCAGCCCAAGCTCATGCTGGGCAGAGGCGACTTCGTGGTGATGCTTGTCGCAGGGAAGGCCCATTTCCAGCATGGTTGCAACCATTTCACCCCGAATATCGGTGGCGCTGTCAACCGGTGCAACGGGGAAGTAGCCACCTTTTGCCCGCGGACGGTGCGCCATATTGCCTGCTTCATATTCCTTGCCGGAATTGGTTGGCAGTTCAATATCATCAATTGCAAAGCCTGATCCGGCATAGCCATCTTCAAAACGGACATCATCGAACATGAAGAACTCTGCTTCAGGCCCGACATAGATGGTATCGCCAATGCCAGTGCTCTTGAGGTAGGCTTCCGCGCGCTTGGAGGTTGAACGCGGGTCACGGCTGTAAAGATCGCCGGTGGACGGTTCGACAATATCGCAGAACAGGATCATCATCGGCGTGGCGCTGAACGGATCAAGACAGGCCGTGGACAGATCCGGTTTCAGGATCATGTCGGACTCGTTGATTGCTTTCCAGCCGGCGATTGACGAACCATCGAACATCAGGCCGTCTTCAAGCTCATCTTCACCCATGGCGCTGGAACACATTGTCAGGTGCTGCCATTTGCCTTTGGGATCGGTGAAGCGCAGGTCGATCCATTCGATTTCGTTTTCTTCAACCTGTTTGAGAATGTCGGTTGCTGTGCTCATTAATCTACCTCTTTATTATGACCCGATCCGAACAAAAAACCGGGGAATGGGATGGAAAGTAAAATTGCGGCCTGCTTCGGGGCAAGGCCTGATATCAGGACAGTGTATCAGATGGCGTCATCATTACGCTCGCCGGTGCGGATGCGCAGGGCCGTATCGATGGTGGAAACGAAGATCTTGCCATCACCGATCCGCCCCGTCTGGGCGGCAGCGGCGATGGCTTCCACGACATGTTCTGCCACAGAATCGGAAACAACGACCTCCAGTTTCACCTTGGGCAGGAAATCCACCACATATTCGGCGCCGCGATACAGCTCTGTATGGCCTTTCTGGCGGCCAAAGCCCTTGGCTTCGGTAACAGTAATGCCGGAAACGCCAACTTCGTGGAGTGCTTCTTTCACATCATCAAGTTTGAAAGGCTTGATGATTGCCTCAATCTTTTTCACGGCTCTGTCGGCTCCTGCATGTCTGACCGGCGCACTTGACCATGTGGCGTCCGGCTTGCCCTAGGGTATTTGACGGTATCATAATCAAGAACTGTGCCAGTTGGCGAGTCCCGGATAGTCACGGGCAGAATAGGCCTGAAACGCGCACAAATATACGACATATTTGGCCAAGGTCAGTTTGCCTTCCGGCACAGGGCGTCAGAAACAGGTGTGGCGAGCCTGTTCGCTGCTCAATATTTAGGCAACGATGCCCGAAAAACGGGCGGCTTATGCGCAGGGTGATGCCAGGGACAGGCCAGTGGTTTCCGGCAGCCCAGCCATCAAATT
Source organism: Sphingomonadaceae bacterium (assembly GCA_047975785.1). Taxonomy (GTDB): domain Bacteria; phylum Pseudomonadota; class Alphaproteobacteria; order Sphingomonadales; family Sphingomonadaceae; genus JACXVD01. The sequence continues at coordinate 6,489 of JBKEEC010000172.1, read as the reverse complement.
GAGCGATTGCACTGCTGCACCGCTGGCACCTTTGCCAAGATTGTCCAGCATTGCGATCAGCCGCACCTGTGATGCATCAGCATTGGTAAAGACGAACAATTCCATCCAGTCTGATGGCGTGCGCGATCCACGCAGCAGCAATTCGCTATCTTCCGGCGCATTGCCCATCCTCACGATCGGGCTTGTCCCGTAAAAATTTGCGAGCCATTCGCGCATTTCTGCCGGGCGGCCAGCACCCTTCATGGCTGCAAGGGGCAGGGGCACTTCCACGACCATCCCGCGATAGGCGGGGATTACGGCAGGGGTGAACAGCGGGGGGTGAGAAAGAGCGCAATGCTGCTGCATTTCCGGCACATGCTTGTGGCCCAGATTCAGGGCATAGCCGCGCCACGCAATATCGGTATCATTCTCAAACCGTGCAATCATCGACTTGCCGCCGCCCGAATAGCCGGACACAGCGTTGCAAGTATAAACCCAGTCTGCCGGAAGCAGGCCAGCGCGCACCAGCGGAGCAATCAGGGCGATAAAGCCGGTGGAATAGCAGCCGGGATTGGAAACCCGCAAAGCATTGGCCACTTTCTCATGCCCCGAAATTTCAGGAAAGCCATAGACCCAGCCCGATACAACCCGATGCGCAGTGGATGCGTCAATCACCCGTGTCCGGCCATTGTCAATCAGGGCGACGGATTCGCGCGCGGCATCATCGGGCAGGCACAGTATTGCAATATCGCAATCATTGAGAGCCTCACGCCGGGCCGCCAGATCCTTGCGCACGGCATCGGGCAGGGAAACAAGAGAAAACTCCGGACGATTTGCCAGCCGGTCCGCGATTTCGAGGCCCGTTGTGCCTGCGCCGCCATCTATAAAGACAGACAGGCTCACGCCGGTTCTTCCGATGCGGCCTCAGGCTCCAGTTCGGATTGCAGGATATAGCCTGATGGCCCTTTTGGACCCAGACAAATCCAGCACCATTTGCCTGAATAGTCGAGAATCTCAACCTCAGCCCCGATTTCCAGCCGGGCAACAGATTGCGAATCCGCAGAAGGGGCAAGATGCACGGAAGCCGGTTTACCTGTAATCCGCCCTTGCTGCGGAATGACATAATGCGCCACGAGATAGGTCCGGGCCAGTGCAATATGTGCCAGATCCCCGCGAATGGGCAAGGTGCCCGCAGGCGGCCTGTCAACAGGTCCGGAGAGGCTTAACGGTCCTTCGGGAACATCATAGGCGGCGGTCTCGCTCAAGCAGTTATAATCCTGATTTGTATATTTGAAGTCTGGGCGATTAGCCGTGATTGGAGGAATCAGCAAGTTCCGCTATTTTGAGAACTGGCCGGAACCGTATCTTTGCTGCAACATGTGCCAGCTTGCGCGCAAACCGTATGCGGCGCCGCCTGTCTTGCGGCCAGGTCTGGCAAAGGGGCGCCAGGCAAAAGTATCGAAATGCACCCAGTCTATATTCTTGCCGACAAAGCGATCAAGAAACAGCGCGGCGACAGTTGCACCGGCAAAGCCATTGTCATGAGCATTGCCAAGGTCAGCGATTTCAGATGCCAGCCAGTCTGCATAAAGCGGGTGCAGAGGCATTTGCCAGCACGGATCATCATTGGCCTTGCCTGCAGAAATCATGGCCTGGGCGGTTTCATCACGCCGGGCAAACAGGGCGGGGAGATCAGGCCCCAGAGCAACGCGCGCGGCACCGGTCAGGGTTGCGAAGTCGATGATCAGATCGGGTTTTTCCTCGCTTGCGCGGGTCAGGGCATCGGCCAGAACAAGCCGCCCTTCGGCATCGGTATTGCCAATTTCCACGCTCAGTCCCTGCCGGCTTTTCAGCACGTCGCCGGGACGAAAGGCACTGCCCGATACGGCATTCTCTACCGCCGGAACCAGAAGATGCAGGTGAACGGGGAGTCTGGCATTCATGACCAGATGAGCCAGGGCAATGGCATGGGCCGCTCCTCCCATATCCTTTTTCATCAGGCGCATACCCTTGGCGTTCTTGATGTCGAGGCCACCGGAATCAAAACAGACTCCCTTGCCGACAAAAGCCACTACAGGATTGCCTTTTTTGCCCCATTCCAGATGAATGAGACGCGGCGCATGATGGCGGCTGGCAGCCCGGCCAACGGCATGGACCATAGGGTAATCCTGCTCCAGCGTATCTCCGCGCACGATATTAAGGCGTGCATCGAAACTTTTGGCCAAAGCCTCTGCCTCTGCTTCCAGCGCGGCAGGCCCCATATCCTCTGCCGGAGTGTTGACCAGATCACAAACGAGATTCACGGCCTGCGCTTCGGCAATGGCGGGGGGAATGGCGTTGACATCAGCAGTCAGAAGAATTCGCGGACCTGTATCTCCATTGCCGGTCCGGTAACGGTCATAGGTATATTGCGCAGTTTGCCAGCCAAACAGGGCAGGGCCGGTGGCATGGTCAGCCACCCGGTAGGTTCCTTCAGGCAGTATTTCGGCAAGTTTGGCCAGACACCAGCTTGAGAGTGATTCCGGGTTGGCAACACCGCCTACCGCAAACCAGCTATCGCCATCGGGCACAATCGCGGTCTGGTATCCGCCGCCATCAAATTTCTGTGCATCCAGCGCAGCGCGTTGTCCTGCTGACAACGTCCTTACCCATTCGGGATAACAATCCCTGTTGACGAGGTGGATGGAATGGGCATCCTGTCCGCGATCAGGTTGAATCAGTTCGGTCTGTCTTGTCATGGTCAGGCCATAGAGCATTGTTTCATGGAGTAGGAAACAGAATTTCTCGAATGCCGGTCTGCGGGTCAGACCACGGATCACAGGAAAGGATAAGTGATGGATAAGGTGTCGTATTTCGGGCGGAAAAAAATGAGCGCTTTTCTTGCTGTGGTCCTTTCTGGACTGGCGGCGACTGGTCTGGCTGCGTGCCAGCAAGGGGTTGATGCAGATGGCGGTGGAAATGACACGGCGAAGCTGGCCGCCAATGACGACGGGGGAGGCGGAAATTCTGCATCCATATCTGCATCAGCATCTGCCAGTTCAGATGGTAGCAGAAGTGCAAGCTCTTCTGCGGTCTCATCACCCGGTGGAGTCGCCATCAGCAAAGCCACGGATCTGTATTCATTTGCCTACAGCTATCCGGGGGAGGCTGTTTCCGTCCCGGCTCTGGCCAAAGATCTGGACGGCGATGCCCGCCTGCGTGAACAGGAACTGGCTGCAGATACGCGCACGGCAGCAGCAGATGCCAAAGCCAATGGCTACCCCTATCGTCCTTATGAGACTGCTATTGAATGGAAAACAGTTGCTGATTTGCCCCGTTTTCTGAGCCTTTCAGAGCAGATATACGTATTTACGGGCGGTGCGCATGGCAATACGGGCTATGAAGCAAGTATCTGGGATAAAACAACCTCACAGGATCTGGTGCCGGATGATTTTTTCACCTCTTCTGCTGCTCTGGAACAGGCCGTTCGTCAACAATTCTGCACGCGTCTTGATGCTGAACGAAGCAAGCGTCGGGAAGGGGCGCCTGCCTCTCCGGATGAATACAACCAGTGTGTCCCCGTCAGTGAAACAACAGTGCTGCTGGGGTCGAGCAATGGCCAGACATTCAACCGTATCGGCTTTATCGCCGCTCCTTATGTTGCCGGGCCTTATGCCGAAGGGAGCTACGACATTACCGTGCCGGTCAATCAGGCAATCCTGTCGGCTGTAAAGCCGGAATACCGCAAGTATTTTTCTGTGATGCGCTGATGGCTCGCAATTTGCTGTCAGGGTCGCTACATGGGCCTGTATGAGCGAATATCAGGTGATAGACAGTAGCGAGACCGTTCTGCGGGACGGGACGATCAAACTTCATGATGCGGATGCCTTTGACGGGATGCGCAGGGCAGGGCGGCTGGCGGCCGAAATTCTGGATGCCATGGTGCCGCTGGTGCAGCCGGGCGTTACCACTGCCGAACTGGATGATGTCGTGCGGCAGATGACGCTGGATGGCGGAGCGGTTCCGGCGACTCTGGGCTATCGCGGCTATACCCATAGCTGCTGTATCTCGATCAACCATGTTGTGTGCCACGGTATTCCGGGTGAAAAGACGCTTAAGGACGGTGATATTGTCAATATTGACGTGACGCCGCTGCTGGATGGCTGGCATGGCGATTCCAGCCGCATGTATCTGGTGGGTGATGTTCCTCTCAAGGCGCGCCGTCTGGTGGATGTGACGTATGAATGCCTGATGATTGGTATCGACAAGGCAAAACCGGGTGCAAGACTGGGCGATATTGGCGCGGCGATTCAGGCTCATGCCGGGCAATATCGTTATGGCGTAGTGCGCGAATTTTGCGGCCACGGCGTAGGGCGGCTGTTTCATGATGCGCCAGAAGTTGTCCATGCCGCGAAAGCGGGAACCGGACCGGAGCTTCGGCCTGGTATGTTTTTCACGATTGAACCGATGATCAATCTTGGCAAGCCCGGCGTGAAAATGCTGAATGATGGCTGGACGGCAGTGACACGGGATAAAAGTCTCTCCGCCCAGTTTGAACATTCTATAGGCATAACTGAAGACGGGAACGAGATTTTCACTCTCAGCCCGAAAGGTTTTGACCAGCCTCCTTACATGTAGAGCGGGCTGCCATATGATTGAAGCGTATTCGGCTCTTTGTTCTATTGCTTTTGTCTGTTGTGCCTGATTTTTTGATAAAAACCTGCCCCCGTTTTTTGTCATAACACTCCTGACGGCGTGGACACATTCGGGCCTGAATGTTTGTCCGCTATCGGGCGGACAGTGGGGAGCGGAGAATGACCGAAGAGGGGTGGGAAGTGTACATTCAATCTTCGGTACCCGGTGCTTGCAGGTGCTTCAATGCGGCAAGCAGGCAACCTGATAAACCTGTTCTGTTTCCATACTGACATACTGAGTGGGCAGTGGGATTTGAATAGGGATGTTCGTATTGGGCAGTTCTTCGCCGTCGGTATTGAAATCCCGTAGCCGTTCAAACTCATAGGTTCGTGCGGTGCAATCGAATATAAAATATCCGGTCGAACTTGATGGCTGGGATTGAAATAATCGTGGCACATTGTCCGTGTGAACGATCAGCACATCGACTTTTCCTGTCTTCCCATCATCACTATGCACAGCACTATCAGGGTCATAATAGAAATTGCTGCCAATCGGGCTGGTTGCGAAAAGTACAAACGAAGATGGCTTTGGTATTCCCGACTGACCGGCGGTCACAGATAGAGCATCTTCCTGACTTGGATTATCCCCCTTTGGCTTGAGGGAATAAGTATCGATCAATCGCTGCGCCTTCACAAGATGCCTTTGCACACTAGCAAGCAGTGTCCGAAATTTGTGGCCATCACCTGCGCTTCTGCACGAATTGACCCATATTTGAAGTTCGAGTTGCCGCCCTAGGGCTTGCACTGCCGCCGACTTGGTTCCTTCAAAATCTCTATCGATCTGAGCATACGCCTCGGCTGCACCGTCACGTTGGCATGTGTATGTCCCAGCCTCGGCCAGCAGCTCATTTGCTTTGTCCAGCTCGTTCTCAACCTCGCTGTAGGGTCGTACAATAGCCTGTGGGGCGTCAGCGTGAACCGCACCGCTCGCGAGCAGTATGGACGCCAATGCGGCTAGCTTGAGCAAAAGCTTTGCAGAAAGCGCAGGTTGCATAGCTGGAAATTCTCACAAGAACCTGATGTCCGCAACGTTGTCGTATCCCGACAGGCAAGTTGCGGCATGGTTTTGGCAAAAGGAGCCATTCCCTTGTCGCCGCACCTCACTCCCCCACCGGGCTTTCGCCATATTTGCGCAGGACATCGCTGAGCGCCTCGGCCATGAGAGCCTGCAGGAAGAGGTCGCGCTTGCGGGCGACGCAGGTGTGGTGTTTTGGCGCAGTAACTTTGCTTGCGCATTCTGGTCAATCGGGCCAGGCAGCTATCCCTCATTTCGATTTTAGGGGACAATGCGGTTTGCCACCCGGATCAGGAGAGATTTCACGATGACAAGACGTTTGCCGATTGTGTTTATGTTCCTGGCCCTGTCTACGGGAGCCTGCGCCCCCGCATTTGGGGATTCCGGTGAAAATACGATGTCGGATTGTCCACTCCTGCACACTACCACCGCCTGGGACGGAAAGAGCGAGGAAGCCGTGCGTAAAATACTGGGGCCGCCAGATTATGAGGAAGATTTTCTTATGGGCGATGGCTTGCCAGAAGCACGGGTCGAATTGTTCAACCTGTTTCCTCTACCCCAAAATGCTACTCGCCGGATTCGTGAACTGGTCTGGGGCGACCATTCGTGTCAGACTACAATCTGGTTGACAGAAAACGCTTCGGGTAACTGGATTGTCGTCCAGGGTGCCTATGGATCGGGAGAGTCATAGGGCTACGGCAGATCGCAAGCTTTTTGACGGCAGGATCAAGGATAACTCCTGAAAACACTGTAGGCTCAGGGCCTATTAAATAGCTTACGCAGGGGATGATTGGTTGATTCAATGGCGGCGTCAAGGAGGCG
>JBKEEC010000171.1:0-2373 GCA_047975785.1 Sphingomonadaceae bacterium | reverse complement strand
TGGCACCGGATAGACAGGGAAGCGCGCGTCAGGTTGTGATCCAGCTTATCCCTTTCCCTTTTTCGCAAGGATGGGTGGACAATGTCCGCACACTGGCGCGCAGCCACTGGTATGATGGCACCGCCATTACCCGCGTGCAGGATAATTATGTCGTGCAATGGGGCGATCCGCATGGCGATGAGGCAGAGCGGGCAAAGCCTGTGCCTGATGGTCTGATTACCGTGCCTGAAACCTGTTACACGATCACTCTGGATGTCACGCCGTGCACATTTCCCGAATTTGCATCAGACCAGTCAACGCAGGAAATGGCCCGCGCTGCTGCCGATGCTCTCAATGAAGAGAAGCGGGACGTTGCCAGAAAGGCGAGCACCCCTTCCCCGTCATCTCCCTCGCCCGATGTGAAGAACACCCAGACCCGCAATGCGCCAGAAGGCTGGCACCAGCGCGATCCCTATGTTTCGTGGGTAGAGTTTTACAAAGGGTGGCCGATTGCCAGCGATACGGTAGAATACGATGATCAGTTTGCTCAATTCTGGCCGGTTCATTGCTATGGCATGGTGGGGGTCGGACGCGGCTATTCTCCCGATACCGGCACGGGCGCAGAGCTCTATACTGTTATCGGTCATGCTCCGCGCCATCTGGATCGCAATATCGCACTGGTCGGGCGGGTGGTTATGGGCATGGAGCATCTGACCAGCCTGCCCCGCGGCACCGGCCCGCTCGGATTTTATGAGGACGAGGCCCAGCATGTCCCCATACTGTCTATCCGTCTGGCAAGCGACCTGCCCGAAGCAGAGCAGCCGCGCCTCCAGTTTCTTTCCAGCAATAGCGAAAGTTTTGACGCCTATATGGATGCGCGGGCCAACCGGCGCGATGCGTTTTTCAACCACAGCGCCGGTGGCATAGACATTTGCAATGCCCCTCCGCCCATCCGGCAAGCGCAGTAATTTACAATCCCGTTCAAGCGGCAATGCCGCAATGTGAGATCGTTGTAACTGCCAGGCGGGCATGACCATATCCTGAAGAGTCAGACTCCATCAGGATATGGGTTGATTTCCATTTGCTTCAGCGCACGGGCACCACAACCGGCGGCGGCTCCACCTCAATCGAAGGCGTGATCGGGCCGGTTTTCGGATCACCGGAGAACAGCCGGACGGCATCCCAGTCAAACTCCCTTCCGCGCATACGTCCATAATAAATCAGGCAGTGCATATAGCGCGGATAAAACTCCAACGGCTGGTCCGTTTCCCAGTCGATCCTTTTCCACCCGTTGCAGGGCTGTTCATGAAAATCAGCGGACGGCAACGGAAACGTATCTTCGTCCATATCTTCCGCCCTGATACGGGCAAAATGCGCCCGCGTTGCATTCTGCCGTCCCTTGGCAAACGCACGCTCCAGCGAAAGACGCTGGACCTGTTTGGTGAGCATGGACAGGGAGCGAAAGCCAAGCTCTGCCAGATTCCATTTATCACGCGCGCCATTGATACTCGAAGCCAGGGAACAATCCGAATCCTGATTTATTTTTTCACATTGCGTATCAATGGCGCCATCACCATTCAGAAGAAGATACACGTCTCTGGGTGCCTCATAGGCACTTGTCCTGGGCAGGATTTTATCCTCTGTCCTGTCCGCGAGCATTTCACCAATGTCGTCGGCAAAAGCCGCATAATGCACACCGCCATCAATATACATCCGGTTATCAATAAATACCGGCCTGGCGCCAGGCGGGACAATGGCCGAGGCCAGCAAGGCATCAATATAGCAGCTTTTGAGCTTCTTCATTCGCTTTTCATCAGCGGCTGTCTTTTCAGGCTGGCTGCGGATTTGCCTGTAACGATTGGCCAGTTCGCTCAGATCAAAGGCAACCGCGCTGCCCAGATCAACATCGGTGGCCGCCACATAAAGCCTGCGCCCAGAATTATACCCTTGCCCGACCTCGTCCAGCACTTCAGGCGTCAGCAATCTGTCCAGCCTGCCGCGCAAGGGTGTCAGATCAGAAAATGCCCCTTTTCTGAGAGCGGTCACTATGGCCTGCGAGCTGACATTACCCCCCTTGCCATCCTTGCCATGCACATCGACACCACTCACATAGGTTTCAAGAATGTCACTTTCCTTGTCGATCTCATACCCGGCTATTGTCAGTTCCGTATTGCGGATAAACGCCCCGGTGGCCTGCAGCCCGCCGGTGCTGACGCCGGTGACAATGGAAAATTCCGGCAGTCCTCTGGCAATGTTCCAGCCATCAAGAAATCCCGCACCAAAGGCACCGTTCTGGCTGCCCCCCGACAGGAACAGGAGCGGACCATACTGGTGCTCACTGACGGTAGCGATTTCCTTGCCAAAATCCGGCAGGCCCGTATCGTCACCCTTCTC
>JBKEEC010000170.1:0-18817 GCA_047975785.1 Sphingomonadaceae bacterium | reverse complement strand
TAGCGAAAAGAATGAGAAAATCGGCATTACCTTGCATCGTGAACGACGAGGATAATGCAGCATCTCTTGCGAATTGACGAATTGCCTGATGCAGCCATGGGTGCGGCCACAGACTATTACCGCGTGTGGCAGGAAAAGGTCACGCATTTGCTCGATACGCTTTCCGATGAACAGGCGGACAAGCAGGATTCGCTGGTGATTATCATGGCGCCAGCCGGCTATGACCATGATGACTGGCGCCGCGCCATTGTCCGTGATCTGGCGCGCGTCTACGCACCATTGCGGATAAATCTGGTTGCGGGGGATGACGGCCCGGCACTGGATCAGACCCTGTCCTATCTGGCCCGCGCACCCGGCATAACCGGCCAATATCTGCAACTGGCTGGCACAAATACTCAAGAAAGTGCATGATAGGGCCATGAGCGATGCCCTTCCCCTGATTGATTCCTTTGGCCGGACAATCAGCTATTTGCGTCTGTCGGTTACGGATCGTTGCGATTTGCGCTGTGCCTATTGCATGTCGGAATCCATGCAATTCCTGCCGCGCAAGGAGGTGCTGAGTCTGGAAGAACTCTACAGGCTGGCGCGTGGGTTTATGGAGCGGGGAATCACCAAAATCCGGCTGACGGGGGGAGAGCCTCTGGTGCGCCGCGACGTTCTGGATCTGGTTCAGGCACTTGGCAGGCATATTGGCAAAGAACTGAAAGAACTGACGCTGACCACCAATGGCACATTGCTGGCCCAGAATGCCCCCTTGCTGGCCGATGCAGGTATCCGGCGAATCAATGTCTCGCTTGATACACTGGACCGGAGCCGGTTTGAGCGGCTCGCCCGGCGGGACCGTTTGCCGCAGGTTCTGGCCGGTATTGCCGCCGCCAGTGCGGTCGGGCTGAAAGTGAAGCTGAATACTGTGGCACTCAGGGGGGTAAACGAGGATGAAATCCCGAACCTGATCACATGGGCGCATGAACGCGGACATGATATTACCCTGATCGAAACCATGCCGCTTGGCGCGATAGATGGCGACCGGGCAGATACATATCTTCCTCTGGTGGCTGTCCGGGAAGCTCTTGAAGCGCGCTGGACACTGGAGGAAAGCTCCTATTCGACCGGGGGGCCTGCCCGATATGTGACAGTGCGGGAAACTGGCGGACGACTGGGGTTAATCACCCCGCTCACCGGCAATTTCTGCTCCGGCTGCAATCGTATCCGGGTAACAACAACCGGGCAGCTCTACCCGTGTCTTGGCGGGCAGGAAGTGATTGATCTGCGCGGGGCGCTGCGCTCCGGAACACCGGATATTTGTCTGGCGCAGGCTCTGGATCAGGCCATGCGGATCAAGCCTGAGCGGCATCACTTCCGGATTGACCGTCATGGGCAGGCTCCTGCACTGGCACGCCATATGTCGGTTACGGGGGGGTAAGAATGGCCGTCAGGATCGTGTTTCTTGGCAAGCTGGTGGATCTGGCACATGTATCTGAAGCGATGATGCCTGCCAGTGTGACGTCTGGCTGGGAAGCACTGCGCCACTGGATTGAAGAAAGCTTCGGGGCAGAACTGGCGCGCGCTGTCAGTGAGGACAGCGTGAAGATTGCTCTCAACGGCCACCTTGTCAGTTCCAGAGACGGTCTACAGGTAAAGAGTGGCGATGAACTGGCCCTGTTGCCTCCTGTCAGCGGGGGGTGATCGCCATGCGCTTGGTTCGCATTGAAGAGCAGGCTTTCAATCCCGGTGATGCCCTGACGCCCTTCATTCAGGCGCATCCGCTTGCCGGAGGAATCACGACCTTTGTAGGCAAGGTCAGGGGAGATGAAGCGGTCAGTCAACTGGAGCTGACGCATTACCCGCCGCTGACTTTGCCGGGTATGGAATCTTTGGCCGATGCCGCCTTTGCACGTTTTACCCTGATGGGCTTGTTGCTGATCCACCGTGTTGGCATAATGCAGCCCGGAGATCCGATTGTTTGCGTGTCAGCCGCTGCACGCCATCGCCGGGACGGATTGCAGGCGGTCGATTACTGCATGGATCATTTGAAGGCCAGCGCCTGGTTCTGGAAACGGGAGTTGCGCGACGGGGCGTGGCACTGGATTGAACCACGGGCAGAAGATTATCACGATCTGGCCCGCTGGAGATAAAGCATGTGGCACATGCGACCTTGTTCAAAAGGCAGTTAACATTTTCGGCCCGTAAAGTGTTTGGCCCGTAAAGTACGAAACGCCGGTGGTGCCGCTTACGTGACTCGAACACGTGACCCCATCATTACGAATGATGTGCTCTACCAACTGAGCTAAAGCGGCGCTCCGGATTGAGGTTGCGCCTTTACCTGCACTGATGCTTTTGGGCAATCCCCGAAGCATCTCTTTTCGTATTTTGGCTCCCATTGTGAAAGCTCGTCATCCTGTGGCATGGGCCGGATATGACCGTTCCTGATTCTGTTACGATTCGTCAGCCGGATGACTGGCATGTGCATCTGCGCGATGACATGATGCTGGAGGCGGTGCTCCCTTATACGGCCCGCCAGTTCGCCCGTGCAATCGTAATGCCCAATCTGCCCCAGCCGGTCGTGAATAGCCAGAGGGCGGCAGAATATCGGGACAGGATTCTGGCGGCCTTGCCGGCTGGATCAGATTTTATACCACTGATGACCTGTTACCTGACCGACACAACCGATGCGGAAGATCTGGTGCGCGGGTTTGAGTCAGGCGTGTTCACTGCGGCCAAGCTTTATCCGGCCCATGCAACCACCAATTCGGCACATGGTGTATCCACCATTTCTACGATCCGCCCGGTTCTGGAACGTATGGAAGAAGCGGGTATGCCATTGCTGATTCACGGTGAAGTCACCGATTCCGGCACGGATATTTTTGACCGTGAAGCCGTATTTATCGAGCGAATCCTTGCGCCTCTGGCGGCATCCCTGCCTGGCCTGAAAATAGTGCTGGAGCATATCACAACGGCTGAAGCGGTGCGTTTTGTTGATCAGGCCGGTCCGAATATTGCGGCGACCATCACCCCCCAGCATTTGCACATAAACCGCAATTCCATGTTTGAAGGCGGGTTACGCCCCCATGCCTATTGTCTGCCTGTTGCCAAGCGCGAAACGCACCGCCTTGCGCTGAGGGCTGCGGCTGTTTCAGGATCTGCAAAATATTTTCTGGGGACAGACACCGCCCCGCATGAACGGGGCCGCAAGGAGTCCGCCTGCGGCTGCGCCGGTATTTTCAATGCTCCTTTTGCGCTGGAAAGCTATCTTCAGGTGTTTGAAGAAGAAAATGCTCTGGACAAGTTTGAGGCTTTTGCTTCGGAAAACGGCCCGCAATTTTATGGCCTGCCGCTGAATGAAGGGGTAATCACGCTGGAACGCAGCCCTGTTCAGGTCCCGGAATCCCTCGAATTTGGCGGGCTGGATATTGTTCCGTTTCATGCCGGTCAGATACTGAACTGGCGACTGAAAACCGGATAAACAATCAGGAAATTTCAGAAAAATACTTCCGTTCAGAAATTAACCCTGTTTCTGACAGCGCAGTTGCCAGTCGTTCAGGAATGGGGCGATATATATGAATTTACCGAGAGCGGGCGGGGCGAGACAGCCCGGTTTCGATACTTTGAAATACGGGGAAATACGGGAGTTTTTAACGTGACCAAACACCTCAGCAAGTTCGCCCTTCTTCTCGCAATTCCTGGTCTGGCCATGGCCGTGCCTGTTTCGGCGGCCACGCCCTTTGCCCAGGGTGATGCCTCGCAGATAACAATTGCGCATGGTGCGTCAGATGCAGAAATGCAGGCAGAACATTCACGCAAATCAAAACGCTACAAGCGTTGGGAGCGCCAGCGTGCGCGTGCCTATGATAATGGCTATCAGCGCGGCTACAGGGATCGCGTGGCCTATAATTCCTATTATGACGATTACCGGAGTGAGCCAGTTTATCGTGATACGCGGATCTGGCGTTCGCGAGACGGGAATTATTACTGCCGCCGCCGCGATGGCACGACCGGCCTTCTGGTAGGCGCGGCTGTTGGCGGCCTGGTTGGCAATGAGATTGCCGGACGTGGTGACCGCACAGCCGGGACATTACTGGGAGCTGTTGGCGGAGCTATTCTGGGGCGGGCGATTGATCGTAGCAATGCACGCTGCCAGTAAAATGCTGCATTGCCAGGCGAGATATTGTGGTGTGGCCATACCTGTTTAACCAGCTTCGGTCGTGATCGCCCGCGATCGGGGCGCGGCACCCACCGAGCCGCGGAAGGCGTCGTCTCGTATCCATGCGAGACGACGCCTTCATGTATGGGCCTTCATGTATGGGCCTTCATGTATGGGCCTTCATGCTTTGAACAAGATTATCTCTTTGCGGGACAGCGTAAAAATTAACCAGTTTCACATAGATTCTCTTAACCTTGTGCGGGCGAAGAAACCGACAAAGTTTAAGGCATCAATGGCAAAGGAGCTGGAAACCATGAGCAACCCCGCACAGTCACAACCTGTAGAGGTCCACATGAAAGTGACCCGGAATCCGGTTGTGGGAGCCAGCCTGCTGTCTTTGGCGCTGCTTCTGGCTGCCTGCGGCGACAAGGAAGAGGCTTCCGGACCAAAAGCCGAGGATGATCCGGCTGCCACGGCAGCCCTGAATGATGAAATCATGGTAGACCCTGATCTTGCCAATCAGAATGAAGCCAATGCTGCCCTTACGGGTGGATCGGATGCGTCTCTTCCGCCGGAAAATGTAACGCCGGAAGCCATTGCCGCTGCAAAAGACGAGGCCGCCGCTCTGGTCGGAGGAGCAGGAAATCTGGCCCCCCCTCCAGAAGCGAAAATGATTGAAGGCTCTATCCCCGAATCCGCAACCCTGACAGCGGCATCGCGTTCTGCCGTTACGCCCGGTGGGCAGAATTGTGCCGAAGGTGTGAACTATTCGGCGCGCTGGGCTGCCCGGCTTCCGGCTGCCCTGCCTGTCTATCCACGAGGCTCCACCCGTGAGGCGGCCGGAACAGACGAGGGCCAATGTGCGCTACGGGTTGTCAATTTCCTGACGCCGGTGGGGCTGGATGATGTCCTGTCTTTTTACAACACAAGGGCAAAGTCAGCCGGATACAGTGTTGAACACATTAAAAAGGACGGAGATAATATCCTGAGCGGGGTCAAGGGCACCGCCTCTTATGTTGTCTATGCCCGTCAGGCTGCCAACGGGATAACTGCTGTTGATCTGATTACGAGCGGGCAATAATTCCGGAGAGAATGTGAAGTTTCTGGCGCTGGTGTGCGGCTGGCACAGGAGAAAATCTGGAGGCCCGTGCCGGAATCGAACCGGCGTATACGGATTTGCAGTCCGCTGCGTCACCACTCCGCCAACGGGCCTCTCTTGCGCGGTGGTGAGCCACGCGGGCTATGATCTCTAGAGCGGTTCCTTTCTGATTGCATCAGAGAAACGCTCCGGATTCCTTGTTTTCCACGATTTCCGAGCCACCAGATGATTCCAGCCAGCTCGCAATCGCCCTAACCAATGGCGCGGGCTAATTCAATCGCTTTCCTGCGCAGGGCAAAAAGGAATCATACATCATCAAAGGATGGCGGACGCTTTTCGATTCCAGCCATAACAGCTTCCGTCTGGTTTGCTGACCGGATCAGGGCGTGCTGCTCCCGACTTTCCTCAATCAGAATCCTGTCCGTGTCATGATCGGCCATGGCATTGGCCAGACGTTTGGCTGCGCGCACGGCATGAGGGCTGCGCAGGGCTATCTCTCCGGCAAGGGTCATGGCCTGCGCCAGAGGGTCATCCGAAACACAGGTGGCAAAGCCCAGATCCACAGCTTCCTGACCGGAAAATTCGCGATTGGTGTAAATCCGCTCGCGCAGGATATCTTCACGGACCAGGGATCGCCACAGCGCATATCCGCCCATATCCGGAACCAGCCCCCATTTCATTTCCATAATTGCCATGCGTGTATCAGGGGCCACGCAGCGTATATCTGCCCCGCTTGCAATTTGTAGCCCTCCGCCAAAACACACACCATGCAGGGCCGCTATCACCGGCACCGGCATTTTGCGCCATTGCATGGCGACCTGCTGGAAGAGATTGGCGTTACCATGTGTGCGAAGGGTCAGGTCATCATCAGTCAGCGAGCCGGAATCGTTCATACTGGCCAGATCCAGCCCGGCGCTGAATGCAGGCCCATCGCCGGAAAGCACAATCGCACGCAATCCTTTTGCCTCATATAATGCGGCCCCCGCCTCTACCAGCATGGCAAACATCTGCGAATCAAGTGCGTTCATTTTATCAGGCCGGGTCAGTCGCACATGGGCAACACCGTTGTCCTGCATGTCGATGACGACCCGATCATTCTTGCGCAGCTTCATCGTGTCTTGTTTCCTCCTCGTGCCAGATTACCGGCTGCGCGATGGAGCACAGCGTTGTCAGCCTCAGGCTGCGGAGCTGTTTATTCCCATTGAGGACAGAAAGCGTTTGATATTGCGCGCAGCCTGACGGAGCCTCTGTTCATTCTCAACCATGGCGATGCGAACAAATCCTTCGCCATCCTCGCCATAGCCCACACCCGGAGCCACTGCGACTTCGGCATGGGTGAGCAATTGCTTGGAAAATTCAAGGCTGCCCATATCCCTGAGTGCGGGCGGCAGGGGAGCCCAGGCGAACATGGATGCTGCAGGCGGCGGAATGTCCCATCCGGCGCGGCCAAAGGATTCCACCATCACATCGCGCCTTTTCTGGTAAAGCTGGCGGTTTTTCTCGACAATGTCCTGAGGCCCGTTGAGCGCGGCGCAGGCTGCCGCCTGTATCGGGGTAAAGGCACCGTAATCGAGATAGGACTTTACCCGCGTCATGGCCGCTATCAAGGTGCGGTTGCCAACAGCAAAGCCCATGCGCCACCCAGCCATGGAATAGGTTTTGGACATGGAGGTAAACTCTACGGCAATATCCTTGGCCCCTTTGACCTGCAATATGGAAGGCGTGGGCTTGCCATCGTAATACAGCTCGGAATAGGCGAGATCGGAAATGATCCAGACCTTGTTTTCCTTCGCCCAGGTGACCAGCCTTTCATAGAAGGCGAGATCCACTGTCTCTGCCGTCGGGTTGGATGGATAATTCACCACCAGCACAGAGGGGCGCGGCACGGTAAAGGCCATCGCCTTTTCCAGCGAACGGAAATAATTATCATCAGGCGTGGTCGGCACAGAGCGTATGGTCGCTCCGGCTATGATAAATCCGAATGTATGAATCGGGTAACTGGGGTTGGGTGCCAGAATCACATCACCCGGTGCCGTGATGGCGGTGGCGAGGCTGGCGAGGCCCTCTTTCGAGCCCATGGTGACGACGACCTCGCTTTCCGGATCAAGATCGACACCAAAACGCCGTCCGTAATAATTGGCCTGTGCCCGACGCAGACCGGGAATCCCCTTGGACTGCGAATAGCCATGTGCGCTGGGCTTCTGGGCCACCTCGCACAGCTTGTCTATCACATGCTGGGGTGGCGGAAGATCGGGATTGCCCATGCCCAGATCAATAATATCGCGCCCTGACTGGCGTGCCGCATGACGCAGGGAGTTGACTTCTGCGATAACATAGGGCGGCAAACGCTTGATGCGATAAAATTCGGTATCCATGGGTCCTGTATGTCTTTTGCGGCTGAAACAGCCGTGGAATGTCTTTCTTGCCGCATTACATCCATAGGTGCAATTGTTTCATTACACTCCTATAGGGACTATGAAAATCAGACTGCACGAAGCCGATTGACCGGACCATGCGAAGCAGGGCAGAGCACAAGGCAGAGGAGAAGGGAGAAAACATGTCTGAAAATGGCCCCGATAATACTGTTCCACCGCAGGCTTTCGCTGAAATATTGTCCATGCAGATGAAGACCGCTGAAGCGATGATGGAGCAATGGTTGCCCGAAGGGACAGGCTCTGCCCCCGCTGCCGAGGACATGCAGCACTGGGTTGAGGTTGCTACACGTCTGCAATCCATGTGGATGGAGTTTCAGGCGGAACGGGCCTTGCAGGCTCAGGCGGAATTGCCCGCGCGGCTGGCTGATCCGTCGCAATGGACGTCCCTGCTGACGAGCTGGTATAAAATGCTGCCGCTTTCCACGCCTGAACGTCAACAGGCACTGTGGAATGACAGCCTGACCCTGTGGCAGCAGATCATGACTCAATATAGTGATGATTCGCCCTCTGATGCCGAATCGGACCCCTCCCTGCCACGCAGTGACCGACGCTTTGCAGATCCCAGATGGCGGACGCAGCCCTTCTTTGCGCTGGTGCACCAGACCTATCTTATGCTGGCCGAGCAGATTGAAGGTATGGTGGATGAGATTGACGGTATTGCGCCTGACAAACGGGAGCAATTGCGCTTTGTTACCCGCACACTGGTTGAGGCACTCAGTCCGGCCAATTTCCCGCTGACCAACCCGCTGGTGCTGGAGCGGACTGCCGAGACACGCGGCGATAATCTTATCCGGGGCATGACGCATCTGATCAATGATTTGCGTCGCGGGCAGTTGACCCATACGGATTCATCCGCGTTTGAACTGGGGCGCAACATTGCGGCCACACCGGGCAAGGTGGTGCATGAAACACCGCTCTACCAGTTGATCCAGTATTCCCCGACAACGGATAAAGTGCTGGAAATCCCCCTGGTGATCTTCCCGCCCTGGATCAATCGTTTCTATATTCTCGATCTCAACCCGAAAAAGAGCTTTATCAAATGGGCGGTTGATCAGGGGCTGACTACTTATGTGTTGAGCTGGAAGTCAGCCGATGCGAGCCTGCGTGATATTGTCTGGGACGATTACATCGCCGCCCAGATCGAGGCGATTGAACTGGTGCGTGAACGTCTGAAAGTGGCGTCTGTTCATACGATCGGTTATTGTGTTGCGGGAACGACCCTCGCGGCAACCCTGTCGATCCTGGCGAGACGGGGTGAGGCAGACCGCGTCAAGACAGCGACATTCTTTACCGCGCAGGTCGATTTTGAAAAAGCTGGCGACCTGCTCAACTTCATTGATGATTCGCAGCTTGCCACTCTGGAGACACTGGCATCTGACGGTTATGTGGATGGCCGCTATCTTTCGGCAACCTTCAACCTGCTGCGCGGAACCGATCTGATCTGGAACTATGTCGTCAATAATTACCTTATGGGGCAGGAATATCCGGCTTTTGATCTGCTTCAGTGGAATAGCGACGTCACCAATCTGCCGGCGAAATGGCATCAGGCCTATCTGAAGGATCTTTATCGCGATAACCGGCTGGTGCAGGCCGAATCGCTTTCAGCACTGGGCACACCCATAGATCTGGGGAGAATCAAAACGCCCTGTTATATTCAGGCCGGACGCGAAGACCATATCGCCCCTGCCGAAAGTGTCTGGCGTATCATGAACCACCTGAAAGGCCCGGCGCGCTTCCTGCTGGCAGGGTCCGGACATATTGCCGGAGTCGTCAATCCGCCGGACAGCAAGAAATATGGCTACTGGACAAACGATACCTCTTCCCATTCGCTTGAGACCTTCATTAAAGGGGCAACAGCGCATGAAGGAAGCTGGTGGCCGGACTGGATTGACTGGATTCGCACCAATGATGACACGCAGGTTTCCGTTAAAGGCAAGAGACGGCCTGGCGGGAAGGGCGATAAAGTGATTGAAGATGCGCCGGGTCGTTATGTAAAATCGCGCTAAATCAGCTATATACCTGCCAATTCAAACTTTTTTGCTGCAGCGCACAAAAAACCCTTGACTTCGCACTTGCGATCAGTATTTTGTGCACTGCAACAAAATTGCGAGGATTGAGATGGCTGATAGCGTCAATATAGACAACAAAGCTGAAACCGCTGCCGAAAAGGCATATGCCAATGCTGCTGCGGAGGCAAAGCCTGCACGCCCTGTCGTTCCTGCAAAGACTGTTGCCTCCGAAGAGGTGAAGCCTGCTCCTGCAATTGAAGCTGCTCCCGCAGCCTCTGCCCCTGCACCTGCAGCACCTTCGCCCGAGGTGACCCCCAAGGTGGCCGCCAAAGAGGAGCGGGCTGAACCAAAGCCGGAGAGCAAGCCGGCTGTTCAGGCAAAAAAACGGGTCGTGAAAGCAAAGGCTTCTGCCCCGAAAGCTTCCTCATCCAAACCTCGCGCCCAAACGCGCAAGGCAAGTGCCGCCAAGGCAAAAACCCGGCCCACAACTACCCCGCGGAAACAGCCGAAATCGTCTGTCGCCGCAAAGACTCGTAAACAGACCCCCAAACAACACGCTGCGACAAAACATCTCAGTGTTAATGAATTGAAGGACAAGATAATGGCTACCGCAAAGAAAACCGATTACACCGACACCATGAAAGTGGCTGCTTCCAAAATGCAGGAACAGTTCCAGTCCGCTTATGAAAAATCCAGTGACTTCGCTTCGGAAGCTGCTGAATTCACCAAGGCCAATGTTGAAGCCGTTGTTGAATCAGGCAAGATTTTTGCTGCTGGCGTTCAGGAAATGAGCAAGGGCATGGTTGAAGAAAGCAAGGGCGCTTACGAAACCGCTACGGCAGACTTCAAGAAAGTGGCTGCAGTCAAGTCGCCAACCGAATTTTTCCAGCTGCAGAGCGAAATCGCACGTCGTAACTTTGACCTGTTCATGAGCGCCAGCTCCAAGAACACCGAAGCTATGGTCAAGCTGACCAACGAAGCAATTGCTCCGATCTCCAGCCGCGTGAGCGTTGCTGTTGAAAAAATCTCGAAGGCTGCCTGAGGCGGCTTTTACGGGAAGGGCCGGTTAAACCCGGCCCCCCTGCAGATATAGCAAGTTGAGGCCGGATGGTTTATGCCATCTGGCCTTGGCTTTTATTAACGCCAGGGTAAAGGCACAGGCTGTATCGGATTAGCTGATGGCGAATGCCGTCTTGCAGTTCAATACAGGCTTACGATATTATCTGGACCATGACGGAGAATTCCTTGCTTCATTCTGCTGCCCGAACAGACCGTTCCATTGCCCAGGATAATGGACAGGACGAGGGTAACAGCTCTGGTGAAGTCGGGATTGCCACGCGCACGCGCGCCAAACCCAAAAAGCCCAGCCAGTATAAAGTCCTGATGCTGAACGATGATTATACTCCGATGGAGTTTGTCGTAACCGTGCTCAAGCGGTTTTTCCGGATGGATATTGAGCAGGCAACACGGGTGATGCTGCATGTTCATCAACGCGGTGTCGGGGTGTGCGGGATTTTCCCCTATGAGGTGGCGGAAACCAAGGTCAATCAGGTGATGGACTTTGCCCGTCAGAACCAGCATCCCTTGCAATGCACACTGGAAAAGGCGTGATTTGCCTGCGGGACGGCCAGGGTCAGGGCCGGTAGATATCAGACCCGATAGAGGATGGGGCATGACCATCTGTTATTATCTCGCTATAGATGCCAGACCTTCGCCTTAAACCGGAACGGGCATATTTTGTTTTCATTCATTCCTGCAATTGATCGCTATATTTTCCGGCTGGTAATTGTTCCCATGCTCGGCGTGTTTGCCCTTGCGGCATCGCTCCTGACACTGGAAAAAATGTCGCGTCTGTTCGATTTCGTCGCGACCGAAGGCGGGCCGGTTGGTGTGGTGTTCAAGATGCTTGCCACGCTGGTGCCCGAATATGCCGCACTGGCTATCCCGCTGGGGCTGTTGCTGGGCGTTCTGTTCGCCTTTCGCAAGCTGGCAACGACCAGTGAGCTGGATGTTATGCGGGCAGTCGGACTAAGCTATAACCGTCTGCTGCGTTTGCCCTATGTCCTGACAGCCATACTGGTCGGGCTGAATGTTATTCTGGTGTTCTATATCCAGCCTGTCAGCCGCTATACCTATGAGCAACTGGACTATGAACTGCGTTCTGGCGCTCTGGGGGCCTCGATCAAGGTTGGTGAGTTCACTACCCTGAAAGACCGCATGGCGCTGAGGATTGAAAGCAGCGAGGATGACGGGCGCAGGCTTGAAGGGATTTTTGCCCGCGTCGCCAATGACAAGGGGCAGGTTCTTTCCATCAGCGCGCGGGAGGGGTCATTCCTGGCCACATCAGACAGCCCCGATACGATTATCCTGCAATTGCGTGATGGAACAATTATTCAGGATACAGGGAATAAAACCCCCCGTGTGCTGAGTTTCACCCTGCATGATCTGCCGATTGACCTGCCCCGTATCGAAGAGTTCCGCGCCCGTGGGGATGCGGAACGCGAATACATCCTGCCCGAATTGTTGCAGATCGGATGGAGTCCGGCAGAGCCGGTGGAAAAACGTGACGCCAGCCGGGCCAGCTTCAATTTTCGGCTGGTGGAGGTTCTGATGATGTGGCTGATGCCCCTTCTTGGCGTTGCGCTGGCCATACCACCCAAAAGATCCAGCTCGGCGCTGGGGGTTTTTGTCGCCATCATCATGGTTGTCGCCTATCACAAGGTCAATCAGTATGGAGAAGACATCGCCGCACTGGGCATGACTCATCCATTTGTTTCCCTGTGGATTCCGTTTTTTCTGTTCGGGGCGCTTATTCTCTGGATGTATTACCAGATAGCCTATGTGCCCGGCGGCCAGCCTATTGGTGCGCTGGAAAATATCGCGGCCAGGATTGGAAAACGTATTCGCAAACTGTTTGAACGGCGCAGTCGCAGTCGCAAGATGGTGGCATCGGAGGTATCAGGATAAGCGCCATGGGACTGGACTTTTTCCCCTCTCGCCGGTTGACGATTTACCTTGGACGCATGTTCTTTGTGCGGATTCTTGCGATTCTGTTTATGCTGGTTGTTGTCTTGCTCATGCTCGATTTGCTTTCAAACAGTGGCAAGATTCTGGCGCAGCAGGGCAATGGTCAGGCACAATTGCTGACCTATGCCGGAATGCGTTTTCCGCAACTGGTGACCAGCTTTGTGCCTTATTCGGTTTTGTTGGCCACGATCCTGACACTGGTTACGCTCAACCAGAATAGCGAGGTTATCGCAATGAAAGCGGCGGGGCTGTCTGCCCATCAGGTGCTTGCGCCTTTGCTGCTTACGGCGCTGCTGGTCAGTCTGGCCAATTTCGCATTTAATGAACGGGTCACGATACGCGCCACTGCGACGCTCAAGGCATGGGAAAATTCCGAATTTGGCCCTGTCCCGCAAGATTCTGGTGTGCGATCCAATGTCTATCTGACAGACGGTCATGATATTCTTGCAGCCGTCACCGTTACAGGAGCAGGCGATGCCACGCATATGACAGGCGTCACCTGGTATCGGCGCGATGCGCAGGACATGATAATCGAGCAGGTGCGCGCACCTTCTGCCAGCTTTGCGGCGCCTGGATGGAGGCTGGATAATGGTGTCCGTTTCGATGTTCCTACGGCAGAGACGACCCCGGTTGGCAATATTATCGTGGGCACGGGCATTACCCCGGACCAGATTGCGCAGGCAAAAGTTGACCCGGATACGGAATCCTTCGCTCAATTGTCTGACTCGATCGAGGCCTATCGTGAGGCAGGCCGGAACACCGATGAGCTGGAGGCCAAATGGTGGCACAAGATTTCGGGCCCCCTGTCATCCTTGCTGATGCCCCTGCTCGGGGCAGTTGCGGCTTTTGGGCTGGCGCGATCGGGGCAACTCTTTGTCCGTGCCATTATCGGGATGGGGTTGGGGTTTGCCTATTTCGTGGTTGATAATGCTGCGCTCGCTATGGGCAATTTTGGTGGTTATCCACCCTTTCTTGCCGCCTGGGCACCTTTTGCGCTCTTTTTCCTGATTGGTGAGACGGTGCTGATCCGCACGGAAGAATAAAGCAGTCTGGCGAGAACTGTGTGGAGCTTGAAAAAGTGCCATGTTTCAAGTTCATCATAAATTTATATAAGTAAAAATACAGATTATATTAATCATTTCCAAAAGGAAGGGTAATTACTTACGTATTACATGCCTATGTATTGCGTATTACGTGTAATTCATCTAGGTATGAATTGGGAATTTTAATTTCAGAATTTATTTACTATATATTCAGGCGTAAATATTGAATGTAAATAACTGTATGCGGTAATATTTATAATAATATAATTATATATTGCCTCGTGCCCTGAAGGTCGGAGTAAATAAATGACTGTTTCTGAACAGACGCGGGGGTGCAGTCCGGTAAATCTATGCCGAGGTCGTTATCTGCAACTTCCTGAAGCTTTTTGCCTTGATGCGATGCGTCATTCAGATGAACCGCATGTCGTGGTGCGCTATTCTGCACGTCTGGGTTGTATTGAAATCTGTCACCCGGACCGGGCCCGCCCTGTATTTGACTGGCAGGAGGGCGCAACCAAAGAAGAGGATGATGACCGGATACGGTGCTATTTCGGCTCTTCCTACAATGTTCGTCTCGGAGAGGGAGACAAGATCAAATTGCCCGGATTTTTGCGCCATGCTGCCGGGATAGGCCATGCGGCGATCCTGCTTGGAACAGGAGAACAGCTTGAGTTGTGGGACCCGATACGGCTGATGGGGCACCCCGGTTCGGAT
Organism: Sphingomonadaceae bacterium; assembly: GCA_047975785.1. Lineage (GTDB taxonomy): Bacteria > Pseudomonadota > Alphaproteobacteria > Sphingomonadales > Sphingomonadaceae > JACXVD01. Next base: position 4,349 of record JBKEEC010000170.1, on the reverse strand, counting down.
GATACGATGCGCTCGATGATCCTCTATCTCAGCCGGACAGGACGATTGAAAGACTGCGGGGCAGACCGACAGGCATTTCCTGAGGAGCGTGAGATGCTGACTGAAGCTATAAACAGACAGGAAGAGGCATCACCTGCTCCAGTGAGCGAGGCGGAGAGCATCAAGCCTGTCAGATTGTGCTATCGCTGGGATATACGTGCAACTCTGGGCTCAACACGCGTGGTCGATTACATCTCCCCCATCCTGAAGCTGGACGCGGCGCAATGGACTATCGCGGTGACCCGGCATGGCAAGCCAGGAAACAGAAAGCGTATGCTTGAAGTGTTCTGGAGGGAGGCAGACGATGTTTGTGACGTTATTGCGCCTCATTTTCCTACCGACTGGCATATGGCCGAGAACTGGCCGGATTATAATCCCGCAGACGACCGGATGCGTGGCCTGCCGGAAGAATTGCTCTGGCATTACCGTGCGCACAAGGATGAGCTGAACAGGCACCTTCTTGGTCAGGGCGAGGCAAAATGGCGCCAGACTTTGTCCGATATGGCCAGCTCGATTAACCGTGTGCTTCTGGCAACATAATCCGCAGCCGCGCAAGCGCGCCATCATGGCTCATGCGATGAATGGGGGCTTGCAGCATCGCGAGAAAAGGTTGCATCACCGCGATGCTCTATTTTCTTGTTTTCGCATTGCGTTAGCGCATCAAACCGCCAATAAGATTGCGGGCAAAGCTGCCAAGCCCTGGAATACCAAAGGATTTTCCGATTTCTGTGGCAACGGTCCCCGCGGCCGAGCTGGCCGCACTGGCTGTCGGGCTGGCGCGACTTTTCTTGCCTTTCATCTTGCTGGCAAGAATCGCGCCGGCACTGGCAGCGGCGGCCGTGGCTGCGGCCCGCGCAGCCTTGCCGCCCATATCGCCCCACAGGCTGGTGGATTTGCGCTCGCGCCTGCCGACTTCCTCACGCCCTTTTTCGCTGACCTCTTCTGCCGTAGAGGCCGCATCCTCTGCTTTTCGGGTCAGAATTTCTGCGGCGGATTCGCGGTCCACTGCTTCGTCATACTTGCCTTCATAGGGAGAAACGGACTGGATAATTGCCCGCTCCTTGTCGGTGATGGGGCCAAGGCGGGACCGGGGAGGCTTGATCAAAGTTCGCTGGACAATGGAAGGCGCGCCGTCTTCCATCAGGGTGGACACCAGCGCCTCGCCCACTTTCAGTTCGGTGATCACGCGGGCAACATCCAGATCGGGGTTGATACGGAATGTATCGGCAGCCGCCTTGATCGCTTTCTTGTCCTTTGGGGTGAAGGCGCGCAGTGCGTGCTGCACGCGGTTGCCCAATTGTCCGGCAACGTCTTCAGGAATATCAATCGGATTCTGGGTGATGAAATAGACACCGACACCCTTGGAACGAATCAGCCGCACGACCTGTTCAATCTTGTCGAGCAGCGCCTTGGGGGCATCATCAAACAAAAGGTGGGCTTCATCAAAGAAGAAAACCAGATTCGGCTTTTCCGGGTCGCCCACTTCGGGCATAACCTCGAACAATTCTGCCATCAGCCATAGCAGAAATGTGGCGTAGAGTTTGGGGCTGCGCATGAGCTTGTCCGCAGCCAGCACATTGATATATCCCCGCCCCTGATCATCACAGGCGATAAAATCCTTGATTTCCAGAGCAGGCTCTCCAAAAAACTGCCCGGCCCCCTGACTTTCAAGGCTGAGCAATTGCCGCTGGATTGTGCCCACACTGGCCTTGGTCACATTGCCGTAACGGGTGCTGAGATCGGCGGCATTTTCTGCTGTATAGGCGAGCATCATCTGCAAATCTGCCAGATCCAGCAATAGCAGACCCTGTTCATCCGCATAGCGAAAGACGATATTGAGCACGCCTTCCTGTGTTTCATTAAGGTCCATCAGCCGGGACAGCAGCAGCGGCCCCATTTCGGAAATAGTAGTGCGGACCGGATGGCCCTGCTCACCATACAGATCCCAGAAAATTGCCGGATTATCGGAATAGGCATAATCATCCATGCCCAGCTCTTTTGCCCGCGCTTCCAGAGTGGCTGCATGTTTGAAGCTGGCAGAGCCTGGCATGGCAATACCGGACAGGTCGCCTTTCACATCGGCCAGAAATACAGGAACTCCGTCAGCGGAAAAACTTTCCGCCAGCCCCTGAAGGGTCACAGTCTTGCCGGTGCCAGTGGCGCCAGCGATCAGGCCGTGCCGGTTCGCACGCCCCAGATTGAGGGTCTGTTTTTCGCCATTATCAGCAAGTCCCAGGAAAATTTCACCCATTGCCAGCACTCTCCGGTTTTACTCCGGGAGTCCTGTGCCGCAGCAACTAACCCAAGGTCAAGCATTGCGAGTTTGTCTTTCCAGTGGTTAAGGCAGTCAGAATGACTCATCGCGAACCCTTTATTCTGCTTGATGATGCCCGCACTGACAGGGAAGTGGCGGGGCAGCTCTATACAAAACCGGAGCAGATTTTCGTTGCCTGGCACCCGGATCAGGTCATTCCGGTGCTGGAGAAGGCGGATGAAGCGCGTCTGGATACTGGCCACACTCTGGCAGGTTATTGCGCCTATGAGGCCGGGCTGGTCCTGGAACCACGGCTGATGCCACTGGCCGCCCAGCGCACAGGAGCAAATGGTCCGCTGGTATGGCTGGGCCTGTTTCCTCAAGCCGAGACTCTGGATGCGAAAGGGATGGAGCAATGGCTTGATCAATCCGCGCAAGGTCCGGCCTCGCTCGGACCGCTGACACCGCAAATCTCGACCGGCGCCTATTGCAAGGCCTTTACCGCCTTGCAGGAGGCGATCACGGCAGGCGATATTTATCAGGCGAATCTGACATTCCCGCTGACAGGAGCATGGCGGGGCGATCCCATAGCCCTTTACGCAGCCTTGCGACCGGCGGGGCAGGCTGGTTATGGGGCGCTGGTGTATGATGGCTCGGACTGGTTGCTGAGTCTCTCGCCCGAACTGTTTTTCCGGCTGCAGAACGGCAATGCCAAGGTCAAACCCATGAAAGGCACGCGCCCGCGCAGCGACGATGCCATGCAGGACCAGAGCTTTGCCGAAGATCTGGCACAGTCAGCCAAGGACAAGGCAGAAAATCTGATGATTGTCGATTTGATGCGCAATGATCTAGGCCGGGTGGCTATGGCAGGCACGGTGCGGGTGGACCAGCTCTTTGCCATAGAATCCTATCCGACAGTGCACCAGATGGTGTCATCAGTGCGGGCCAGACTGCAGCCGGGGCGGGGGGCACAGGATCTGCTCAGGGCGATTTTTCCTTGCGGGTCGATTACCGGCGCGCCCAAAATCCGGGCGATGGAATTGATAAATGCCATTGAACGTGATGCCCGTGGCCCCTATTGCGGGGCAATAGGGCGGATCAGTGGCAATGGGGACGCGGCTTTCAATGTGGCTATCCGGACCCTGCGCCTGAGGGAAACGGAGAATCAACGGGGCAAGGCAGTGCTGGGTGTCGGTTCGGCCATTGTGGCAGATAGCCAGCCCTTGCCCGAATGGCGTGAGGCAATCGTGAAAGGCAGTTTTGCACGTCAGAATGCAGCCGGCTTCGATTTGATCGAAACCATGCGCTTTGACCCGCATGAAGGCATCCCCTTGCTGGAACGGCATCTGGAACGGATGAAAGCCAGTGCACAGGCGCTGGGCTTTGCGTTTGATCGCCATATGGTGCGTAACCGGATTCAGGCTCTCAGTTTCGAACTGGAAACTGCGGCGCGGCTTCGTCTGCTGCTGGCCCGTAGCGGTGAAGTCTCGATAGAAGCGTCACCAGTGCCGGCCATTGCAGACCGCCCCATGCGTGTGATCGTGCTGCCTCTGCCGGTGGATGAAGGCGACTTTCGCCTTCGTCACAAGACAAGTGATCGCGGTTTTTACGATCAGGCACAGGAGGTGGCGCAGCATGATGGTGCGGATGAAGCCCTGTTCCTGCGTGATGATGGCCTGCTGACCGAAGGCAGTTTCACCAATATTTTTGTGGCCCGCAATGATAGGCTGCTGACGCCGCCTGCTTCTCTTGGTCTGTTGCCCGGAGTGCTGCGCCAGTCCCTGATCGATGAAGGGCGGGCTCAGGAGGCAGAATTGTCTCTCGATGATCTTGCGGGAGGATTTTTCCTTGGAAATGCCTTGCGCGGTCTGGTGAAGGCAGAGCTGTCCTGATGGTTTCTCAGGCTCTGGAGCGAATCGAACCATCGCGGACCATGGCCATGACAGATCGTGCAGCTGCGCTGCGGGCTGAAGGGCGGGATATTATCTCGCTCTCTGTCGGGGAGCCTGATTTTGCAACGCCGCCCCATGTAATCGCAGCCGCCAAGGCCGCCCTT
>JBKEEC010000169.1:0-16081 GCA_047975785.1 Sphingomonadaceae bacterium | reverse complement strand
TTATAAAGAAAGGCTTGTCGTCGGCAGAGTCAATCATCCTGACAGTCTCATCGCCAAACATGTCGGTGAGAAAGCCCTCTTCCTTGATCGGCGTATTGTCACGGGTAAGACCCATACCGACTTCCTGCCCCAGCATCACCATAAGGTGGCGGAAATCATCGGCAGCGCCTTCAACTATGACGTAAAAATCATCATAGCCGTGCTGGAGCGGACCATGTTCGGGCGGCTCTCCAAGATGCCATTTGCCCACCAGCCTTGTCCGGTAGCCAATATCGCGCAGGACAGAGGCAATCGTCGGGGTATCTGTTGACAGGTAGTTTTCTTTCGGCAGATCAGGGCCAAGAGGTTCTTCCACGCCCAGCCTGAAACGCTGGGCATATTTCCCGGTCAGCAGGGCCGTGCGGGTGGGAGAACAAATAGGCGTGCTGGAATAACCCTGATCCAGCAGCATCCCGTTGGCCGCGATGGAATCAATCGCCGGGGTCCTGATATGGGAGGAGCCTGTACAGGAAAGGTCCGCATAGCCGAGGTCATCAACCATGATGAAAACGATATTGGGCAGTTTGCCGCCCGCTTTTGCCACTGCCTGCACGGCGGGCACAGTCGCCAGCGCCGCTGCGCCCATGCCGCCCATCACCTGACGTCGGTTAAAACCTGTTCCTGCCATCTATCACCCTCAAAATTTTTAATTATAACAAATTATAATGATTGTGCTCTGTTTAATGCACAATGCCAAGCTGTGTCACTGTGCCATCAGCAGCAGTTTTACTGAAACTGTTATAGGACACGATAATCTGTTCAAACCTGCCGCCACGAATGGCATACATAATGACCCCGCGATAATCGAACTGGTCACCCTTCACGACTGGACCGAAGAGGGTTTCTGCCGTGTGCAAGGCGCGGAAATTTGTCCACATCTGCACGGCAAGCGCCTGCTCATCACTGACAAAAAGCTGCGGTGTCAGCTTTTCAATGAAATGCGGCCAGATATGATCGACATAATGCGCCTTCATGGCCTCGACACCTGGAATTTCCATATTGCCATTGATAACCATGACATCGGGATGAAGAAAATCATCAAATGCGGTGGCATCCTGCGCATTGAAGCGGGCGATATAGTCATCAAAGCGGGAACGAAGCATGAAACGGGCCTTTTTCTGATTGCAAGACATGTGGCCGGACGGTTGGACGCCCGGCCATAAGGTCAATCAGAACTGTGCACCAAAGCGGACGCCATAGGTGCGCGGTGCTGTGTAGTTCGCCGAGGCAAACCCTATCGGGGATGCCTGCGGGAAAGTAATCTGGCGATTGTCTTCGATATTGTTCACGAACACACCGATATTGAGGTTCTGGTCCAGACTTTTCAGCGTCAGGCTGGCATTGCTCTGCCAGTAGGAATTGATCAGCTGGAAATCGAGGAAGTTGAACTGGCCATATTGTTTGCTGCGCCAGGATGTGTTGACATCAGCAACCAGATCCCAGTCGCCCAGCGGGATGACCTGCTCAATCCCCATATTGACTGACCATTTCGGCGAGAAGATCAGCGGCCTGCCCGAACAGTCAAAGTCAAGGATCGGGGCGCCAGTATTGGTTGTCCGGCCCGTATTGGTAACCGGGCAATTGTAATTGTCACGCGGCGGGGCCGTGATCAGGTGCAGATCCTTGTATTTCGTGTCGAGATACTGAACCTTGCCTGTCAGCGTGGTATTATCAAAAGGCTTGAAAATAGCGTCAATATCAAAACCCTTGATGTCTGATTTACCGACATTCTGCGTGACATTGATCAGCGTATCCGTGGCTTCATCAATCGTGAAATAGGTGATCTGCTGGTTTTTGTATTTCCAGTAGAACAGTTCGACATTGAACTGCACCTTGTTATCCCAGAAACGGTTTTTCGAGCCTATTGTATAGGCGGTGATTGTTTCGGGCTTATAGGTGGTGTTGCCTTCGGCAAGCTGGAAGCCACCGGCACGATAGCCTGTTTCCACCTGCGCATAGAGCAGGCTGTCAGGCGCGACGTCATATTCAACGCCAGCTTTCCACGTTACCTTGCTGAAAGAGCCACTGTCTGACGGGGAGTTTGTAGTCCTCTGGATAAAGCCGCCCGGAAGCATTTGGTTGGGCCAGACCTGCACGCCCAGACTTTCATCCAGAACCGTTCCGGGAGCAAGGAAGCCATTGGTAATCAGCCAGTTGAATGCGGTTGCTGAATCGGTGAAATTCGGGAAATGCGGCAATACACCGGGCGCGCGGCATTCGGGCCGTGGAACAGGGGGCAGGCTGCAAAAAGCGATATAATTGGTGATGCTGCCGTCAATTTCCTTCTTGTCACGCGTATAACGAATACCGCCAACCGCGCGGAAAGTATCGGTAATATTGGCTGTCAACTGACCAAAGCCGGCAATAGATTTGGTGCCGGATGTGTAGGTCTGCATCGGAAGGACGAATTCCTGATTATATTCGCCAGTATTTTCGATGCTTTCATCAAAATAGAAACCGCCAACCACATAGTCGATAATTCCGGCGGAGCCTGCAAGTCGTGCCTCAAGGCTGAATTGTTCATCCTTTTCCTTGGCATAGGCCATGTTGAAGGCCGGTCCGGAGAAATAGGAGTAACCGTCAGAAACACGGTAGGCCGGAATGATAGTGAAGGTTCCGATGCCGGTTTCATAATTGATCTCGGCGTTGACGCCGTAATATTTGTAATGAACGATTTGTTCCCGGTTCATGGGGTCGAGCAGGCCAAAGCCCGGTGCGCCCATCACGGTCTGACGATAGGCATTGGCAGCCGGTGTGTTCAGTCCTTCGCTGTTATCGGTAGGAGCGGCAATAAAATTGGGGCCTGCATAATGCCCGATATAGCTGGCACCTGCGCCCATGCCGCGCACCTGGGTTACATCCCCGGCAAGGCGGATACTTAGGTCATCATTGGGTTCAAACAGCAATTGAGCCCGCACGCCCTTGCGGTTGAGGTCATCCGTGCCATCACGGTTATAGCCGTCATGAATCTGGCGCATGGCCGAAACGCGCAGGGCTGACGTGTCTCCGAGCGAAACATTGACGTAGCCATCGACATTGACCGCGTCATAATTGCCGAGGCTGGCATTGAAACCAAAACCGGTATGGCCAAGTTCGGGGCGTTTCGGAATGATATTGACGGCGCCGCCGGTTGCGTTGCGCCCATACAAAATACCCTGCGGCCCTTTCAGAACCTCGACACGTTCCAGATCATAGAAGGCTGCGCCAAAGGCGCCGGCACCGCGGCCCATGACCACGCCATCATAGCTGGGTGTCACCGCCGCATCGATATAGGAAGAACTGACAATATTGCCGACACCGCGAATAATGATCGAGGTATTGGAGCCGCCACCATTGGTAACGGAAAGCGAAGGCACGCTTTTGCCAAGGCCTTGCGAATCGATCACTCCGCCCGAAGCCAGCGCGTCGCCCGATACTGCATCAATGGCAATCGCAGCCTTTTGCATCGACTCTTCCTGACGGCGAGCCGTAACAACGATGGTGGTAATCCCGCCGCTGCTTTCTTCGACATTGGAGTCACTTTCCTGTGCATTGGCCTGTGCATTGGCCTGTGCAATAGCGGGGGTAAATCCGGTCATGGCCATGGAAATTGCAAGAGCACTTAACCCGGTGCGGGCTGCGAAAGACATTCGCATAATCTTCTCCCTGAAATAAGTATTAGTCATGGCTGTCTAGTCGAACAGGCTCTTTCTTACCCGCCGAATTTATGGATGCTTCTCTATCCATCAATGTGATTTGTCATTGGATCTATCTGCAGGCAGTGTTGCCATACGTGTAAAAAAACAGAGTGCGACAATGGGTGAGACAAAACAGATCGACAGCATATCCAATGCCCTGATTGTTGGCGGCGGAATTGGTGGAATGGCTACCGCGATTTCCATGGCCCGGCGCGGGGTGAAGGTTGATATTATTGACCTTGACCCGGACTGGCGCGTTTACGGAGCGGGGATTACGATTACGGGGCCAACGCTGCGGGCCTACAGGCATCTGGACATGGTAGACGATATCGCCACGCAAGGGGCGATTACCAATGGATCAAAAATATACCGCTTTGATGGTGTGCTGCTCAATGAACTGGATGAACCTGCACTGGAAGAGGGCCTTCCGGCAACCGGCGGGATCATGCGCCCTGTGCTGCATCACATCATGCAGGAGCGTATCCGGGGTCTTGGTCTGAATGTTCGCCTTGGCCTTACGGTGGATGGCCTGGACAATCGCGCAGATGCCAATGGCAAAGGCGGTGTGGATGTCAGCTTTTCAGACGGAACAAAGGGCCGCTATGATCTGGTCATCGGGGCAGACAGTGTGCGTTCCTGCATCCGGGAAATGGCCTTCCCTCATATGGGTGACCCGGAGCCAACCGGGCAGGGCTGCTGGCGTATATCCATCCGTCGTCCGCCCGGCCTTGAACGGGGTGAGTTCTATTTCGGTGGCAAGTATCCGGCCGGGATTACTGCCTGTGGCGAGGACGCTGTCTATATGTGGATGCTGACCCCGCATGTGCGGCGAAAAAAGCATTTTGATGATGAGGAATTATTCCAGAACCTGAAAGCCAATCTCGAAGGGTTTGGCCATAATGCCGGCTGGATTCGCGATAATATGACCCGCGATGACTGGATCAATTACCGGCCACTTGCGGCAAAAATCCAGCCGCGTCCATGGTCTATGGGGCGGATTGTCCTGCTGGGTGATGCCGTTCATGCCACCACCCCGCATCTTGCAACGGGTGCGGGCATGGCCGTGGAAAGTGCTATTGTACTGGCGCAGGAACTGGCGAAGGCGGATAGTGCCGAAGCTGCCCTTGAAGCTTATGAAGAACGCCGGTTTGAGCGGTGCAGGGATATTGTCGAAAGCAGTATCGCCATTGGTAACGCCCAACTGAACGGGGCAGGGCCGGAAGAGGTTGGCGGCCTGATCGGTGGCGCATTGCACAGGCTTTCTGCACCCTTCTGATCTTTTTACATCCTTACCCCGGAATGTGATAAACCCCGGAATGCGAAAAACCCCGGAATGCGAAAAACCCCGGAATGCGAAAAACCATTGCCATCGCATTCCGGTTCCAGAAATTATACTCAATCCCGCTCATGCTGATGCATACGGAATTGATTTCGTATTGATTTCGCTCAGGTGCCGGCGGGCCAGACCATATCCCGATGAGCCAGGCGCTCATCAGGATATGGTTTTACTTCAGCCCTTTGTCCGCCCGCCCAGGGTTTCGGCGAACCAGTCAGAGATAAAATCTACTGCGAAAGCATGATTATCTGCGCCGACATGTTCAACACCGCCTTCGCGCGGGGTGAACCATTTGAGTTCTCGGCGCGGACTATTGGTGAGCTGGTCATAGCTTTGCTGCGCATAATCAGGTGAAATCTGCCGGTCATTGATGCCGTGGGTCACGAGGAAAGGCACCTTGATCCGGTCCATATGGCCATTGAGATTCATATCTCTGGTTTTTTCAAAGAAATCATCCTTGTCCCTGGCGCCGAACACCCAGTAGACATGGCCCCAGTAATGCGGAACGGGGTTTTCGCCTTCACGCTCAAGTCGCTTGTATTGCACTTCATGCCAGTTGTGATTGGCGCCCCAGGCGGCTCCGCTGGCAATGCGCGGCTCGTAAGCCACTGCGCGAGGTGCATAATGTCCGCCGAGCGAAATACCAACGAGGCCGATCTTGTCGTTCAGCACTTCATCGAGTTGTTCCAGCCAGTCAATACAGGCGCTGGCCCATTTTTCACTATGCGGTGTGGCGGGCAGGTTCTGGAGGCGTAGTGCTTCGCCCGTGCCGGGCTGATCAATGCACAGAGTGTGCATACCGCGCTTGGCATTGGCATAGGGTATACCGCCCATCCACAGCATTTCTTTCATGGAATCGAGGCCATTACAATACATGACGCAGGGCTTTGGCCCTGCGCCTGGCGCGCGGTGGAACAGGGCGGAAAGCACAGTCCCTTCATACGGAATTTCAACCCGTTCAACCGGATCGCCAGCCAGTTCTACCCCGCGCAGGAAGTTCCTGATTGCCTTGTCATAGGTTTCCTCGCGCCCCGGATGGCCATGGCCCTGCATCCGTTCACCGGTCTGGTAATAGATCGCCGAGCGTTTGAACTTGTTTCCGGCGGAAAATTCACGCCCCTGTGCAAGATCTTCTTCGCCAAGGCCGACCAGCTTGTCGGCCATCTTGACCCATTCTTTCATGAAATCCTGTGTGCCGGCGTCTTCGCCCGCTTCGGCCTTGTCCATCAGTGGCTGGATAATATCGACTATCTCGCCAATCTTGCCGCCATTTTCCAGCGCGATGGAAACCGAAAGGTTCCAGACATAATTGGGGAAGGGTTCAAATAGTGCCATGGGTATTGCTCTCCTGCTGGATAAGTTTCTGTATCAGCCGGCGGGCTTTGGTGCCGCCTGCATCTATGCCGAGAAAGGCCGGTTTCATGTCCCAGAAATCCGCACCGCTGATATTGTGATAGGCTGCTTCGATGATGGGCTTGTCCTCCTCGTCAAAGGCCTGGGTGAACATGGTGCGCATCATCGCATCGCCCTCTTCCGATGGCGGGCCGCCGCGGGTTGTGGCCCAGAAATAATGCGTTGTCGTGTCGCTCTCCGGTGTCAGGATATGCGTCTGGTGGGCAATGACAGGATTATCATCGCGGGCGGCTCCATGCGCACAGGCCCCGACGGCCAGATACATGGATGCAGGCGGGTCCCAGCGCATATCCAGCCAGTGATCACAGCGCATATCGGGCGGATAAATGCCATATGTGTGCGGCGGTGCGGCAATATCGCGCATAAACCAGTTGGAATGAAGCTGCCTGCCTTCTTCTTTCAGTTCATGTTCCCCGGCAAATATCACACCATTCCCGGCAAAAGTCCCTTTATGGACAAATTCGATATGGCTGAGATCAAGCAGATTGTCGGTGCCATATTCATAATTGGCCTGCATCATCGTGTAGCCAGAAAGCGGCGGACCATGGCCTTCGATAAAGAGCATGGAAAAATCGGGAATGAGCGATGTGTCGGCCTTGTCCGCTTCTGCGGGCCACAGCCATACAATACCATCGCGCTCTTCTACCGGGAAAGTGCGGATTTGTGTCCCTTTGGGTAATGAGTCAGAAAATGGGTTGAGAACACAGGCACCTTCGCTGTCAAAGGCAAGCCCGTGATAGGCGCAATGGATGACATCTCCGTTGCGCTCACCCATGGAGAGCGGGGCAAAACGGTGCGGGCAACGGTCAATCATGGCGGCGATAGTGCCGTCCTGCCTGCGATAGAGCAGGATGGGATCATCCAGAATCCGGCGACGGAGAAGGGCATCGCCTATCTCGTGGCTCCACCCGGCCATAACCCAGCAATTGCGCAAGAATTTTCCCATTACCTCTCCCTTTGTCGCGGACTATGCGGGTGCTTTGTAAAAGACGCCGCCTTTCATAATCGCGGCAAGATTGTTCTTGTCCTGCATGATGGTGATGTCCTTCGTCGGGTCGCCTTCCACCAGCAGCAGATCCGCCAGCCAGCCCTGTTTCACAAGGCCAACTTCCATACCCATCAGCTCGCCTCCATGCTGCGTTGCCGCGCGCAGGGCCTCACTTTCGGTAAAGCCGAACAGTGTGACGAAATGCTCCAGATCGCGGGCATTGCGCCCATGCGGATTATAGGGGAAGCCATAATCCCCGCCGGGCAGCACACGGATACCGCGTTTCTTCATTTGCGGGATCACCTGCTGGCTCAGTTCAATCCCGCGCAATGCGCCGAGTTTTTCAGCCTCTGCAGGGCCAATGCCAAAATCCTGCGCTTCATAGCTGCGCGCCCAAAGCAGACCAATGGCAGGAGCGGTAAAGGACTGGTCTTTCTTTTCTTCGAACAGGTCGAGTGCTTCCTCATCGGCACAGGTGCAGTGGAAGATGATACGAAAGCCGGCACGCAAGGCGCGTTTGACAGCTTCAGCCGCCTGCGCATGGCAGGCTGTCCATATGCCGGCCTCGCGCGCAGCATTGCCGATGGCCTGTGCCTCTTCTTCGGTGAACATCAATGTCTGCGCGCCGCCGGGCTGAAATGCATCATCGGATGACATCAGAAATTTGATAGTGTCGCAGCCTTCAGCTTTTTTCTCGAATATATATTCGCGCAAATGCGGAATATCGCGCTGGTGGTTCGGCTCATGCCCGGCAGGAACACCCATTACGCCTTCGGCACCTTTTTCCAGTGCCGAGGCGCGCAGACGCGGACCGGGCAGAAAGCCACCATCAATCATATCACGCAGGGCCGGCTCGATTTTCTCGCCCAGCGATCCGGCAGAATAGACGCTGGTAAAACCGTGATCGAGTGTAATTCGTGCATTTTGTGCCGTAATCAGCGTGTGCTGTTCAATCGGCAGAGGCTTCATGGTATTGATGACCCGCTCTACACTGGTGGGCCAGGTCAGGTGCCCGTGGGCTTCCACCATGCCGGGCATCAGGGTTCGTCCCTTGCCTTCTATTATGATGGCGCCATCGCGGGGCAGGATTGCAGCGCCTTTGGTATCCCCCTTGGCGATAGCCTCAATCCGGTCATCGCGCACCAGAACCTCGCCGGGGAAAGGCTCGGCTCCTGATCCGTCAAAGATCTTTACATCGGTAAACAGCGTGGCGCTCATGCGCCTGTCTCCGCCACAAGGCCCGCGGCTTTTATACCCGCAAGCGCGGCGATTTCGTCATTATCCGATGTGTCCCCGCTCACCCCGACGGCGCCCAGCAGATTTCCGGCATTGTCCCGGACCAGCACTCCACCGGGAACGGGCAGCATCCCTTTGGGGAATGCGGCCTGCAGGCCGTTGAAGAATATCGGCATCATTTCGGCCCGCCGGGCAAGCTCGCGTCCGCCAAAGCCCATGCCAAGACAGCCGGCGGCCTTGGCTGTGGCGATTTCGGGCCGGTAGATCGAGGCGCGTTCATCGCGCAGCAGGGCAAGCGTGTGCCCGCCTGCATCGAGCACGACACAGCATAAGGGAGCAAAGCCGCGTCTTGCTCCTTCGGCCAGGGTTTCGCGGGCAATGGCAAGGGCAGCGTCAAGCGAGAGTGGGGTCGTCATATAGTCCTCTTCTATGCAAGTGGGAGGGAAGGGAAAAAGTGATAGTTTCGATGGGTGAGCATCGCTGCCGTCCATGTGTCAGTATTGTCCGGGCCATTTCTCTGGCATTTATCGCGTGGATAGGTGCTGCACGATAGCGCCAATTTTACTTTGGGATTGCCCTCCTCCATCGAGGGACCAAACAAATAAAAGGATCGGGATAGGTGTCTCCACATTCGGCAAGCCGCCAGCATGAGGCGGGCTTCATTACCGGCTTTTCGCTGCTGTTACCCATCACGCTTTCTACCATGGCGATTGTGCTTCTGGCACCGATCCTGCCAAAATTGCTGGAAGAGTTCAGCCATGTTCCGGGCTATGAATACTGGGTGCCCATGGTGCTTACTGTTCCGGCCCTGTGCGTGGCACTGTTCTCGCCCCTGGCCGGGATGCTGGGAGATTATTTCGGGCGTCGCCGGCTGCTGATTGGCTCTTTTGTGGTCTATGCCATTGTCGGCATCATGCCGGTTTTCCTGCAGGATTTGACCGCCATACTGATTTCCCGGATAGGCGTAGGCATTGCTGAAGCATTTATCATGGTGATGACCACTACCATGATTGGCGATTATTTTACGGCTGAAAAGCGCGACAAATGGCTTTCGGCACAAACGGCCTTTGCCTCGGTTTCGGCGTTGCTGTTTTTTAATATTGGAGGGCAACTGGGCCAGTTCGGCTGGCGAACACCGTTCTGGGTGTATGGCTCGGCTCTTCTGATGATGGTGCTGGTTATCCTGTTTACATGGGAACCATCAAGTGATGCACACCCCGATGAAGAAGCGGATCAGGCACCGCATAATTCCAGTTGGGAAGGATTTCCGTGGGCGCGAATGCTGACCATTATTGCTATTACTGTTTATGGTTCGATATTCTTTTATACCGTGCAGATTCAGGCTCCGGTCGGGCTGGATGCGCTGGGGTGGAAAAATCCTGCGCAAACCGGATTCTGGACTTCGGTTGCCAGCATTGGCGTTCCGCTGGGGACACTTATTTTCTCGCAGATTGCGTCCACGCCGATCAAACGTCTGCTGATTTGTGAATTTGCCATTCTGACAGTCGGTTTCAGCATTATGGGATATTCCCACAGTCCGGCTCTGTTTCTGGTTGGCTGTTTTATCAACCAGATCGGAGCGGGTATGCTTCTGCCCAGCCTTGTAACCTGGGCCATGAGCATTCTGCCCTTTGCTGTGCGGAGCCGCGGGGCAGGGATGTGGACCGGGGCCTTTACCGCCGGGCAGTTCCTGTGCCCGCTTGTGGTCACGTATTTCTCTCAGCAATTTGGCGGATTGTTTTCGGCATTTTCCGCGCTGGCGGTAGGCGCGGCGATTGGCGTGGGAATTGCGCTGATCGGGAAATATCGCCGCGGTATTGAAGGCGTATCGGGAGCAGCAACGCATGGGTAAACGACTTGCCGGCAAACTGGCCATTGTAACCGGCGCGGGCAACGGCATTGGCAAGGGCTGTGCAGAAATGTTCCGCGCGCAAGGGGCGCAGGTGATCGGTGTGGATCGTCAGGGGGCCGACCGGGAGTGTGACCTGCTGGATGAAGATGCCATTACCAGTCTAATGGCAGATATTGGCGCAGAACATGGCAAAGTGGATATTCTGCTAAATGCTGCTGCTTTTGCCATTTTCGACTGGATAGAAACCCTGTCTTACAAAGACTGGAAAATCACGCTGGCAGGTGAGCTGGATATTGTTTTCTTGCCCACCCGCGCGGCATGGCCCTTGCTGAAAGCAAGTGGGGCGGCGAGCATTATCAATTTTGCCAGTGCCAATGCGCGCCATGCGTTGGAAGGCTCGCCCGCTCTGGCGCATTGTGCGGGCAAGGGCGGGGTGCTGGCCATGACCCGGCAACTCGCCATGGAGGGTGCGCCACATAATATCCGCGCCAATACTATCGCGCCGGGTTTCATACTTACCGCTGCAACCGAACGTCACATGGAGGCTGATCCGGGTTTCAGGCAAAAAGTGCTGGAGAAAAATATGGTCAAGCTGCTGGGCGAGCCAAAGGACATCGCCTACTGCGCTACCTGGCTTGCCAGCGACGAGGCCCGTTACGTAACCGGCGCTGATTTTGCCGTAGATGCCGGCGCAACCGCATGGTGAAGGCGGCATGGTGAGATGGACGTGGTGAGGAGGACGAAAAAGAAATTCAGCTCCCGTCAGTAATCACCGTCCCGCCGTCCACCACCAGCGTCTGCCCGGTCATGAAAGCGCCTGCCGGAGAGGCAAGAAATGCAGCGACGCCGCCGATTTCCTCGACTTCGCCTGGACGCCGCAGCGGGGTCATCTGCATCCGGCGCTGCATGAAGTCATGATTCATCATGAGCGGGGCGGAGAGCTCAGTGGCGATAAAACCGGGTGCAATAGCATTGACGCGCACATTACGCGGCCCCCATTCCACCGCCAGATTGCGTGCAAGCTGGACCACGCCTGCCTTGCTCAACGCATAAGCATTGATCGCACCATTGCCGCGCAGGGCGGAAATACTGGCTATCAGCACTACGGAGCCGCCGCCAGCATCAGCAATATGTGGCAAAGCGAGATTGGACAAAACCACCTGGGATCGCAGGTTTAGCGCCATCACCCGGTCAAAATCCGTCATATCAATCTGGGCAAAGGGGCCGGGCCTGCCGGTGATCCCGGCATTACATACCAGGATATCCAGCCCGCCCAGTTCCGCTATCGCCCGGTCGACCAACGCGGCAAGCGCCTGGTCATCCGTGACATCGGCGGTAATGCCCGCCTGTCCCAGATCGCTCGCGACGCGCTGCGTATCCTCTTCGCTTTCGCTGGAGATTATCACCCTCGCCCCCGAAGCAATCATCGCTTCGGCAATGGCGCGGCCAATCCCGCGGGTGGAGCCGGTGATGAGGGCGCGTTTGCCTGCGAGGGAAAACAGATCCATCTTTCCGGCCAATCAATCCGGCTTGTCTTCGGGCAGAGGCTGGCCATTATGCAGATAGGCGGGTGCTTCGATCAGGATAAAGGCAATCCGGCATACCTTGTCGGTGGTGTTACGCCACAGATGGTTGGTGCCACGCTGGATGATGATACCGCCCTGTCGCACGGTCTTTTTCACACCGTCTTCCAGTTCCAGTTCTATCTCGCCTTCCAGCACAATGCCGTAGTCAATCGAATTGGTCCGGTGCATCGGGCTTTGCTTGCCCGGCAGCATATCGACAATGCGGATGACGGACCCCTGATTGAGGGTCAGCCCGGCATCGCGCTCGCGTCCGTCTGTTTCGTCGTTATTGTCAGCCGGAACGCTATCTGTCGTCCAGATCAGCAGAAAGCTGGCATCGCCCGATGGCACCATTTTTGTCGGGGTGACATCTTCGGATTTAAAGATGGCGCGGCCATGTTCATTATGGCCAGTAACAACGCGCTGAACAGGCGGCAGGCCGGAATCGGAGAGAATCTCGCTCATGCTTTTATTACTTTCTGATCAATTACGCCAAAGGGCAGGCTTCCATCGGGCAGATGGGCTTCCATTTGCACGCTGTCGCCATATTTCATGAAGCCGGTTTTCGGCTCGCCCTCATCGACAATTTCAATTCCGCGCCGTTCGGCAATACAGGAGGAGCCGACTTCGCGGAAATTGGGGTTGGACACGGTGCCCGACCCGATCACCGTTCCTGCTACCAGATTGCGCGTGCGGGCGGCATGGGCGACGAGTTCATCAAAGCCATATTCCATCGGCTCGCCAAAGGCATCGCCAAATTGCTTGCCATTCCAGCTTACCCGCAAATGCAGGCAGGGGCGGTGGTTTTTCCATGCTGCGCCCAGTTCGTCCGGCGTGATGGCAAAGGGGGCCATGGCACAGGGAGGCTTGGCCTGAAGCCAGCCAAAACCGGTTTTCATTTCCGGCCCGGCCAATGCGCGCAGGGACCAGTCATTGATCTGGACGACAAGGCGAATATGTTTGCGCGCTTCCTGCGCGGTGACACCGGCAGGCACAGCATCGACAATAATGCCGAATTCGCCTTCAAAGTCGATGCCCAGTGCTTCATCCACCATGGGCACATCGGCACGCGGGCCATAGAATGTATCGGACACACCCTGATACATAAGCGGATGATCGACCTTGTCCTTGCTGACTCCAATCACCTTGTCCATCAGCTCGCCATGGCTGGCATAGACCGAACCATCAAGCCATTGCCAGGCCCGCGGCATGGGGGCGGCAAGCTGCGCCGTATCGAGCGGGACCGGAAAATCAGTGACAGCAGCCAGTGCAGGCGCATTGGCTTCCCAGTTTTCCATAAGATGTTGCAATGTTGGCACCGGTGCCGGAGCATAATGCGTGCCATCGGGCGAGATTATTACCAATTGTCCATCAGGCGTGCCATTGTTCAGACTTGCAAGGCGCATACAATCTCCCATTCTATAATTCAGGCCTGAGGGTTATCGTTCCTGCAGGGGAAGGGCAACGGGATTGGGTCGATAGGTTGGCATCCATAGATTGCATTGGTCGAATGGCCCGTTCCGGGGCATGGCGTTTTTGAAGACAAGCAACTGATGAGGATTCCCCATGGCATTCTGGCTTAAACGAGGCGCAACAGCAGAGGCAAAAGCTGATGCTGATCGCAAGGTGCGCGATATTGTCGAGGCATCGCTGGCAGATATTGAAAAGCGGGGCGATGATGCGCTGCGTGAAATGTCGGTCAAATTCGATAATTGGGACCGCGAGGATTATCGTCTTTCGCAGGCAGAAATTGACGCCTGCGTTGAGAGTCTGAGCGCGCAAGAGCGCAAGGATATTGAATTTGCGCAGACACAGGTGCGCAATTTTGCGCAGATCCAGCGCGATTCGATGCTGGATGTCGAGGTGGAAACCCTGCCCGGTGTGGTGCTGGGCCATAAGCATATCCCGCTCAATTCTGCCGGATGTTATGTGCCGGGTGGCAAATACCCCCTGCTCGCCAGTGCGCATATGAGCGTGATTACCGCCAAGGTGGCCGGTGTTGGCCGCGTGATTACCTGTGCCCCGCCATTTAAGGGCAAGCCCGCGCGTGCCATTGTTGCGGCGCAGGCAATGGCCGGTGCGGATGCGATTTATGCGTTGGGAGGCATTCAGGCGATTGGCGCCATGGCCATCGGCACCCAGACAATTGATCCGGTCGATATTCTGGTCGGTCCCGGCAATGCCTTTGTTGCCGAGGCGAAAAGACAATTGTTTGGCCGGGTCGGGATTGACCTGTTCGCCGGACCTACCGAAACGCTGATTATCGCCGATGAAACGGGCTGTGATGCCGAGCTAGCTGCAACAGATATTCTTGGACAGGTGGAGCACGGCCCGGATAGCCCCGGCGTCCTGCTGACCAATTCGGAAAAACTCGCGCGCGAGACAATGAAAGAGATTGACCGCCTGCTGGAGATTCTTCCCACGGCTGACCATGCCCGCAAGGCATGGGAAACCTATGGCGAAGTGATTGTTGCCGAAAGCTACGAGGAAATGGTACAGATCGCCGATGATATCGCCTCCGAGCATGTGCAGGTAATGACTGCCGACCCGGATTATTTCCTCAAAAACATGACCAATTACGGTGCGCTCTTCCTGGGAGCGCGAACCAATGTGGCCTTTGGCGACAAGGTAATCGGAACCAACCACACGTTGCCGACCAAAAAGGCTGCGCGCTATACGGGCGGGCTGTGGGTTGGCAAATTCATCAAGACCTGCACCTATCAGAAAGTGCTGACAGACGAGGCTTCTGCCCTGATTGGTGAATATTGCTCGCGCCTGTGCGCGCTGGAAGGTTTTGCCGGGCATGGCGAACAGGCCAATGTCCGTGTGCGTCGCTATGGCAGGCGTAATGTTCCCTATGCCGGGACGGCTGAACCAACCGCAGAAACGGTGGCATAATGGCAGACATTCCCGCAACGCCTTCGTTTCGTCTTGATGGCAGACGCGCTCTGGTAACAGGGGCGGGGCGGGGTATTGGCCTTGCCGCTGCTGCGGCGCTGGCTGAAGCGGGGGCCGAGGTGACACTGGCCGCCCGCACGGCAAGCGAGATTGATGCCGGGGCGCAGGCGATTGGCAAGGGTGCAAAAGCGGCTATTCTTGATGTGTCTGACCTTGATGCTGTTCGTGCCTTTTTCGGGTCGCACGAACCTTTCCATATTCTCCTGAATAATGCCGGAACCAACCGGCCCAAACCGATGTGGGAAGCAAGCGAGGATGATTTTGACGCGGTGATGAGCCTGAATGTCAAATCAGCTTTTTTTGTTGCTCAGGCCTGTGCACAAAGGCTGATGGAAGCAGGTGAACCAGGCTCCCTCATCCATATGGGCAGCCAGATGGGCCATGTTGGCGGGCCGAACCGCAGTCTCTATTGCGCGAGCAAATGGGCGATGGAGGGTATGAACAAGGCCTTTGCGCTGGATCTTGCGCCGCACAATATCCGCTCCAATACCATTGCGCCCACCTTTATCGAAACACCCATGACAAAGCCGTTTTTTGAAGATGCTGCCTTCAGGACCAGCGTGCTCGAAAAGATCAAGCTGGGGCGCATTGGTCAGGTGGAAGATCTGATGGGTGCGGTGGTGTTTCTTGCTTCCGATGCCTCTGCCCTGATGACGGGGACCAGCCTTGTCGTGGATGGCGGCTGGACGGCGGAATAAATCTCTGGTGCCGACATTTGATGGCGCATAATACCAGACTGCAATGATGCTGACGCATCAGCAGCTTGAAACACTCAGGATCTGCGCGGGCTTGACCAATGGGTGATGAGGCAAGCTTATCATGAGTCAAGCTTATCGCGCATTGGTATAATCCATGCTGGAATGGAAAGGTGGAATCGGACACCGGGTTTACCATGGCTTAATCGGGCCAGTGCTATAACTCGCCTATGGTGACCCGTTTCGCAATTTTTGGTATTCTGGTTATCGGTGTGGTGGTTGCCATCGCGCCTGATCTTGAACGCAATACTGCCCCTGAAAC